>DAITPL010000009.1:0-52706 GCA_036833615.1 Rhodanobacter sp.
GCAGCACTGGAGCCGGTCGAGTTGCTGATGAAATTCACCGTGCCGCCGATGATGGTATTGCCGTGACTGTCAGCCAGCGCAGCGGCCATGCCGCCGGTGATGGCCGCGGGGTCAGTGAATGTCATGCCGTTGCTGATGGCGGCGCTGCCGGCACTGGCGGTGCCGCCGAAGGTGATTGTGCCGCCGCTGAGTATGTTGTTGGTCATGCCCGGGCTAGTGATGGTTGTGAGACCGCCGTCGTCCAGCGTTACGCCATTGTCGAAGGTGGCATGGCCCGCACTCGATGTGCCGGCGAAGGTGATGTTGCCGCCGCTGACCGTGTTGCCGTCCAGGGTCACGGTATTGGCGCTGAGATCACTGATGAAAGAACCCAGGACCAGATTGTTGGCAAAGGTCGCATCGGCGGAGCTGGTGCTGTCGCCGAAGGCGATCGTGCCGCCGCTGAGCGCGTTGCCCGTGATCACCCCGCCGTTGCTGGTGGGGCTGCCGAGGCCACCGGTGATCTGGCTCGCGTCAAGGCCGTTGGCGAAGGCCGAGTGATCGGCGTTGGCCTGGCCGCTGAAGGTGATAGTGCCGCCGCTGACGGTGTTGTCGCTGAGGGTGTTGATGTCGCCCGCGCTGCCACCGATGCCGCTGAACGCGCCGCTCACCGTCGCGCCGTTGGCGAAGTTGGCGGTGCCGGCGTCAGCGCTATCGGCCAACGTGACCGCCCCCCCCTGCAGCGTGTTGCTGCTGACCGTGATGGTGGTACCTGCTGGCAGGCCGGGAATGCCGCCGAACGTGGCATTCACGTCGAGGCCGTTGCTGATGCTTGCACCGCCAGCGTTGCTGGTGCCGACAAAGTTGACCGTGCCGCCACCGGCAGCCTGGTTGCTGAGACTGGCGACGATGCCGCCGAGGCCGATGCTGATCACGATGGGGCTGCCGGGCTGGCCGATGCCATTACCCAAGTCAGCGATATTCAGATTTGGGCCGTTGCCGATTAACTGGCTGGCCGCACCCAGGGTGACGTCCTTGCCGAAGTTGACGATGGCTGCACCGCCATTGCTTACGTTGTTGGCGAACGTGCCGGAGCCGGCAACGGTGAGCGCGCTGCCACCACTTATCGCTACCTCGCCCGTACCCAGCGCCGTGGGTGTGGCATCGACGTCGCCACCGCTGAGAATTTCGGTGCCGCCGCTGTAGCTGCTGTTGCCGGTGAGCGTGAGCGTGCCCGCGCCTTGTTGTTGCACGAGGCCGCTGCCGGAAATGCTGCCGGCGTAACTTGAGTCGCCGTTGCGCAGGAACAGCACCTTTCCATTATTCACAATGTCCGCGCTGACCGCACCGGTGGTGCCGAAATAACCGACGTACAAATTGCTGTCGGGGTTGACCGTGATAGCGCCTGTACCCGTGTTGTCACCCGTCAATACCAGCGTGCCGCCATTGATCGTGGTGGCGCCGCCGTAACTGTTGTTGCCGGCCAGCGTCAGTTGGCTTGCGGACGCACCTGCGCCGCCGTTATTGACGCTAAGCGCCCCCGGGCCGGTGATATTACCGATGACGGTTTCAAAAAAGCCCGCGCCGGGGGCAATTGCGGCCTGGTCATTCAGCACGATGGCGTTGGCCACGTTGAGGCTGCTGCTGGCAAGCGTAAGTGTGCTGCCATTGCCCATGGTCACGCTGCCGGAACCGAGCGCACCGCTGTTGGTGATGGACACGGCGCCATCGCTGATGGTGGTGCCGCCGCTGTAGCCGTTGACCTGCGTAAGGGCGAGCGTGCCGCTGCCGGACTTGGTCAACGCGCCGGTACCGCCGAGTACCTGCGCCACGGTGAACGTATTGTCGGCATCGACGATGTCAAAGCCGCCGCCAGCGTTGCCCAGGGTGATCGTGCGTGATGTGGACTGGAAGGACGTGCCGGTTACCTGCAACAGGCCACCATTCAGGGCCAGGCCGCCGCTGGCATCACCCAGGTTGGCATCGCTGGATACGGACAGTTCGCCGCCGTTGATCGTGGTGCCGCCGCCGTAGCTGTTGGTTCCGCTGAGCGTGAGCGTGCCGCTGCCGTTCTGCACCAGCGCGCCGCTGCCGGAGATCGCGCCGTTGAAACTCGTCGCATTGCTGCGATCGAAGGCGAGCATGCCATCGTCGATGACGTCGCCGGTGCCGATCGCGCCGGTGGTGCCGCTGTTGCCGACCTGCAGCGTGCTGGCGCTGATCGTGGTGCCGCCGCTGTAGGTGTTGTCGCCGGTGAGTATCAGGGTGCCACCACCGTTGAGTTCAAGCACGCCGGCTGTGCCGCCGTCGGCGATGATGCCGCTGACGGTGTCGGTGGTGCCGGGTGCCACGGTGAAGGTGGGGTCGCCGTTGAGGGTAAAGGCGTTGGACAGGTGCAGGCCGTCGCCACCGAAGATCAGGGTGGTGTCGACAGCCATGTCCACCAAGCCGGTGCCCAGCGCGCTGTCGTTGCCCACGGTCACAGCGCCAGCGCCGATGGTGGTGCCACCGGAGTAGGTGTTGCTGCCGGTTAGAATCAACGTGCCATCGTCGATCTTGGTCAGGCTGCCGTTGCCGCTGATACTGCCGGCATAGGTGGCGGTGGTCGGGCTGTTGGCATTGCCGCTGCCCTGGTCAAATGTTACGTTGGCGCTGCCGCCCGTGGTGGGGGCAAAGCTCAGGTCGCCATGGAAGCTAGTGGCATCGCCTTGCAGCGTGCCATCGGCGATCGTCCAGTTTTTGCCGGTGTTGTCTGTGCCGGTCAGGCTCCACGCGCTGGTGCCGATCTTGTCGAAGTGGGCGAAGCCGACGTACTGCGTACCGGTGTAGCTGGTCGGCAGCGTGGTGACGATAGTCGACAAATCGAACGTGCCATCACCGGTGCCGCCGTTGGTCACGCTGTCGCCACCCAAGGCCAGGGTGTCGCCGCCGTTGGTGGTGCCGCTGGCGCTGACCACGTTGCCAACAAAGCTGTAACCGTTTTCCAGCGTGAGCGTGTTGCCGCCGCCGGAAAAGTTGACCGCATCGGCGCGGGTAGTGCCGTCGCCGGCCAGGCCGCCGCTGATGTTGCCACTGTTGGTGAGGGTGCTGCCGCCCGTGCTGACGACACCGCCGCCGCCGACGCCTGAGTTGCCGGTGCCGCCGGTACTGCCGCTGATGCCGTTGATGCCGCCGCCGCCGACACCGGCGTTGCCGCCGTTGCCGCCGCCGCCGCCGTAGCCGCCGCGGCCGCCGCCGCCGCCGGTGATGCTGATGCTATTGGTGAGCGTGAAGCCGGTCCCACTGACACCGGCACCGCCGTTGCCGCCGTTGCCGCCGTTGCCGCCGGCGCCGCCGTTGCCGCCGTTGCCGCCGTTGCCGACGGGCGTGCCGGTGCCGCCGTTGCCGCCGAGGCCGCCGGTGCCGCCGGTGCCGCCCGTGCCGCCGTTGCCGCCGGTGCCGCCGGTAATGCTGCCGTTATTGGTAATCGTGAAGCTAGTCCCATTGACGCCTACATCGCCGCTGCCACCGTAACCGCCGGTGCCGCCGGTGTTGCCGGTGCCACCGTAGCCACCGCTGCCGCCGGCGGTACCGGGGATACCCAAACCGGGGATACCGAGGAAACCGTCGATACCGTGGAGACCGTCGATACCGGGGAACCCTGGGGATCCAAGGGTTCCCGGGGATCCGATGCCCCCGCTCAATGTGGCGTTGGTCATCACGTTGAGCGTGGTGCCGATGTATGCCGTTACGGTGGCGCCGCTGCCGGTGAGGCTCGCTGCCGTGCTGCCATCACCGACCTGCAAGGTGCCGCCGGACAGCTGCCAGTTCTGCTCGGTACCGAGGCCGGTCAGCGTCCACGTGCTGGTACCGGTCTTGGTGAAGTTGATGAAGCCGGCATACTGCGGCGTGCCGGTGTAGCTGACGGGTTGGGTGGTCACGATGGCCGACACGTCGAATGTGCCGTCGCCCGTGCCGTTGTCGGTCACGCTGTCGCCACCCAAGGCCAGGGTGTCGCCGCCGTTGGTGGTGCCGCTGGCGCTGACCACGTTGCCGGTGAAGCTGTAGCCATTTTCCAGCGTGAGCGTGTTGCCGCCGCCGGAAAAGTCCACGGCGTCGGCCTGGGAACCGCTGCCGCCAGCGGCCTTGCCGCCAGCGATATCGCCCGCATTGATGACTGCGCTATTACCGGTAGACATCACGCCTACCCCGCCGAGTCCGTCGGTGCCGGTGAATCCGTTTTTCGGGCCTCCCAGCCCTAGCCCCCCCCTTCCGCCATTTCCGCCGGTCGTGGTATCGGTGTTGGTGAAGCTGAAGTTGACGCCGCTTACACCGGCACCGCCGTTACCGCCGTTACCGCCATTGCCGTTATTGCCGGTGAAGCGTCCCTCGACACCCACGCCCCCATCGCCGCCAGCGCCACCGACGATCATTCCATCGTTGCCGGCAGTGAAACCCGTACCGCTTACACCTGCGCCGCCGGTGCCGCCATATCCGCTATCGCCGCTGCTCGCGAAACCCCCTGCGTCGGTGTAGCCGCCGGCACCACCTACGCCGCCGGCACCACCGCTACCACCCGTGACGCTGCCAAGGTTGGTGAGCGTGAAACCGGTTGTTCCATAGGCACCCGCGCCGCCATTGCCGCCGGTGGCGCCGGTGCCCCCGGCGCCGGGGTCTGCGTAGGGGCCGGCCAAAGCGTCGCCGGAGCCATGGCCGCCAGAGCCCCCCAAGCCCCCGTTACCGCCGACGATGGTTTCCCAATTGGTGACAGTCGCCTGCGCGCCAGACACCCCCGCCCCGCCGCTGTAGCCGCTGGTGCCATTGCTACCATTGCCTTGGACAGGCATGGCGCCGCTGGAGCCGCGTGAGCCATCCGCACCGCTAATGGTGCCGTTGTTGGTGGTGGTGAACCCCGATCCACTGATCCCCGCGCCACCGCTGCCCGCGAGAAAACTGGAACCGTTACCGCCGCCGGCGATGGCTCCATTGTTGGTGACAACAAACTCCGTTCCAGCCACCCCGGCACCTCCAGTGCCGCTGGCACCCCGGCTGCCGCCATGGAAAGGCCTGACACCGCCACCGGCAGAACTGGAGCCGCCGGTGACCGTGCCGCCGTTGGTGAGGCTGAAGCCGGTACCATACACACCCGCACCGCCGGTACCGCCGATGCCGCCGGTGCCATCCGCGCCGGCAGCTGCGTGTAGATGCGTCGAATAGGTGTAATAGCCATCACCGCCGTAGCCGCCCCTGCCACCGTAGCCGCCAGCGCCGCCTGTGATCGTGCTGCCTTGCTGGACCCTCAGAGCCGTGCCGGCTGTGCCGACCACGGCATTGCCGCCGGCTATACCGTTGCCACCGGCCCCCCCCGCGTAACCCTGCGGGTGCGAGCCGTTGCCGATTTGGCCGGGAGTGCCCGAAGCACCATGTTGACCGGGAGCGCCAGTTATCGACCCGACGCTGGTGCTGTCCAAACCCAACTGGAAACCGGTGTCGGCTACGTCGATCGTCAACGCACCGCCGGCCGCATCCACGATCGACAGTGTCCCTGCGAACGTGGTGGTACCCGTGGTGAGGTGCGGCAGAGTTCCCGTTTCCGTGATGCTGCTGACGCCCGGCAAGTCGATCACGATGGTGCTGCCCGGGTTGGCATTGGCCTGCGCGATCGCCCAGCTCAGCGAGCCGACGACGCTGCCGGTGCCATCGTCGGTGGATTGCGTGACGATATAGCTGCCGGCTGCGGCCCATGCTGGCAGCGCAAGCCCGATACCGCCCAGCGCCAACGCCACGGCGCAGGCCAGTGCCAAGCGGCGTTGACGCGGGGCGCGCGATGCGGCGGTCGCGCATGGGCCGCCACCGGGTGAGTGGGCCAATTCCGAGGCCACTTGCACGATGCGCAGGGCGTGGTTCCAGACGAGGCGGTAGGTGTGGTTCATGGTGTTGTCCGGGTAGCTTGCAAAGGGAAAAACGGATCAGACGTGGCAGGTTCAGACGATGCGCAGCGCCGCTGGACGGCGCGCGGGGTCGCGCCAGAAGGCGTCGTTGGCGAAGCGCTGGAACAGATCCGGCGGCAGCAAGGTGGGGCGTGCAATGGCCGCCACGGTGGGACGCACGTCGTGCAGCCCCGGCGTGCCGGCCTTGGCGTCGAACGCGCGGGCGTCGTACTCCACGTGCTTGACATCGTGCTTGAAGGCCGGCTCGCCGAGGAAGTCGTAGATGGTGGCGAGCGCCTTGGCCGGCTTGGTGCTGAGGGTTTCGTACTGCACCAAAAGCAGGCGCTCGGCGTGCGCGCCGTAACAGGCCTCTTTCACGGCGTCATAGGCGTAGCCGAGCAGGCCGTCGGCACCGGCGATGCCGTTGGCGCGGGTGTAGACGGTGCCGCCGGGGGTGTAGTTGAAGATGGACGATGGGCTGAAGGCATTCTTCTGAATCAGTTGCTCGATGCTGTCGACGATCCACGGCACGTCGCGCACGCAGACGATCACCTTGGCGCCGGGAAACAACTGGGTGAGTGCGGGCAGGCGTGCGCACCAGGCGCGGCTGGTGTCGAAGATGACCTCGGCGGAGCAGTCGGCGTAGTAGTTTTCAAATAACCCGCGCAGCACGCGCTGACGCTGGGCGTCGTCGATGAAGACGCTGAACTCGTTGCGCCCGCTCATTTCGCCCAGAAGGGCACCGAACATGCCGGCCAGTGGCCCGGACATACCGGCACGAAAGCGAGGGTTTTGCGCCAGCAACGCAGCCAGCAGGGTCGAGCCGGAGCGCGGCAAACCCGAGATGAAGTGAAGCCGTTGCATGACGCCCCCTTGTTCAAACGCCCGGGTGCCGTGTCGCTGGCAGCCGGTTTTTGCCCCCGGAGAAAGCCCGAATAACCGGTAAACCGTCGTCCTGACGCGCGCCGGAGCCGCGTGCTGTCGCCAAGGACAGCCGCGCTTCGGCGTCAGCCGGCATGGCGGGGCGATTTTGGGGTTTCTGCTGGATTCCGTCCCCACAGTACCGCGATTGGTCCGGGCTGGGTACCCCCGAAATCAGGGGTAGGGCGTGGGCTCAGGGCAGGCAGTGGGCGGAAGCGACGCGGCGGCTTCGAGCGGAAAAGTCAGCCGCAGGGCTGTGCCGCCGCCGTTGGCCGTCTCGCAGACCAGTTGACTGCCCAAGCGGCTGGCGCGGGTGTGCAGACTGGCCAAGCCGGTGCCGCCATGGATGGCACGCGTGGCGGCGGGGTCGAATCCGACGCCGTCGTCGCGCAGCTCGAATTGCAGTTGCCTGCCGTCGTGGACGATCACGATGTCCACGCGCGCGGCATGGCTGTGCTTGAGCACGTTGGTCAACGCTTCCTGCAGCAGGCGCAGCAGGTCGAGACTGCGCGCGGGGCCGAGGTGCAGGCTGTCCAGACCTTCGAGTTGCCAGTGGCTGTCGATGTGGGCGAGGTCCAGACGCCGGCTCCAGCGATGACGCAGCGACGCGAGGAGGCCGGCGAGGTCGGTATCCTGGTCGTGGGTGGTGGTGTCGATGACCAGCCGCAGATCGTCGCGCAGTTCCTTCAGCGTGCCGACCACGCGGGCGGGTTCCAGCGGCTGCTGCGGGTGTTCCAGTTCGGCGATGGCGCCGAGCAGGCTGCCGCCGAAGCCGTCGTGCAGGTCGCGCACCAGGTTGAGGCGTTCGCCGATGCGCGTGTTGGCGAGGGCGAGTTGATGCTCGCGCGTGAGCGTGTCGCCCAATTGCGTGGTGGCGGTATCGACCTTGTGCTTGAGTTCGAGATTGAAACCCTCGACCCGGTGCATGGCCTTGGAAAAACGCCAGGCGACGGCGAAGGCCATGCCGACCAAGGTCAGCGGCGAAGTCAGCGCACCGATGTAGTTGTTGCTGTGGATCAACTCCAGGTACAGGGCAAGGTCGCGGAACGAGAGCAGGATCGGCAGCAGCAGACAGACGCCAAGCACGCGCACTTCGATCCGCGGGCTGCGCGCGGCATGCCACAGGAAAGCGGCGATCGTGATGTAGTAGAACAGGATGGTGGGCAGCACCCACGCATTGCGCCACGGGCCCATGTGGTGCGGGTCGAGCAGCGCGACGGCGAAGGCAAGCAGGCTGAACAGCCCCAGTGCCACCTCCGTGCGTGGCCAGCGGCGCTCGCAAAAGCGCAGCAGGAACATGGTGAAGCTGCCTACGGACGCCACGAACAGCGCGACGACGAACGCCTGCCAGGCATCGGTGCTGGCGAACGGCCAGGTACTCGGGGCGACGTAATTCCAGCTGTAGCCGGCGCCGAACAACGTGCACAGGGCGTACCAACCGTAGACGGTATCCCGGCGGCGCAGCAGCCAGAACATGCCGAACAGCACGCCGAGCACGGCGCTGATGGCGAAGTTGAACAAGCGTACGTTGTGGCGCCAGCGCATGCCATGGCGATACAACTGCTGCACCGCGTTCGCATCGCCCAGCTTCACCGTGCCCAAGCCGGGTTGATAGGCGGCGAAGCCGGAAACGCGCACCAGCAGGGTGTTCTCGCCAACATGCAGCAAAGGTTTGTCGAGCAGGAAAAACTGTGGTGCGATCCAGCTGCGTGACAGGGGTTCGACCAGTTGCGGATCGCGATACACCAGGCTGCCGTTGACGTAGACCGCATCGGCCATGCACACGTAGTCGAACAGCAGGCCGATCGGCGTGTCCGCATTGGTCTGGCTCCAGCGCACGCGATACCAGACCACGCCGTTGTACTGTGGCCAGCGGGTATTCCAGTAGTCCATCAGCTTGACCGGTATCCAGTCGGTGGCGGGTGGTGCGCTGGAGTCCCAGTTCGCCCTAACGGCTTCAGCGTGGTCGATCGTCACGACGGCGGGCGGCGCTGGTTGCGCCTGCAGCGTGCCGAACAGGCAGATCGTCAGCAGCCAGGCACCCCATAGCCACGCGGACCGCCGGCAGGTCAATGCAACAGACCCCGCACCTTGGCCGCGTACACCGCCGCGGTGCGCGAGCGTACCGCCAGCTTGCGATAGATGCTCTTGGTGTAACCCTCGATGGTGAAGCGCGACAGCGTGGTCAGCTCGGCGATTTCGCGATTGCTATGACCGTGCGCGACCAGCCGCAAAATCTCGGACTCGCGATCGGACAGGGCGTGCTCCGGGGGTTCGTCAGCTTCGACGGGTGGTCCCGCCGCAGTGGCTGGTTCGGCGGACAGCTTGAGCAGGTCCAGGATGTGCCGGGCAATGTTCGGGTCGATCGGCGCGCCGCCACGCTGGATACTCTGCAGGGCGAGGCTCAGCTCGACGTCTTCGCGTTCCTTCAGCAGGTAGCCGGTGGCACCGGCACGCAAGGCGGCCAGCACGAGGTCATCGGCACCGAAGGCCGACACCACCACCGTCGTCAGGTGCGGATGATGGACATGCAACCATCCGATCAGCTCGATGCCGCTGCCATCCGGCAGGCCAATGTCGATTATGGCCAGACCCTGGGCGTCCTTGCCCAGCTGCGCCTTGGCGGCCGCAATGCTGCCGACAACGGCAATGGGCGCGTCGTCGCCGAGCAGTTCCGCCAATAGCCGACACAGGCGCTGCTGCGTGGGGTTGCTGTCCTCCACGATCAACGTCGGACGTAAATTGATAGGGGTCTCCGTCAAATCCATGCTGCGCAATCCCCACCTCGGCCCCGAAGGGCGCACTCTCCCATTACCCCAGTATAGGTGGCCGTGGGCCGGGCTAGTTGTGCCGCGCCGTAGGCGCGATGGCCGTCGCGCTGCCGTTCCGGCGGCCATTGCGCGGGAAGTCGCTCCCGCTGAAACGTAAGGGCAGCTGCGTGCAGGTGTCGAGTGGCTCAGATCAGCGCGAACGCATCCCGCGTGAGGTTTTCCGGGTCGCCCTCGGTGCACACCACATCGTCCTCGATGCGGATGCCGCCAAACTGGCGGAAGTGCTCGATGCGCACCCAGTCGAGATCGCTGGCGAAGGGTTTGGCGCGCAGTTCGGCCAGCAACATGTCGATGAAATACAGACCTGGCTCGATCGTCACCACCATGCCCGGTTGCAGCACGCGGGTCATGCGCAAGTGCGGGTGTCCGGCGGGCGGCTCGATGCGACCGCCGCGCTCACTTTGCTGAAAACCGGCCACATCGTGCACTTCGGCGCCAATCATGTGCCCGAGTCCGTGCGGGAAAAACGCGCTGCTGATGCCGCACTCGACGGCGCTGTCCGCACTCATGCGGAAGAAGCCCTGCTCGCGCAATACCTCGGCCAGCACGTGGTGGGCGTGCAGGTGCAACTCCGGATAGCTTTGCCCGGCGCGCACCTTGGCGGCGAATCCCTGTTGCGCCGCGTTGACGCGGTCAATCAAGGTCTGGAATTCCCACGCATCGGCCATGGCATGGGTGCGCGTGATGTCGCTGCCATAGCCGGCGACGCTGGCGCCGGCATCGATCAGCAGCGAGCGGCTGCGCTCGGGCGGCGTGCGGTCGAACACCTGGTAGTGCAGTACGGCGCCGTGGGCGTTGATCCCGACAATGCTGGCGTACGGCAGCTCGGCGTCGAGCTGGCGCGCGGCCGCGAGATACGCCAGGTGCGTGTCGAACTCGCTGGCGCCGGCCCGGAATGCCTGCTCGGCCGCGCGGTGCGCACGCACGCCGATGCGGTTGGCGGCACGCAGCAAGGCCAGCTCGTAGGGTGTCTTGCAGCTGCGTTGCCAATGCAGGTCGTCGAGCACGGCGGTCAGGCTGGCATCGACGCTGAAGCCCTGCGCAGCAGCAGCGGGGACGATCGCGGCGCGCTTGCCGGTGGGCAGTTGCGCGAGCGCCGCAGTCACGCTGCGCACGATGACGATCTCGAACTGGTTCACCCAGTAACCGCTCGGCGCCTCGGGCGCGAGGTGCCAGTAATCATGCGGCTGCACGAAAATCAGTTTGGGTTTGTGCCCGGGGGTGTAGGCAATCCAGCTGCCCGGCGCGTCGGTCAGAGGCAGCCAGTGGCGAAAGTGCGGATTGACGATGAATGGATAGTCCTGGTCGTCGAGAAACTTTACCGGCGGCGAGCCCGCACCGATCAGCAGATGGTCGTAGCCGGTGCGGGCCAGCACCTGGTCAGCGCGCTCGCACAGCGTCAGCAGGTGGCCGGGGTAAAGCGCGGCAAACGAATCGGACATGGTGCTTCCTTCGAGGAGATGGGCGTGGCGGTTGCGCCGGCTGGCGACGCGCTACCCGCGTTGGCAATCGCAGCATAGCGACAGCGCGCAGGGGCCTGCGCTGATGTCGCTCAAGGCAGCCGGGATTACGGTATGGCCAGCCAGTGCTCGAGCTGCACCGCATCATGCCCGTCGATGGCCACGATGCGATATCCGGCCCAGACCTGGCCGCTGGCGGCAGGCTCGTGCCACTGCTCCTGGATACCCACCTCGATCGTGGACGGCGACGTGGCGCCTGGCTGGCGGGTTGCCGGCAGGGTGACGCTCACCTGGTACAGCGCCTCGCTGCGGGGCGTGTGTGGACCAATCAACAGCATGCCGCTGCTGGACAGGTTGCCCAGCTGCCCCATGGCCTGCCCGCTGATGACATCGGTCACGGTGGCCGCGGAGCTGGCGCGTTTGCGTTCGGCGCGGCGCTGATTGCCGGCAGGATCGCGCTGGTTCATGGCGTCGCCTCCGTGCTGACGGTCGGTCGCGGCGTGGCTTGGCGCAACACGCCAGTCAGGCCGTGCCACGCGCGATCGAGCAAGCTGTCGCGCTGCGATTGAACCTCATGCACGCGACCGCTGGCGATCTGGTGGGCGAGCTGGACCAGGGTGAGGTCTTCCGTACGCTGGCCGCGGCGTGTCACCAGCAGGCAGCGCCCGGACATGGGCGAGTACCACGCCAGTTTGCGCCGCACGACAGCGCCGCCCGAGACATCAAAGTCGAACCAGGTACCGAACGGAAGTTGGCGCAGGTGACGTTCGACGAGTATTTCACGGGGGTCGGCTGGTTTGGCATGGGCGTTCGGCATGGACGTTGGTGCCGTCGCGGACACTGGCGCCGGTGCGGACACCGAGGCAGAGGAAGAAGGCGCCGGTGTCGGTGCCGGTGGCTCCCCGCTGGTGACATCGCCCAGTCGCCGCCGCTGTTTGAGTCGCACGGCCAGGTCGGTGGTGCTGAGCTGGTCGGCGCCCGGACCGGTCAGTGGCACGCCGAGCAGGCGTTGTGCCACCTGGAGCGCTTCGTCCTCGTGCATGCCGATTTGTTGCAGGCCGGTTTCCACATCGTGCTGCAACTGCTGGCGATCGCCTATCGGCTGGCGGCCGAGCAGCTGGTCAGTAACTACCAGCCGGTCGCCAAAGGCTTTGCTGTCTTCGCCATGCCGCAGCAGGGTAAGCGCCAGCACATCGGACCAGGCGCGTTCCAGCAGCGCGCGCAGCAACCCGCGGGGTGGGGACAGTGCAAACCGCGCGGACATGATTTCGGCGGCGCGGTGGCGCGCCGCATCCAGACGATCCCGGCCTTGGGCGGCCTCGACGTGTCGCCGTTCGGCGGCTTTGGCCTTGCGGCTGAGCACGGCCAGATGGTGTTCGATATCGGCGAGCAACACCGTGTACAAGGCGCTGCTGGGCGGCTCTTCGCTGGCCCGGGTCACCAGGTGTTCCAGTTTGCCCGCCAGCTGGCGGCTGGCTTCGTCGTCGCTGCCATCGAGCCAGTCATTGGCCGCGGCGGTAACCGTCTCCAGCAGGCGCCGGGCCGGATGCTCACGTTGTTCGAAGAACCCGCGGTCGGCAACGGCCATGCGCAACACTGGCAGCTGCAGGTTGCCAAGCAGGGCACTGGCGCTGCCACCTTGCTGCAACTGTTTGCCCAGTTGCTCGAACAGCATCGCCACCAGTTCCACGGTGTCGCGTTGTTCGCCGCTCAGTTGCGTACGTGGTGCGTCAACGCTCTTGCCGGCGTTGAGCTGGGCCACCAATTCCTCTTGCAGGAGCGCGGCACTGCGCAGTTCGCGGCTGGCCTGGTCGGTGACCTGGCGCAGATGCTGCTGCAGCGCGCCGAGTGCGGTCTGCAATTCCTCCGTGCTGGCCGCCCGCCCGATCCCGCCGTAAGCGGGGCCGCCGGCTGCCGCGCGATGCTGTGCCAGCAGGTTGCGCAGCGACTCCAGTACTTCAATCGGCGCGCTCGGGGTGGCCGCCCGCTGGACGTTTTCCGCGTCGGTCGCGGCCGGCTCGGCAGGTGAGGCCTGTGGCCGGCCAGGGAGGTGACGCGGCAACGCGATACTGCGCAGCTGCGGGAGGATCCCGTCCTCGCGCAGTTGCGCATTGACGACCTCGTAAAGCGGCATGAGCGTCTGCAATACGTAGCGATCGAATGCGCGCAACAACTGCAGCTGTTGTTCCAGCGGCAACTCCAGCGGCAGGCTTGCATCGTGGAACGCCTGCACCAGTGCGTGCGGGCCCAGCGGCAGCTGCGCACCTTCGAGCGGTGGGGCGCCAATGAGTACGGCGAGGCGATAACCCAACTCATGCAACACGTTGCCGTGACGCCCCTCGCTGCGACTACCCAGTTGCTCGAGCGTGGTCGCCAGCTCCTGCTCGGCAGGGTCGATCAGCTCAAGCGCATGCCAGGCCTCGTCGGCGGGAGCCGCAGCGGCGACAGCGTCAATGTGCTCGAAATTCTGCGTCACCAGATCGATGAAGCGCGCTTCCAGTGTCAGGCGCTCCTTCAGGACACGTTCGCGCACGGTGAAGAGCCGTTGCTGGTCGCCGAAACCGTGAGAGCGATCGGCCAGAGCAAACAACTGGGTGTCGAATTGCGCCAGGCAGGTACGCAGTGTTTCGTGCAGCTGGTCGATGCAGAGCCTGACGGTGGCGTCCAGCAGCCCCTGCGCGCGTGCCGGCCAGCGATTGCTCAACTGGTGCCCGCTCCGGGGGCTGGCTGCTGGCGAACCGTGCCAATCTTGTTGGACAGCCATGAATCAGGCTCGCTCGTTGCGGGATGGCTGAGTTTATGCTGGATGAACTGTGGGTGTCATCCATGGGCGGTCGCCGTCAGGCCATGAAACTGGTGATCACGTCGTTGAGGAAGCGCTGGCCGAGCCCGGTGGTCTGCAGGCGTTGCGGGTCCTGGCGCAACCAGCCGCGCTGGTACCCATTGGCGAGCGCGGCGGCAATGCAGGCCGGGTCCAGGCCGGTGCGCTGCGCAAACTCGGCTGCTGGCACGCCGTCGATCAGGCGCAACGCATTGAGCATGTACTCGAAGGGCAATTCCGCCGGGCTGACCACGGTGTCGCCGCCGATCCGGGCGGCGCCATGGGCGCCGGCCATGTAACTGCGGGGGTTGCGGTCTTTCCAGCGCCGCCGGATCTGACCGCTGGCGGCGTCGCTGAGCTTGCCGTGCGCCCCGGCGCCAATCCCCAGGTAATCGCCAAAGCGCCAGTAATTGCGGTTGTGCACGCAGCGGCGGTCGGCGTTGGCGTAAGCGGAGATTTCGTATTGCACATAGCCGGCGGCGCCGAGCTGCGCCTGACAGGCTTCCTGCATTTCCCAGGCGTGGTCATCGTCGGGCAACGGCGGCGGGTTGGCCGCAAACACCGTGTTGGGTTCCAGCGTCAGCTGGTAATGCGAGATGTGCGCCGGTGCCAGCGCCAGCGCACGTTGCACGTCATTCAGCGCACCATCCAGCGTTTGCCGTGGCAGTGCGTACATCAAATCCAGGTTGATATTCGTGTAGCCGGCATCCTGCGCCAGTTTCACCGCAGTTTCGGCTTCCGCCGCGCTGTGGATGCGCCCGAGTCGGCGCAGCTTGTCGTCGTCAAAACTCTGCACGCCAAACGAAATGCGGTTGACGCCGGCCGCCAGGTAGCCGGCAAAACTGCCGTGCTCGACGGTGCCCGGATTGGTCTCCAGCGTGATTTCCGCATCGGCGGCGATCAGCAGCCGGGCCCGCACGCCATCGAGCAGGCGGTCGATCAGCTCCGGCGCAAACAGGCTCGGCGTGCCGCCGCCGAAGAACACGCTGACGATCGGCCGCGTGCCCAGCGCCTGGGCGAAATCCGCGCGGTCGCCATCCAGGTCGGCCAACAGGTCGTCGATATATTCGGCATAGCGCGGGGGCGTCCCGCCCAGCCCGTGCGAGTTGAAATCGCAATACGGGCACTTCTTCACGCACCACGGCATGTGGATGTAGAGCGACAGTGGCGGGGCGACCAGGCTCACGCGCGCCACGCAGGCAGGCGCGCCCGCAGTTGCGCCAGCGCCTGGCCGCGATGGCTGAGCTGGTTCTTCAGCGCCGGCTCGAGTTCGGCGGAGCTGACGCGTTGGCCGTCGGGCAGAAACAGTGGGTCGTAGCCGAAGCCCTGGACTCCGCGCAGCTCGCGCAATACGCGGCCAGGCCAGCGCGCCTCGACGATGAACGGCGTCGGGTCGTCGGCATGGCGCAGCAGCACCAGCACGCAGATGAAGAACGCGCCGCGTTGCGCATCCGGCACCTCGGCCAGTTCGCGCAGCAATTTCGCGTTGTTCGCGGCATTGTCGCCGTGCGTGCCGGCGTAGCGCGCCGAATGCAGGCCCGGCGCGCCGTCGAGCGCGGCGACGCACAGGCCGGAATCATCGGCCAGTGCGGGGAGGCCGCTGGCGCGGGCGGCGTGACGGGCCTTGAGCAGCGCATTTTCGACGAACGTGCAGCCGGTCTCGGCCGCGTCACTGATGCCCAGGCTGGCCTGCGCGACGATGTCCAGCCCACTGGCAGCCAGCAGCGCGTTGAACTCGGCGAGCTTGCCCGGGTTGCTGCTGGCCAGCACGATGCGTGGCATGACCTCACTCCGCGTCATTTATGAGCCGGTGCAGGCCGGTACCGCCCGCCACTCCGCCGGACACGCCCCGTAGGGCGGGCACTGCCCGCCGGCTTTTCGGGTGGGTGACATGGTGGTGCAGGCCGAGGATGCGGCGGGCAGTGCCCGCCCCACGGTCCGGACCTGACCCTACGCAACTCCATGCGCTGGCGGTGTCCGTCCCATGAGCCGCCGCACTCTTCATATGGCCAACGCGGCGCGTTGCACGGCAACCAGCTCGCCGATGCCTTTTTCCGCCAGCGCGAGCAACGTATCCAGTTCACCGCGACGAAACGCGTGGCCTTCGGCCGTGCCCTGGATTTCGACGAAGCCGCCGCCGTCGTTCATCACCACGTTCATGTCGGTGTCACTGCAGGAGTCTTCGGCGTAATCGAGGTCCAGCACGGGTGTGCCGTGATAGATGCCCACCGAGATGGCGGCGATGGCGCCGACGATGGGGTTGCGCTTGAGGTTTTCACGCCGCATCAGCACCGTGACCGCATCGACCAGCGCCACGTAGGCGCCGGTGATGGCGGCGGTACGCGTGCCGCCGTCAGCCTGCAACACGTCGCAGTCCAAGGTGATCACGCGTTCGCCCAGCGCCTGACGATTGACGCATGCGCGCAGGCTGCGACCGATCAGACGCTGGATTTCCATGGTGCGTCCACCCTGACCGCCACGCGCCGCTTCGCGCTGCATGCGGGTGTTGGTGGAGCGCGGCAGCATGCCGTATTCGGCAGTGATCCAGCCTTCGCCCTTGCCGCGCAACCACGCCGGGGTGCGGTCCTCGATGCTGGCGGTGCACAGCACGCGGGTGTCGCCAAAACTGGCCAGTACCGAACCTTCGGCGTGGCGGGTGTAATGGCGTTCTAGGGTTACCGCGCGCAGCTGATCGCTGGCACGGCCACTGGGGCGGGCGATGGAATTCATGGAATGGCCGGATGCGGCAGGGTGAGGGCGGAGAGTTTACCATTGCAGTCTTTACTGCCGCCTGGACTGCGCACGATGATTTTCAGCATGACCGCCTACGCCAGCGCCGAAGTCGCCGGCCCCACCGGCACCCTCAGTTGCGAATTGCGCTCGGTCAATCATCGCTATCTGGAGATCAGCCCGCGCCTGCCCGAGGAATTGCGCGCGTTCGAGGCGCTGCTGCGCGAGCGCATCGAGGGCGTGTTGTCGCGCGGGAAAGTGGACGTGACGGTGCGTCGCGTTGGCGCCCGCAGTGACGCGCTGCAAGTGGACGACACGCTGCTGACGCGCCTGGCCGAGCTCAATACGAACCTGTCTGCGCGCTTTCCGGCGTTGCGGGTGGAACTCACCGAACTGCTGCGCTTCCCCGGTGTTCTGCAGCAAGCAGAGATCGACCCGCAGGTACAGAAAACCGCCTTGCTCGACGTGGTGGATCGTGCTCTCGGGGCCCTGGCGGACACGCGTTTTCGCGAGGGCGACAAGCTGGCGGACGTGCTGCGCGACAAGCTCGATGCCATCGAGCATGTGGTGGCCGATGTACGCGACTGGGTGCCGCAGATTCGCTCCGCACTGCGCGTCAAGCTGGAAGCCAGGCTGGCGGAACTCAAGCAGGGCACTGATCCGGGCCGGCTGGAACAGGAGTTGCTGTTGCAGGTCACGCGCGCCGACGTGGAAGAAGAACTCGATCGGCTGACGGCGCACATCAGTGAAACCCGCCGGGTACTGTCGTTGCAGGAGCCGGTCGGGCGGCGGCTGGATTTCCTGATGCAGGAGTTCAACCGGGAGGCGAACACTTTGGGTTCCAAGTCAGTCGATACCCGCAGCACGAATGCCGCGATCGAGCTGAAAGTGCTGATCGAGCAGATGCGCGAACAGGTGCAGAACATCGAGTGAGTACGCCCACGCCAATCCCTGCGCGATCGACGGGCACGTTGTTCGTCGTGGCCGCACCGTCGGGCGCCGGCAAGTCCAGCCTGGTCGCGGCACTGCTGACGCGCGAGCCGGCTATCGCGCTGTCGGTGTCGCACACCACCCGGCCGCCGCGCGCGCATGAAGTGCACGGTCAGCATTACTACTTTGTCCAGCGTGACGAATTTGAGCACGGCATCGCCGCCGGGATCTTTCTTGAGCACGCCGAGGTGCACGGCAATTTGTACGGCACCTCGCGGGCAAACGTGCAGGCCCTGCTGGCGCAAGGTCGCGATGTGTTGCTGGAGATCGACTGGCAGGGTGCCGAGCAGATTCGCCGCAGCCAGAGCCATTGCGTCAGCGTGTTCATCCTGCCGCCATCGCGCATGGAGCTGGAACGGCGCCTGCGTGGCCGGGCCTCGGACAGTGAGGAAGTGATCGAGCGTCGCCTGCGCAACTCGCGGGGGGAGATTGCGCACGCGTGCGAGTTTGACTACATCCTCGTCAACGACGTGTTTGCCGTGGCGCTGGACGACCTGCAGGCCATCGTGCGCGCAGTGCGCCAGCGCAGCTCGGTGCAGTGGCAGCGGCATGCAGCGTTGATCGCCGAACTGCTGGCCGCCGACGCATGAATGCACGCGTACCCGATCTGCTGCCGCGTGGCCTTGCGCCCGGGCTTGGGCTACCGTGCACACATTCCTCCTGCAGCCCGTGCCAATGACCGAGCCTGTTGCCCCATTGCCCGCTGACAAGCCCCTGGTGCGCATTCGTGGACTGACCACGGTGCTTGGTGGGCGGGCGATATTCGACGACCTGGACATGGACATCCCGCGTGGTCGTATCACCGCGATCATGGGTGCCAGCGGTACCGGCAAGACCACGCTGCTCAAGCACATCACCGGACACATGCGCGCCGATGCCGGGCAGATTCTGCTCGATGGTGACGACGTGGCGCGGCTGCCGCGCGAGCAGCTGTACAAGGTGCGCGAGGGCATTGGTTACCTGTTTCAGAATTCGGCATTGCTGACGGACTACGACGTGTTCGAGAACGTGGCTTTCCCGCTGCGCCGACACACGCGTCTGCCGGAGGTGTTGATCCGCAATGTCGTGCTGATGAAGTTGCAGGCAGTGGGGCTGCGCGGCGCCGCGCGCCTGCTGCCCAGCGAGCTGTCCGGCGGCATGGCCCGGCGCGTGGCGCTGGCGCGTGCAATCGTGTTTGACCCGATGCTGATCCTGTATGACGAGCCGTTTGTCGGCCTGGATCCGGTGGCGTTGAACCAGATCCTGTTGCTGATCGCCACGCTCAATCGCACGCTTGGCATTACCAGCGTGCTCGTCGCGCACGAGTTGTCGGCCGTGCGCGAGATTGCCGATCACGTGCAGTTGCTGGCCAACGGCAAGGTGGTGGCGCAGGGCGATCCGAAGACGATTGCCGACGATGGTTCACCGTGGACGCGACAGTTCTTCGGTGGCGAAGCCGACGGCCCGGTGCCGTTCCAGTATCCGGCGCTGGATTTTGCCACGGAGCTGGGGTTTGCCGGAGCCAGGCCATGAATGCGCGGCGGTCGGGCGGCAGCAACCTGGTGACGCAGACACTGGCGCAAATCGGTGCGTGCGGCTTGTTCCTGCTGACTCTGCTGGCAGCGGTGCCGCGCAGCGGCCAGTACTTGCGCGAAACGTCGCGCCAGTTGTGGTTTGTCGGCGCGATGAGCCTGACCATCATCATGGTCTGCGGGTTGTTTGTCGGCATGGTGTTGATGCTGCAGCTGTATCACGTGCTGTCGATTTTTGGCGGCACCTCAGCCAGCGGCATGGTGGTGGCGTTGTCGGTGTATCGCGAGCTGGGGCCGGTAGTGACGGCGCTGTTGTTCGCCGGGCGTGCAGGTACCGCGATCACCGCTGAGATCGGGCTTATGCGTGCCACCGACCAGATTGCCGCGATGGAGATGATGGCGGTCGATCCGATTGCCTATGTCGCCACGCCGCGCTTTCTGGCCGGGGTGATCGCGATGCCGCTGCTGTGTTGCGTGTTCTGCGCGATGGCCGTGTTTGGCGGGCACCTGGTAGGTGTCACCTGGCTCGGCATCGACAACGGCACGTTCTGGTCCAACATGACCGCCCAGGTGGACTTGCGCACCGATATCATCAATGGCGTGCTGCTGAAGAGTCTGGCGTTTGGCGCGGTGGTGACATTGATCGCGGTGTATCAGGGGTTTGCCACTGCTGCCACCAGCGAGGGCGTGGCGCATGCCACCACACGCACCGTGGTGGCCTCGTCCATCGCCATCCTGGCACTGGACTTCGTGCTCACCGCGTTCCTGATGTGATCCGCCGCATGCGCCAGCTCGCCATCATTGTTCCACTGATCAACCGTCCATCTTGAGGATCGTGCCGTGAGCCAACCCCGCAGTTCCTACGCCATTGGCACCGGCCTGTTCATCGTGCTCGGCTTTGCCGCGCTGGCGTATCTGGCGACGCAAACCACGTCGGTGGCGAATGTGCATCAGGGCGCCAGCTACACGCTCGACGCACGCTTCGCGAATATCGGCCAGCTCAAGGAACGTGCACCGGTCAAGATCGCCGGCGTGCGCGTCGGCCAGGTGCAGTCGATCACGCTGTTGCCGGGGCAGGAAGTGGCGGATGTGAAGCTGGCGATCGACCAGCGCTACGACAAGATTCCGCAAGATTCGGTGGCGACCATCTTCACCAGCGGCCTGCTCGGCGATCAGTACATTGGCATCCAGTACGGTACGGCGAAACAAATGGTGGCTGCTGGCGGCACGCTGGTGTTCACCAAACCAGCGCAACAGCTGGAGGAGATGCTCGGCAAATTCTTCGGGGCCGGCGGCATTGCCGACAATCTGGGCGGTACCTACACGGTCACCGCGCGTTTCACCAATGTCGGGACGCTGGCTGCCGGTGCCCCGGTGAAGATGGCGGGCGTGCCCATTGGCAGCGTGCAGTCCGTGCATGCCGATCCGCTCAAGCTGGATGCGGACGTGACACTGGCGATCGACAAACGCTACAACCAGATTCCGGACGATTCTGCCGCGGCAGTGTTCACCAGCGGTTTGATCGGCACCCAGTATGTTGCGATTCAACCGGGTGGTTCGCCGGATGCACTCAAGCAGGGTGACGAGCTGATCCTCACCCAGTCGGCGATGCAGCTGGAGGACTTGATCGGCAAGTTCCTGGTCAACGGTTCATCCGCCGACAAGCAGGCTGCCGGCAGTGTCCCGGCGTCAAGTTCAACGGCCGGCAAACACTGAGCCGGGTTCGCCATCTTCGAGGAACGTCCATGTTTCGCCAATTGGTTTTAGCTACCACCGTTGCATTTGCCGCATTCCTGAGCAGCGCGCTGCCGGCGCAGAGTGCGCCGCCACCAGCCGCCGCAGCGACGACACAGCAGACTCCCCTGCAGGTGGTGCAGACCATCGTCGAACAGCTTGGCGACGCCATCGACGGTCATCGCGATGAGTTGAAGCAGAACCAGGAAAAACTGATCAAGGTCATCGATGGTGTGTTCCTGCCCCACTTTGACATCGATTACGCGTCGATCCTGGTGCTTGGCCGCCATGCGCGGGATACCCCGCCGGCCCAGCGCGAGCGCTTTGCAAAGGCGTTTTACAACTCGATTACGCATCGCTATGCCGAAGGCCTGCTCAATTACACCCGCGGCAGCGTCAAGGTGCTGCCGTTCAATGGCGACCTCAACGACAAGCGCACGATAGTGCGTACGCAGGTGGTGCTGGATGACGGCAAGCTGGTGTCGGTCGATTACGCGTTTCGCAAGAGCCGCAACGGCGACTGGAAAGCCTACGACGTGATCATCGAGGGCATTTCCTACATCACCAACTATCGCAATCAGGTGGATGCGGAGATTCGCAAAGTGGGTATTGAGCAGTTGATCGGCAATCTCGAGACCCAAGGCGCGGAGGCGCTTACGGTCATGGACGCGGACGGCAAACCGGTCAAGTGAGCACGGGGTCCGCGCCAACGGCTTTCCAGTTTGCGGCAGACAAGCCCGATACGTTGGCGCTGCGCGGCGTGTTGAGTTTTGCCACGGCAGCGCACGCGCTGCAGGCGCTGCAGGCAGCGTTGGCGACGGCCACGGTGACGGTGCTCGATCTTTCCGGCGTGACCCACGGCGATAGTGCCGGGTTGGCCTGCCTGCTGGCGGTAATGGCTGATGCGTCCGCGCGGGGGCGGCCGGTACGGCTGGTGCATTTGCCCGAAGGCATGCAGACGTTGGCCGGTGTATGCGGCGTCGAGCGCTTGCTGCGCTGAGCGGGTTTTTCGTCTACCGCAACGCTGGCCGCGCCAGGCACAAAAAAAGGAGCCGTGGCTCCTTTTTTTGTCCGTCAGACTTCAATGTTGCGGCGTGCCTTGGGCCGGCTGGTTTTTCTCCCACTTGTGCTGCTGGTCCAGCAGTTCCTCCGGATCGAAGCCCTGCTCGTCCAGCCCCTGCATCTCCTGGATGATGGCGGCCGGTGGACTGCCATCGTAAATCTGGTAAAGCCGCCGCTGGCGATAGGCGTCACGTATGAACACGTACGGATCGTAAGCCGACTGCAGGAAGCTCTCCGCGTCGATCGCGCGGGAACGGATGGTGATGAGATACAGCGCTTGCGGCGCGTACTGCAGGCCGTGGTAACGGTGATTTCTGGCGTAGATGCTCAGCGGGTCAAAGAAATAACTGTCTACCGGAATGCGCCAGACGTCACGCACGGTATTCGGGCCGAGCAGCGGCAGTACCAGGTAGTCGCCTTCAGGCACGCCCCAACGGGCCAGGGTGATGCCGAAATCGTTGTTTTCCAGCGGCAGGCCGAGCTGGCTCGCCGGGTCGAAAAAGCCGCCGACGCCAAGTGTGAGGTTGATCAGGAACCGCCCGGTGTTTTCCAGTGCGTGCTTCGGGCGCGCCTGCAGCAGGTCGTTGGCAACGGTCACCGGCATCCGGATGTTGGTGAAGAAATCGCTGACCGAGCGGCGCACGGGCGCGTTGGTCACCCGGCGATAGCCCAATGCCACCGGACGCACCACGACCTTGTCCACGCTGTCGTTGAACTGGTATGCCGCGCGGTTGTATTTCTCCAGCGGATCATCCGTGCGCGGTTTGGCGATCGCGCAGCCCGCCAGCAACAGCACTGCGGCTATCGTTGACCAGTGGCGCAGCGGCAGACGACGGAACGAAAAAGACATGGTGAAGAAGATTCGGAGGGAAGGCGGCGGATAAGTGTACTGATTCGTATGGTTTGATGCGCAGGCGCGCCGCGCGGTTCCGCGGCGCATTGATGCAGCCGGCCATCATACGCGAGCGCGCATTGCCAGCAAAGCACCTGCGCTCTACACTGATCTACCGTATAGGTCATTATTCTGTGAGGATTTCGCATGGCCCGCATTACCGTGGAAGACTGCCTCGAGGTGGTCGACAACCGCTTTGAACTGGTGCTGATGGCGACCAAGCGCGCGCGCCAGCTGGAGAAAGGTGCCGAGCCGGCAGTCAACCCGGAGCACGACAAACCGACCGTGATCGCGCTGCGGGAGATTGCCGAGCGCCGGATTGACCAGACCACGATCGACCAGATTGACAAGGCCGAGCGCGAGCGGGCCGAGCGCGAAGCACTGGAATGGGCTGCAGCGGAGGTTGACGACGACCTGTCCAAGGGCGGTGACGACTGATGGACGGTGGCGGCTGTAGCCAGCGCGTGCCCCGGGCCGATGCCAGGCGTTACGCGCGCACCACATTCGCCAGCTGCATGGCCGGGGCCGCGCATGGCCGCACCCCGGTGATTGGTGGCCCCGACGGTGGCTGGTGCTGGTGCGGCAAGGTGCAGGGTTGAGCAGGCGCCGACAACATGTCCGCGGCCACCCACCCCGCCTGTGCTGATCTGTCCACGCTGCCGCCGTACGCGCTGGCGTTGAAGGAAAGCGTCGCGTATCTGCCGGTGGAGCAGGTCGATCTGGTGATGCATGCGTTTGGCGTCGGCGCCAGCGCGCATGCCGGCCAGGAGCGCAAGAGCGGCGAGCCGTACATTACCCATCCGGTGGCGGTGGCGCGCGTCCTGGCCGAGCTGGGCATGGACGCGGAAACCATCATCGCCGCACTCCTGCACGACACGCTGGAAGATACCGCGCTCACCCGTGAGGTGCTGGCCGGTGAATTCGGCGAGGTGGTTGCCGAGTTGGTCGATGGGGTCACCAAACTCGACAAGATGCGGTTTGGCTCGCGGCAGGAAGCCGATGCCGAAAGCTTCCGCAAGATGCTGCTGGCGATGGCGCGGGACATCCGCGTCATCCTGATCAAGCTGGCCGATCGACTGCACAACATGCGTACGCTGGGCGCCAAGGACTTGCCGGCACGCCGGCGCATTGCGCGCGAAACGCTGGAGATCTTCGGCCCCATCGCGCAGCGCCTGGGGATGAACAAGTTCAAGGCGGAATTGCAGGATCTGGGGTTCCGCGCGCTGTATCCGGATCGCTACCGCGTGATCAGCGAACGGATCCGTGCCGCGCTCGGCAATCGACGCGAGGCGATGGCGAAAATCGAGACGGCGCTGGCCGAGCGACTCGATGCCAATCATCTGCAATGCCGGGTCGTGGGACGCATCAAGTCGCCGTGGAGCATCTATTCCAAGATGCGCAGCGAGCACAAGAGTTTTGCGCAGTTGATGGACGTGTACGGTTTCCGCGTCATCGTCGACAGCGCGATGAACTGTTACGTCGCCTTGGGCATCGTGCACGGCTTGTACAAGCCGGTGGATCGCCGCTTCAAGGATTTCATCGCCATTCCCAAGGCCAATGGTTACCAGTCGCTGCACACTGTGTTGCTGGGGCCGTTCGGGGCGCCGATCGAAGTGCAGATCCGCACGGCGGAAATGAACTCGGTGGCTGAAAGCGGCATCGCGGCGCATTGGGCATACAAGACCGACAGCGGCCCGGCGAACAGCGCGCAGGCGCGGGCGCGCGAATGGCTGTCCTCGCTGGTGGACAGCCAGGTCAATACCACCTCGTCGGCCGAGTTCATCGAAAACGTCAAGATTGACCTGTTCCCGGATGAGGTCTACGTGTTCACCCCGCACGGCGACATTCTTTCGCTGCCACGCAACGCCACAGTGCTGGATTTTGCCTACGCCGTGCATACGGATGTCGGTGACCACGCCGTGGCTGCCCGCGTGGACAAGAAGTTGCTGCCGCTGCGCGCGCGACTCGAATCCGGACAGCTGGTGGAGATCATCACCGCGCCATCGGCCACGCCCAATCCGGCGTGGCTCGAAGCGGTGGTGACCGGCAAGGCGCGTACGGCAATCCGTCAGCACCTGAAGCATTTGCAGCATGAGGATGCCGTGGATTTTGGCCATCGCATGCTGGATCGGGCGCTGGATGCACGTGGCTACAGCCTGGATGGAATTTCGCCGGCGGTGCTGGATCGGTTCCTGGCCAGCGTCAAGTTGCGCCGCCTGGAGGAATTGCTTTCCGATATCGCACTGGGCAATCGCATGCCGGACCGGGTGGCCGCGCAATTGTTGCGTTCGCGCGGCAGGCAGCCCGGGGACGTCCCGCAGGCGCCACACGCGGACGAAAACATCCGCATCACCGGCGCCGAACGCGGCGTACTCAGCTTCGCCAACTGCTGCCACCCGTTGCCTGGCGACACCATCGTCGGTTACCTCTCGCCGGGCAAGGGCGTCGTCGTGCACCGGCAGGAATGCCCGAACGTGGTCGAGTTGCGCCGGGCATCCGAGCGCCGGGTGGGCATCGAGTGGGCGCGCGACGTGCAGGGAGATTATCGGGCCGAGTTGCGTATCGAAGTGGCCAACCACCCTGGTGTGCTGGCCACGGTGGCCGCGGCGATCGCAGCCGCGGACTCCAACATCGAGAATGTCGAGTATGTCGAGCGTGATGCCGCCGCGGCGACGCTGTTGTTTGCGATGGAAGTGAAGAACCGCAAGCATCTGGCTGACGTGATCCGTCGCGTGCGACGCACGGGCGTGGCCAGCGGGGTGTATCGCTACCCGCTGTGAACGCAGGTCCGCGCGGGATCCGCGCAGTCGCGGAAAGCCGGTGGCGGTTGCCGGCAGTGCGCAGAGGATGGCGTTGGCACCCGGGTTATCATGGGTGATGGGCGCGGCGCGTCCTGGCGCCGATCCCGGCTCTCCTCCCACAAGGAAATTCCATGTCCCTCGACATCATCGCCACGTCGGCCGCCCCGGCGGCAATCGGTCCATATGCGCAAGCCGTGCGGGCCGGCAACACCGTGTACTTTTCCGGCCAGATTCCACTCGACCCGGCCACCGGCGCCATGGTCGATGGTGACATCACGCTGCAGACGCGACGTGTTTTTGACAATCTGACGGCCGTGGCCAAGGCGGCGGGTGGATCGCTGGCGCAGGTGGTGCGCGTGGGCATCTACGTCACCGATCTGGCGAACTTTGCGGCGGTCAACGCGGTAATGGCCGAGTATTTCCAGCAGCCGTATCCCGCGCGCTCCACCATCCAGGTAGCCGCACTGCCCAAGGCGGCGCAGGTCGAAGTCGATGTGGTGATGGTGCTCGACTGAACGTCGTAGACCGGCGTGCGCCGACACGCTTTGTCGAGGTCACGCCTACGGCAGGGCGACAGTCTCGGTTACGCTTGAAGCAATGACTGTGCGTGCCAACCATCCTGTTGCAGTGGCTGCCGACCGACCGGGCCTGGCGCCGGTCGGAACACTGCCGGGCGTCGGCCCGGCGCTGGCCGCCGCGCTGGCCAGACTGGGACTGGAGCGGGTGCAGGACCTGTGGTTTCACTTGCCACTGCGTTACGAAGACAAGACGCGCATTACTCCGCTGGCCGAACTGCGCGCTGGTGAACGCGCGCAGGTTGTCGGCGTCATCGAGGCGGTGGAGCGTGGCTTTCGCTATCGCCCGCAATTGAAGGTGGCGCTGGGCGCGGACGGGTACACCCTGCTGCTGCGCTTTTTCCATTTCAATCGCGCCCAGGCTGAACAGCTGCGCCCCGGCGTGCGCGTGCTGTGTTACGGCGACGTGCGCCAGGGGGCACAGGGTCTGGAGATGGTGCATCCGCAATATCAGCGCGTGGACGCCGATGCGGCGCTCGGGCTGGACGCCGCCCTCAGTCCGGTCTATCCCACCACCGAAGGACTGGGGCAGCGACGGCTGGGCGGCGTGATCGCGAAGGCGCTGGCGCTGTTGCCGTCGGCAGTACAGCTGGAGTTGATCCCACCGGAACTGTGCGCACAGCACGGCCTGACTTCCCTGCGCGATGCATTGCTGTATGTGCACCGGCCGCCACCGGACGCGTACCTGGCCCAGCTCATGCTCGGCTGCCATCCCGCGCAGCAACGGCTGGCGTTCGAGGAGCTGCTGACCCGGCATTTGAGTTTGCGCCGCATGCGCGAGGCGGTGCGGCGCCGGCGGGCGCCCGCGCTCGGTGGCGATGGGGTCTTGCGCCGGCAACTGTTGGCGCAACTGGCCTTCCATCTGACTGCTGCGCAACAACGCGTGAGTGCCGAGGTCGCGCGGGATCTCGGGCAGCGGCAGCCGATGTTGCGGCTGGTGCAAGGCGATGTCGGCTCGGGCAAGACTGTGGTCGCGGCGCTGGCGGCACTCGCGGCGGTGGAGTCGGGTTATCAGGTCGCGTTGATGGCGCCCACCGAGTTGCTGGCCGAACAGCACTTGCGCAACTTTCGCCAGTGGTTGCAGCCACTCGGCATCGACGTGGAGTGGCTCGCCGGCAAACAGCAGGGCAAGGCGCGCGAACGTGCGCTGCAGCGCGTGGCCAGTGGTGCCCCGGTGGTGATCGGCACGCATGCGCTGATGCAGGAGGGCGTGACGTTTGCCCGACTCGGGCTGGTCATTGTCGATGAGCAGCACCGCTTCGGCGTGCAACAACGCCTTGCGCTGCGCGACAAGGGCGAAGACGGCGCACAGGTGCCGCATCAGCTGGTGCTCACCGCCACGCCGATTCCGCGGACGCTGGCAATGAGCGCGTATGCCGATCTGGACGTTTCCTCCATTGACGAATTGCCACCCGGACGCACGCCGGTACAAACCGTGGCGGTGTCCAACGCGCGCCGACTCGAGGTGGTCGAACGCATCCGCGTCGCGTGTGCCGCGGGCCGGCAAACGTACTGGGTATGCACGTTGATCGAGGAGTCCGAGCAGCTGCGCGCGCAGGCGGCCGAGGTCGCCCACGCCGAGTTGACCGCGGCGTTGTGCGGTTTTCACGTCGGGCTGATCCATGGCCGCATGAAGCCGAAGGAAAAGCAGGCGGTGATGGACGCGTTCACGGCCGGGGAGCTCGCCGTGCTGGTGGCGACCACGGTCATCGAGGTGGGCGTGGATGTGCCCAATGCCAGCTTGATGGTGATCGAGAACAGCGAACGCCTGGGCCTGGCGCAATTGCATCAACTGCGTGGACGCGTGGGCCGCGGTGCGGTCGCATCCAATTGCGTGCTGTTGTATCAGCCGCCCCTGGGCCAACTGGCACGTGAGCGCTTGCAGGTGATGCGCGAGACCAGCGACGGCTTTCGCATCGCCGAGAAGGATCTGCAGTTGCGCGGCCCCGGCGAAGTGCTCGGCACGCGGCAGACCGGACAGCTTGCGTTCCGCATTGCCGACCTGGCCCGTGATGCCCACCTGTTGCCGGCCGTGCAACAGGTGGGTGAACACATGCTGGCGGAGCATCCGCTGCAGACCACGCAGCTCATCGAGCGTTGGCTGGGTGGCGCCGTGCGCTACGTGAACGCGTGAGGCAGGTCGGGAGTGTGCCCAGTGCACGTTGCGCCATGCTGTCCTGGCCGTTCCCCATTAAGCTGTGGCGTCGCTTCATCCAGCCATGACACCATGACCAGACCGCAACTGCTGATTGATACCGACCCAGGCGTCGACGATGCGCTGGCCATTCTCATGGCGCATGCCTGCGCCGACATCGCGGGGCTGAGCATTGCGGCCGGCAATGTCGGCCTGATCCATACCTTGCGCAATGCGCGCGTGCTGGTTGATCTGCTGGGTGCCCGGATACCGGTTTTCGCCGGCTGTGCGACGCCGCTGGTGCGCGCACAGCACGAGGATGCCGCGTTCGTGCATGGACTTGATGGTTTCGGCGATATCGGTTTTCCCGAACCAGTCGCCGCCCTGGCCGCTGAGCCGGCTGCGCTGGCGCTGTTGCGGTTGACCCGCGAGCGGCCTGGCGCACTGACCCTGGTCGCATTGGCACCGTTGACCAATCTGGCGCTGGCGTTGCGGTTGGATCCCACGCTGCCGGAGCGCGTCGCACGCCTGGTGGTCATGGGTGGCGCGGTAACCGCGCATGGCAACACGGGCAACGTGCCGGCCGAGTTCAATATCGGTTTTGATCCGGAGGCCGCACACATCGTGTTTGCGGCATTTCCGCACTTCGATCTGGTGGATTGGGAAGCCGCCGTGCGCCATGCCTTTGATACGGCAGTGTTCGATGCGTGGCTGCATGCCGGCGACCGGCGCGCACAGTTCTACGCGCAGATTGCCGGCACGTCGCGTGAGTACAACGTGCACCATGCACGACGCGGAGTGATTGCCGCCGACGCGTTGGCCATGGCCGTTGCGCTCGACCCGTCAATCATTGTCCGCAGCGAGCGCCACGCGGTGGCGGTGGAACTGGATGGACGCCTGACCCGCGGTGCGACCGTGGTGGATTGGGCGAATCGTCTCGGGCAGCCTGCCCAGGCCAACATCGTGCTCGAGGTCGACGAGGCACGCTTTGCGCATGTGGTGCAGCGCGCGCTGGGTGTGCCGGTTTGAGGGCAGCTGCGGTCGGGCCGGAGCACTTTTTTGCGGCCATGTTGGATTGGGCCAAAACCCCGTGCCCCGTGCGCGCACGCCGCGCAGCTTGCGGGTGTAGCCGGTTCGCCGCTACAATGCCGCTCTTTTCACCGCCGCTTTAGAGCCAGCCATGAAGCCTGATATTCATCCCAGTTACCGACCGGTGGTGTTCCAGGACATGTCGTCCGACTTCTCGTTCCTGACCAAGTCGACCATGTCCAGCCAGGAAACCATCAAGTGGGAAGACGGCAAGGAGTACCCGCTGATCAAGGTGGATATTTCCAGCCATTCGCACCCGTTCTACACCGGCAAGCAAAAGACGCTTGACGTCGGTGGCCGCGTGGACAAGTTCCGCCGCCGTTACGCCGGCTCGGTCAAGGAGGCCGACTCCGTCAAGGAGTGAGCCTGCGCGCATACGGGCGATTGCCTGTTTGCACCCGCAACATCCGACACGTGGCTGATGCAGGTCAGCCGCGTGTTTTTTCGTGCGGGCAATTAGACCATGGGCGGTCAGATGTGGCTGTGGCCTTGTGCGATAATGCCCGGTGGAAGGCGCCCGCGGCGCCCCTCGCGCCGCTGCTTCCCCGAGCCCGACGCCATTGTGCGCTGGCTGACGCCGGATTGGTGTCGCTGGCGCTGCCCTACATGCAAGGAGTTTTCCGTGTCCGAATCCAAAATCGTCAAGCTGGTGGATGAGTCGAACCAGCACAGTGCCGAGCTGCCGCTGATCAGTGGCACGCTGGGGCCCGCGTGCATCGACATCAGCACGTTGTACAAGAGCACCGGGCATTTCACGTTCGATCCGGGTTTTGCGAGCACGGCAAGCACCAGGAGCGCGATCACGTTCATCGATGGCAACAAGGGCGTGTTGTTGTATCGCGGCTATCCGATCGAGCAGCTCGCGGCCAATTCCAGTTTTCTCGAGGTCGCGTATCTGCTGTTGAACGGCGAACTGCCGAAACCGGCGGAATTTGCCGCGTTCGAGGATCAGGTTTCGCATCACACGATGATGCATGAGTCGCTGAAGAACTTCTTCCAGGGCTTCCACCACGACGCGCATCCGATGGCCATGCTGGCCGCGTCGGTGGCTTCGCTGTCGGCGTTCTACCACGACGAGTTGAGCGTCGACGATCCCGCCGACCGCAAGCTGGCGGCGATCCGTCTGATTGCCAAGATGCCGACGATCGCCGCAGCCTGCTATCGCTACTCGATTGGCTGGCCGCTGCGCTATCCGCGCAACAACCTGGGTTATGTCGATCGCTTCCTGCACATGATGTTCGAAGTACCCAGCGAACCGCTGGAGCTGAACCCGGTCGCGGCCAAGGCGCTGGATCTGCTGTTCATCCTGCACGCCGATCACGAGCAGAACGCGTCCACCTCCACGGTGCGACTGGTCGGTTCCACCGGTGCCAACCCCTATGCCTCCATTGCCGCCGGGATCACCGCGCTGTGGGGCCCGGCCCACGGTGGCGCAAACGAAGCGGTGCTCAAGCAGCTGACCGAAATTGGCACGCCCGACAATGTCGAGTCTGCCGTGCTGCGGGCCAAGGACAAGAACGACAGCTTCCGCCTGATGGGCTTTGGCCATCGCGTGTACAAGAATTTCGATCCACGGGCGCAGATCATCCGCAAGATGTGTCATGCCGTGCTGGACGAGCTCGGCGTCAACGACCCGCTGCTGGAAGTGGCATTGAAGCTGGAGGAGGCCGCACTCAAGGACGACTACTTCATCAGCCACAAGCTGTACCCGAACGTCGACTTCTATTCCGGCCTGATCTACAAGGCGCTCGGCATTCCCACCGAGATGTTCACCGTGATGTTTGCCATTGCGCGCACCGCGGGCTGGATCGCGAACTGGATCGAGCAGCATGAAACCCCGGGATCGCGCATCGGCCGTCCGCGGCAGGTGTATACCGGTGCGGCGCAGCGCGATTACACGCCGGCGTCTGCGCGTTGAACTGACGGTGGTGCAACGCCGTATTTGCCCGGGCGCACAGGAAGTGCGCTCAGCGTGCGGCCGATAGCGGCGTCGGGACTGTCGCCGCCGCGTCTGCTTCGCGCAACAGTGCTTGCAACTGCGCAAGCGAGGCGCGGCGCATCGGCCGCTCCCCGGTTCGGTCCAGCGGCGCCTGGCGTAGCGACCCGCGCGGCAGTACGGTCACGTCAAATGCAAGTCCGTCGGCGCTGAACAGCAGCACGGGATAGTCGTTCTGCGTGCTGTGGCTGTCACGCACACGGCGGCTCTGCACCTCCAGCGGAACGCCGTGCTCGTGCAGAAACCGGACCAACGCATCGGCATCATCGCTGAACACGTGCAGGCATACGGCCGAGTGGACGTCCGCCGTGCCGTCCAGTACGGCACCGACCAGACGCGGGTCGTAGGCGGCGAGAAAGGTCATGGCCGCCGCCGCTGCTTCGCGGCGTTCACGTAGCCACTGCGGCTGGCTGTCCGCCAGGAACAGCCGTTGGTGTTCGCGCAGCGCCTGCTCGATCTCGGCATTGCGCGGCAACGATTGGGTGTCGGCGATGCCAAGCCGCTCGGCAGCCTTGCGCTTGGCGTGGTGGAAGTCGCGGATGCCGTGTTCACTCATCAGCCGTGCGGCTTCCTGGGCAATGCGCAAGCGGTTGCGTCGCGCCTTGTCCACCACGTACATGGCATGGTTCTGGCTGCGGGACATGGCTCGCTCCTGGTCGTGCGGCGGCAGTGCCGCGGTCGTCCACCATCAGAAGATATCGTAGGCGTGTTGCTGCTCCTGTTGCTGCTGGGCGGCCCGGGTGCGCAGGCGATCGACGTCTTCCACCTTGAGTATCTCATTCATGGCGTTCGGGTCACCAGCAGTAGCTGGCAGTCCACTGTCGCGGTTGACCAGCAGCGTGCTGATGCCCGGCGGCATGGGCAGCGATTTCAGTGGCAGGTCCTGCAGCGCGCTGCGCATGAAATCCATCCAGATCGGCAACGCGGCCTTGGCGCCAAATTCCCCGTGGCCGAGTGAGCCGTAGTCGTCAAAACCGACCCACGCCGCGGTGGCCAGATCACCATTGAAACCGACGAACCAGGCATCGCGATGATCGTTGGTGGAGCCGGTCTTGCCGGCCAGATCAGCGCGATCCAGCGCGCGCGCAGCGGAGCCGGTACCGCGCAGGATCACATCCTTCAGCAATGAGGTGATCAGGTAATCGTTGCGGGTGTCGATGACGCGTGGCGCCAGCACCGGCGGATGCTGGCTGTCGGCGTGTACGTCAGCCGGCAACACGGCGTCGCCTATGCCATCGATGCTGCCGGGCACCGCCGGGGCACTGCCCGCATGGGCGACCTGGTTCGCCGGAGTCGCGTTCATCTCTGCCGGCGGCGGGCCGGGTGGCGTGGTATCCAGCAGGCGTTCCTGGCAGTCGCCGCATGCACGTGCGGGGTTGGCCACATATACCGAAGCGCCATTGCGATTATCGATCTCGCTGATGAAATAAGGCGTGATCAGATAGCCGCCGTTGGCGAACACGGCATAACCGCGTGCCATGCCCATCGGTGATACGGACGCGGTGCCCAGCGCCATCGAGAGGTTCGCGGGTATGGCATCCTTGGCAAAGCCGAAGCGGGTCACGTAGTCGCGTGCGTAGCGCACGCCAATGGCGTCGAGCAGGCGCACCGACACCAGATTCTTCGACTGCACCAGCGCTTCGCGCAAGCGCATCGGCCCGGCAAATTTCCCGTCGTCATTGGACGGCGTCCACAGGCCGTCGGGGCGTGACGGATCAGGCAGCGCCAGCGGTGCATCGTTGACGATCGACGCCGGGGTGAAGCCGCGCTCGAACGCGGCCGAATACAGGTAAGGCTTGAAGCTGGAACCCGGCTGGCGTGCCGCCATCACCGCGCGATTGAATTTGCTGCGGCTGAAATTGAAGCCGCCGACCAGGGCCTGGATCGAACCGTCCTCCGGGTCGATCGAGGTCAGTGCGCCCTGGGCAGCTGGAATCTGTCCAAGCTGCCACGCGCCATCCTTGTCACGCAGCACGCGGATGATGTCGCCGCGCGCAAGGACCTTGCCGACGTTCGTCGGCGCCGCACCCACACGATCCGCGCTCAAATGCGGGCGCGCCCAGCTCACGGCGGCGAGATTCAGCACCGCGCTGTCGCCGGTGGCGAGATACACGTTTGCCTGTTTCGCGTCGCTGCTCGTGACGAGACCTGGCCGCAGGCCGGAGACCGGCATGTAGTTGGCCAGTGCACGTGCGTAGGCTGTCGCATCGGCATCCGCCGCCAGGTCGATGTGTGCCTCCGGCCCGCGCCAGCCATGGCGACGATCGTAGGCCATCAGTCCATCGCGCAACGCATTCACCGCGGCCTGCTGGCGCGCGCTGTGCACCGTGGTATGCACCACATAACCCTCGGTCAGCGCTTCGTTGCCGAAGCGGTCGAGCACTTGCCGGCGCACCATTTCCGCCAGATACGGTGCATCCACCTCGATCGGCTGCTCGTGCGGGAAGGCACGATTGGGTTCGGCCAGTGCCTGCTGGTAGACGGCCTGGGTGATGTACCGGTGGCGGTACATTTCCCCCAGCACCCAGTCGCGGCGCGCGATCGCACGCCGCGGGCTGTTGATTGGATTGACCACCGACGGCAGCTGGAAGGTGGCGGCGATCAGTGCGCATTCGGCGACGGTCAGCTGGTCCAGTGGTTTGCCGTAGTAGTACGCGGCAGCCGCACCGACACCGTAGGAACGGTGGCCGAGGAACATCTTGTTGAGGTAAAGCTCGAGAATCTGATCCTTGTCCAGCTCCCGTTCGATGCTCAGTGCGATGAAGATTTCGGTGAGCTTGCGCGAGTAGAGCTTTTCCGGGCTGAGGAAGAAATTGCGCGCCACCTGCTGGGTGATCGTCGAGCCACCCGGTCCCTTGTCCCCGCCGGTGATCAGGACGTGCCAGCCTGCGCGCACGATGCCGTGCCAGTCGACACCGGGGTGGCGGTAGAAATCAGCGTCCTCGGCGGCCAGTACGGCATCCTTCAGCCGCTTGGGCACATTGGCGATGGCTACCGGGATGCGCCGGGTCTCGCCAAAGGTGGCGATCAACTTGCCGTCGGCGCTCAGGACGCGCAGTGGTACCTGCATGTGATAGTCCTTGAGCTCGGCCACGTCCGGGAGCCGTGGGGCTATCAGCCAGTACGCCACACCAACGGCAACGACTGCCAGCAACAGACCGGAGAGCGCCAGAATCGACGCCCAACGCAGAAAACGTTTGAAAATGCGCATAGTGTGGGGATAGTGAGACCTGAGTCCAAGCAGGGCTGAGTATACGGGGCGCAGTATTCGGCGGCCGGCAGGTGCGTCCGGCAACCATGCCAAGAGCGTGACGCTGATAATGTGGTGGACATCACGCCATTACTTGAGAAAGTTTCCATAGACCGTTGCTATTGCGTTAAATTTTCGATTTAATGCCCCTGCGCACCCCGCCAGACGATGGTTTCGGGCGCTAGTGGCAAAGGGGAGACATACCGTGGGGCTCTTTACACCGAAGAAGCCGGCATTGATTGGTGTCGACATCAGCTCGACCGCTGTCAAGCTGTTGCAGCTCAGCCAGGCTGGCGGGCGCTACCGCGTAGAGCATTACGCCGTGGAACCGTTGCCACCGAACGCGGTGGTCGAGAAAAATATCGTCGAGGTCGACGCCGTGGGCGACGCCATCCGTCGCGCGCTGGCCCGCTCGGGATCCAAGCTCAAACACGCGGTGGCGGCGGTAGCCGGGTCGGCGGTGATCACGCGGATCATCCCGATGTCCAGCGAACTCTCCGAGGACGACCTTGAGGGTCAGATCCAGGTGGAGGCCAACCAGTACATCCCGTATCCGATCGACGAGATCAGTCTCGATTACGAGGTGGTTGGCCCGGTGCGCGACAACGCCGACATGAACAACGTGCTGCTTGCCGCCTCGCGCACCGAGAACGTCGACATGCGGGTGGCGGCGCTCGATCTGGGTGGCCTCGCCGCCGGTGTGATTGATGTCGAGGCGTTCGCTCTGGAGAACGCTTTCGCCATGATGGCCGACCAGCTCAATGTTGGCCGTGACGCCCTGGTGGCGGTCGTCGACGTTGGCGCGACCATGACCACGCTGTCGGTACTGCGCAACCAACGCACCATCTACTCACGCGAGCAGGTGTTTGGCGGCAAGCAGCTGACCGATGAAATCATGCGTCGCTATGGCCTGTCCTACGAAGAAGCCGGCCGGGCCAAACGCAAGGGCGGCTTGCCGGAGTCGTACGCGAGCGAGGCGCTGGAGCCGTTCAAGGAATCGCTGGTGCAACAGATTGGCCGCCTGCTGCAATTCTTCTTTGCCGGCAGCGAGTACAGCAAGGTCGATCAGGTGGTGCTGGCCGGCGGTTGTGCCTCCATCGATGGCCTTTGCCCGATGCTCGAGGAACAGCTTGGCGTACCGTGCATCGTTGCCAACCCACTGGCGCGTATGACGCTGTCACCGCGCGTGCAGGCACAGATATTGGCGCAGGATGCACCGGCATTGATGATCGCGGTCGGCCTCGCGTTGAGGAGCTTCGACTGATGGCACATGTCAATTTACTTCCCTGGCGCGCCGAGCGGCGCAAGCAGCGTGAACGCGAGTTCTACCTGCAGCTCGTCACCGCGTTCGTGGTCGGTGTGGGTGTGCTGTTGTTGTGGATGTTCTGGATGAACCAGCGCATCGACAACCAGAACGAGCGCAATACGTATCTGCAGAATGAGATCAAGCAGCTGGACGTGCGTATTGCCAAGATCAAGGATCTGGAAAAGGTGCGCGAACACCTGCTGGCGCGCAAGCAGATCATCGAGCAACTGCAGGCTGACCGCTCGCAGATGGTGCATCTGTTTGACGAACTGGTGAAAACCATCCCGTCCAGCTCGCGCCTGACCGGACTCAAGCAGAGCGGGCAGGCCATGTCGCTGGATGGCGTTGCCCAGTCCAACGCGAGTGTTGCCGAATACATGCGCAACATTGAAAGCTCGCCGTGGATGGGCCATGCCGACTTGCGCAAGACCGAAAACACCCATGATTCAAGCCGCATGCCCTATACGTTTGGCCTGGATGTTTCCTTGAGTCGACCGAAGGCCGACGAAACGGGGACAGCGGACGCTGCGCCAGCCGGGGCGTCCTCTGCGCAGCCCGCGCCCGCCATTGCGCCAGCGAAGGTGGTGGCGCCTGCCAACGCGGGGAGCACGCCATGAAGTTTTTCGACGAACTACGCAGTCTCGATCGCAACAACGTTGGTGGCTGGACACCGTCCATCAAGATCTTTTTCACCGCGCTGGTGTTTGTCGTGGTGTTGCTGGTTGGGTGGTATTTCTTCGTCAGCAGCCAGCAGGATGAGTTGACCACGCTGGCGGGGCAGGAAGAAACGCTCAAAGCCGACTTCTCCAAGAAGCAGGCCAAATCGGTCAATCTGGAGGCGCTGCAGCAACAGCTTGACGAGATGCAGGACATGTTGCGCCAGCTGCTGCGGCAACTGCCGAGCAAGACGGAAATGCCGGAGCTGCTGGTGGACATTTCGCAAACCGCGCTGTCTGCCGGCCTGGAGTCGGACCTGTTTCAACCAGGTCCCGAGACACTCAAGGACTTCTATGCGGAGAAGCCGATCACGTTGCACATGAGCGGCACTTACCATCAGTTCGGTACGTTCATCAGTGGCGTCGCCTCGCTGCCACGCGTGGTCATCCTCACCATGCATGATGTTTCGCTGACGCCCAAGTCGGCGGCCAAGGGTGCCAAGGGCAGTGCGGTGGCCGATGGCGGTGGCCAGTTGATCCTGCAGGGCACGGTGAAAACCTATCGTTATCTGGATGACGAGGAAACCGCCGCCGAGGCGAAGAAGCCGGGTGCCAAGGGGGTGGCGAAATGAACAGGCTTGCTGCCATTACCCGCATGCGCGCGCTGCAGTGGTTGCTGTTGTTGGCAACCGCGGTGTTCCTCAGTGGCTGTACGCGCGGCATGTCCGACTTGCGCGGCTGGGTCGCGCAGGAAAAGGCCAGGAAGGGCGTACCGATCCAGCCATTGCCGGTGATCAAGACGTTCGAGACCTTTACCTACGCCGACCAGGACAAGCGTGACCCGTTCAGTCCGAGCACTGCCGAATTGCAAACGGATGGCGGCAACGCCACGAGTGGCCCGCGCCCGGATGCCAACCGGGCGAAGCAACCGCTGGAAATGTTTGCGCTGGACAGCTTGAAAATGGTCGGCACGGTCGGTGCAAGTGCCAACACACAGGCATTGATCAAGGATCCGGGCGGCGTGATCCATCGCGTTCGCGCGGGTGAGTACATGGGACAGAACTACGGGCATGTCACCGTGGTCAGCGACGACCACATCGAGCTGGTCGAGATGGTGTCCAACGGTAGTGGTGGCTGGATGGAACGTCCTGCCAGCATCGCGCTCGGCGAGAAATAGGAATACAGGGGCTGCTGCAATGACCAACCAAATTCAATCCGTTCAGGGCCGTGTTATGCGCCATGTGAGCCGCACCGTGTTGCTGGGGTTGCTGTTGCTTGGCGCCACCTGGGCCAGCTCGGCCGCAGCGGCCACCAACACGCTGAAGAACATCAGCTTTGATCCACTACCCGGTGGTGCCGTCGAGCTGCACATGGACTTCGCCAATGGTCCAGTGCCGCAGCCGCGCATCTTCACCACGGAGAGTCCGGCTCGCATCGCGGTGGATTTTGCGGATACCGACAACGCTGCCGCGCGGCATCTGGTGATCGGCAAGGGCTCGACCTCCGGCGTTTCCGCCGTGGCTGCCGGTGGCCGTACGCGGGTGGTGGTGGAACTGATGCGCCAGTCGACCTACCGCTCCCGCATACAGGGCAACCAATTGATCCTCACGGTCAACAACGGCACCGCCAGTCAGTCAGTTACCACGGCAGCCACCATTGACCCCAGCAAGGCGCTGCCGTCAGTGGCAAGCGGGCCGGAGATTTCCAACATTGATTTTCGCCGTGGCCCCAACGGGGAAGGCCGGGTGCTGATCAACTTCAGTGGTGCCGGCGCGGATGCCAACATGCGCCACAGCGGCAACAAGGTCGTGGTTGATATCGCCCACGCCAACTTGCCGGCAAGCCAGGCGCAGCGGCTGGATACGCTCGACTTCGCCACGCCGGTGCAATCCATCGTGACCCGCGCTGGCGTGGGCGGTGGCGCGCACATGGAGATTGCGGTCAAGGGCGCGGTGGAGGCATCTGCCTATCAGACCGCGAATCAATACGTGGTCGAGGTTGCGCCGAAGAAAGCGGACGCAGCCGTCAGCAACGTCGCCAGGGCCGGGCAGGAGCCCAGTTACAACGGCAAGCGCGTCACGTTCAACTTCCAGGACATCCCGGTGCGCTCCGCGCTGCAGTTGATTGCCGATATCTCCGGGCTCAATCTGGTGGCCTCGGACAGCGTGGGCGGCAGCGTCACCTTGCGCCTGGTCAATGTGCCGTGGGATCAGGCGCTGGACGTGATCCTGCGCGCCAAGAGCCTGGACAAACGGCGCAATGGCGACGTCATCTGGATCGCTCCGCAGGCTGAGCTGGCGAAGTACGAACAAGACATTGCCGATGCCAAGCTGAAGGCGCAAGACACCGCCGAGCTGGTGACCGACTACGTGCCGATCAGTTACGGCAAGGCGGCAGACATCGCCAAGCTGCTGACCACTGGCAGCATGCAGAGCACGGGCGGTGGCGCCGGTGGTGCCAACAATGCGCGCGGATTCCTTTCCACCCGCGGCAGCGTGTCGTTCGACGAGCGCACGAACACCTTGTTGCTCAACGACACGCCGGAGAAGATCAAGCAGTTGCGTGATCTGATCGCGGTGCTCGACAAGCCGGTGCAGCAAGTGTTGATCGAGTCGCGGATCGTGGTGGCCACCGATGACTTCACCCGCGAGCTTGGCGTGAAGTGGGGTGTGCAGGCCAATCACACCACGAACGGCGGCAATGTCATCAGCACCAGCCCGAATGGCGGTAATGCTGCCGGCCTGGCGATCAATCGGCACAATGTCGACACACAGTTTGCCTTCGACCAGGCCAACTTCATCAGAAATGGCGGTACCGGTGACTTGCCGCAGCCTGGGGAGATCAAGTACCAGACCGGCAATGGCGGATTCAACGTCAACTTGCCGGTTACCTCGCCGGCCGGCCAGCTTGGCCTGGCGATCCTGGGCAAGAACTACCTGGTCGATCTGGAGCTGTCCGCGGCACAGACCGAGGGTCGCGGCGAGGTCATCTCCAGCCCGCGTGTCATCACTGCCAACCAGCAGGAAGCCGTGATTCGCCAAGGTCAGGAAATCGGCTATGTCACGTTCCAGAACTCCGGTGGCCAGGGTGCGGGCAGCGGCACGGCCACCGTACAGTTCAAGGATGCGGTGCTCGAGCTCAAGGTGACGCCGACGATTACCGCCGACAATCGCGTGTACCTCATGATCAACGTCAAGAAGGATGCGTTGGCCGGTTATGTGGATGCACCGGGAAGCGGCAAGATCCCGACCATCGACACGCGCGAGATCAATACTTCGGTGCTGGTCGACAACGGGCAGACGGTGGTGCTCGGTGGTATTTACGAAGTCAACAAGAACAACACGACCACCAAGGTGCCGGGTCTGGGTGACATTCCGGGTATTGGGGCATTGTTCCGCTCCACCACGCGCAATGACACCAAGGCCGAGCTGCTGATTTTCGTGACGCCACGCATTCTCAGCGACTCCGTCCAGTAACGTGTTCCATGGACAGGAAAAAGACGGCTTCGGCCGTCTTTTTTTTGCCGTGCTGCAGGCGCGGGTGGCCGGTTGTCTGCGGTTGATTAAACTTCTGGCGCCCGGCATGGTCTGTAGCAGGCCGCCACGTTGCGTTGCCAGCGTTGTGTGGCCCGCCAAACTCCTCCAGCCCGTCGAGAATCCGCTTGATCATGGATATGCCCGAACAGCCAGTATTGACCCGTCTGCAAGCGGATTTCGCGCGGCTGCGCGACGACCTGCAAGGTTGCATCATCGGCCAGCCGCGCCTCATCGATTGCCTGTTGATTGCGCTGCTGGCGGATGGCCACTTGCTCGTGGAAGGAGCGCCGGGTCTGGCCAAGACCACGGCGGTCAAGGCGTTGGCCGCACGCATTGATGCCGACTTCCACCGCGTGCAGTTCACCCCCGACTTGCTGCCCGCCGATCTCACCGGCACTGATGTGTTTCGCCCACAGACCGGCACCTTCGAGTTTCAGCGCGGCCCGCTGTTCCACAACATCGTGCTGGCCGACGAAATCAATCGCGCTCCCGCCAAGGTGCAATCGGCGCTGCTGGAGGCGATGGGTGAACAGCAGATCACCGTGGGCCGCAGTACGTGGCCACTGCCACGCTTGTTCATGGTCATGGCCACCCAGAACCCGATCGAGCACGAAGGCACGTTCGCGCTGCCCGAGGCGCAACTGGATCGCTTTCTGATGCATGTGACGATCGGCTATCCGGACGCGGTAGCCGAGCTGGCCATCCTCAAGCTGGCACGCGAACAGGCTGGTGTGCGCGCGCATCCACAACCGGCCCCACCGGCGCTGTTGAGCCAGGTTGACGTGTTTGCCGCACGTCAGGCGGCGATGGCCGTGCACATGTCGCCCGCACTGGAGGAGTACCTGACCCAGCTGGTGCTGGCCACGCGCAATGCAGAACGTTACGGGTTGGAACTCAAGCGCTGGATTGCGTGGGGCGGCAGTCCGCGCGCCACCATTGCGCTGGATCGTTGCGCGCGTGCCGCGGCGTGGCTGGCTGGACGCGACTATGTCTTGCCCGAGGACGTGCACGCGATCGCGCATGAGGTGCTGCGCCATCGCGTACTGCTTGGGTACGAGGCGGAGGCGGAAGGGGTCAAACCGGATCAGGTGATCGACCGCCTGCTGGATCTCGTGCCGCTGCCGTGAACGCCGTGCTCGACGAACGGGTACCCGGTGATGACCGCACCACGGTTTCGTTGCGGGCGTTGATCGCCTTGCGGGAACGCATCGGGCGGGTGCGGTTGCAGCCGCTGGCCAGTCGTGCCGCGCATGCGGGTCAACGATCCAGCCGTCTGTATGGACGCGGCATGGATTACGCCGAGTCGCGCGCCTATCAGGCGGGCGACGATGTGCGTCGGCTGGACTGGCGACTCACTGCGCGCAGCGGAAAACTGCACACCAAGTTGTTTCAGGAAGATCGCGAAGGCAGCGTGCTGATCGTGCTCGACACGCATGCCAGCATGCGCTTTGGCACGCGCGCACGATTCAAGTCGGTGCAGGCGGCGCGGGCTGCAGCGACCGTGGCGTGGTGTGCGGCGCACGCGGGTGAGCGCGTCGGCATCGTCGGCTTTGGGTCGGTCAACCGCATATTGCGACCGCAGGGTGGCGTACGCGGGGCGCTGGCAGTGTGTGGCGCACTGGCACAGTGGGACGCGTTGCCGACGAGCGCTGGCGATGAACCGCTCTCGGCCGCGTTGCTGCGCGCTCGTCGTCTGGCGCACGGCGCGAGCCGTGTGGTGCTGATCAGCGATGGCTTCAGTTGCGACGTGGCCGCACGGGCGCCGCTCCACGAATTGACGCAACGCGCGACCGTGGGGGTGCTGCTGGTGGCCGATGCACTGGAACTGCAGCTGCCACCGAGCGGCAGTTACCCGCTGGAATACAACGGCAAGCGCGAGCTGACGGTATTGCGCTCCGAGCGGCAGCGGCGTGACTTTCTGCGCGTGCTGGGCACTGGTGCTGCACGCCTGCACGCGCTTGCCGAGGGGCTGCATTTGCGCCTTGCGCAAGTGGACACCGCGGGTGATGCATGCGCTGCGGCAGTGCGTCTGCTTGCGCCCAAATGGGCGGCGCCGACATGACGTTGGCCACGCCTGACGTGTCGCCGCCGGGCGCGACGGCGGGTCCGGTATTACGCGATATTCATTTGCCGCCGGAGCCGTCCTGGTGGCCGCCGGCGCCCGGTTGGTGGCTGTTGCTCGGGCTGGTGCTGGTGCTGCTGGGCAGCGCGGTATGGTGGTGGCACCGCTGGCGTCACGCGGCACGCGAACAGCAGTGCGTACTGCACGAAGTGGCACAGTTGCGCACCCGCCATCAACGCGACGCGGATGGCGCCCGGCTGGCTGGCGACCTGCATCAGCTGCTGCGTCGGGTGGCGCGCGTACATGACCCGCTGGGCGCGCGGCAGCGGGGCGACGCGTGGCGCGCCACGCTGGCGCGGGTCCCGGTGGATGCGGTCACGCTGCAGCAACTGATGACGCTGGAACAAGCAATGTATCGCGCAGATGCGCCGTTTGATCCAGCGCACGCGCTGACCGCCGTTGAAGCCTGGTTGCGCCTGGCGTTGCGTCCACACCGGTGGAAATCCACGGAGGTCACCCGTGCCTGAGTTCGCGTGGCCCTGGATTGCCCTGCTGTTGCCGCTGCCGTGGCTGTTGCGGCGTTGGTTGCCGCCGGCGGCGCCCGGCCAGGCACTGCATTTGCCGCAACCGGGTTTGACCTTGTCGACGGCGCCGGGCACCCGGCCGCGCGGCGCCACGTTGTGGCTGTTGCTGGCCTGGTTGTGCCTGGTGATCGCTGCCGCGCGACCGCAATGGATCGGGCCCCCACAGGCGCAACAACGCAGTGGCCGCGCCATGATGCTGGCAGTGGATTTGTCCGGCAGCATGCAGACCCCGGACATGGAATTGGGCGGGCAGACCATCGATCGCTTCGGCGCAGTGGAAGCCATTGCCGGCGATTTCATCAGTCGTCGCGGCGGTGACGAACTGGGCCTGATCCTGTTTGGCAGCCAGGCCTTCCTGGTGACACCGCTGACCTACGATCTGTCTGCCGTACGTGCGCAACTGGATAGTGCCGTGGTCGGTCTGGCCGGTACCGAAACGGCGATCGGCGATGCCATTGCCGTGGCGGTCAAGCGCCTGGCTGCGCTGCCGCAGCAGGCGCGGGTCCTCGTGCTGCTGACCGATGGCGTCAACAACGCGGGCAGCATTGCGCCGCGTGATGCGGCGCGGGCCGCCGCCGCCGCGGGGGTGCGCATCTATACCATCGGTATCGGGGCGACGCGCATGCGGGTGCCGGGATTTTTCGGCAGCCAGTTGGTCAATCCGTCCGCCGAGCTGGATGCGGACATGTTGAAAAGTATCGCAACTGAAACCGGGGGGCGCTTTTTCCGTGCCACTGACAGCTCGGAACTGGCCGATGCATATCGTGCCGTCGATGCGCTGGAACCGATGCCGCAGCGCGCGCCAGCCTTGCGTCCGCGGCATGAGCTGTTTCGCTGGCCGTTGCTGGTTGCCGCGCTGATGTTGTTGCTGGTCATCGTGCCGCGACAGTTTGCGCTGCGGGCGCGGAGCGTGGCATGAACGCCGCCTTGCAGCAGTTTCACTTCCTGCAGCCGTGGTGGTTGCTGGCGTTGTGCGCACTGCCGCTGGCATGGTGGGCCGGTCGACGTCGCGACGCCGCGAGCGTGGCCTTGTCGCGATTGGTGGATGCCGAGCTGTTGCCGCATGTCCTGCGTGGCCAGCGGGCAAATCGCGCCCTGGCACCGTGGCTGTTTCTGGGGGCATGGACGCTGGGCACGCTGGCGCTGGCCGGCCCCACCTGGAATCGTCAGGCGCAACCACTGTATGCCGACCGCGCGGCGCAAGTGGTGGCGGTTTCGTTGTCACAGCACATGCTGGCGCGGGACGTGGCGCCAAGCCGACTCGATCGTGCACGCCTGAAGGCGCGCGAGCTGCTGGCCGCCAATCGCGACGGTTTGAACGCGCTGATCGCCTATGCCGGCGAGGCGTTTGTGGTGGCTCCGTTGACTTCCGACGCCAGCAGTCTGGATGAGTTGCTCGTCGCACTTGCACCGGACACCATGCCGGTGGCTGGCAACGACGCGGCGTCTGCGATCGGGCGTGCGGTGGCGCTGGTACGCGACGGCAAGGCGGATACGGCTTCGCTGGTGCTGATCACCGATCAGGCGGACGCGGCGGCAGCGGCTGCGGCGGCGAAAGCGCGCGCGGCCGGGGTGCGGGTTTCGGTGCTTGGCGTGGGCACGCCGCGAGGCGCTCCGGTGCCGCAGGCCGACGGTGGCTTGCTGCACGACGCGCAAGGCAATCTGGTGCTGGTTCGCCGTGATGACGCTGGCCTGGCGGCGGTGGCCGCTGCCGGCGGTGGACGCTATGTGCCGATGAGTGCCGATCAGCGTGACGTCGATGCGCTGCATGGCCAACTGCGCATGGGCACGAGTACCAAAGTGTCCGGGCAGGTCGGGGATACCTGGCAGGACCGCGGTCCGTGGCTGCTGTTGCCGCTGTTGGCGCTCGTCGCCCTGGCATTTCGTCGCGGCTGGCTGTGCCTGCTCGCGCTGGTGTTGCTGCCGGTCGTGCCCGGCCCGGTCAATGCCAGCACCTGGCAGGACCTGTGGCAGCGCCGCGATCAGCAAGCGGTTTCGTTACTCCGCCAGGGTGACGCCGAACGCGCGCAGCAACTCGCGCACGACCCGGCGTGGCGCGGAGCAGCCGCTTATCGCGCCGGTGATTACGCGGCAGCGGCGGAGGCACTCCAACCGGTGCCCGGTGCTACTGCCGCCTACAACCGGGGCAATGCGCTGGCCCGGCAGGGCAAATATGCCGACGCGATCAGTGCGTATGATCACGCGCTGCAACTCGACCCGGCGTTCGCCGATGCCAAGGCCAATCGCCAGAGCGTGGAAGACTGGTTGCGGCAGCACAAGCCACCGCCGCAAAAATCCGGGCAAGCGCAGAATCAAGAGTCACAGAATCAAGGCGAACAGGAACAGAAATCGCAGGAGTCAAAACAGCCGGGTCAAGGCACGCAGCAGCAGGAACCAAATTCAGCAGGGTCCGGCGATGGTTCTGGCAAGGACTCGTCTGGCGCCAAGGGCCAAGACGAGAAACGGAAGGCCGACTCCGCCGATCACAACCCGCCGCCGCCCATTGGCGATCATCCACAAAGCACCTCCAGCTCTGCAGCGCCACCTGCACCACCGCCGGGCAGTGACACCGACCGCACGCAACCGCCGCCAACCACGCCGCAACAGCGAGCCGCGCAACATGCCAAGGCCGCGCAGGCGCAGCGGGCAGTGCAGGAACAAATGGACAAAGAGCTGGCGGAAAAATCGTCGACACCGCCGCCAGCCACACACGAACTCGGGACTGCCGCGGCGGACGATCCGCAGTCGAAGTTGCCTGCCGATGTGCGGCGTGCCCTGCAGAGTGTGCCGGACGATCCGGGAGCGTTGCTGCGGCGCAAATTTGAACTGGAATATCAGCAGCGTCACGGTGGTGTGCCGGGTACGCAGGAGCAGCCATGATGCGTCATGCACGATTCGCCGCGTGGTGTCTGTGCTTGCTGCTGTTGCCGCTGGCCGCGCACGCGGTCGAGGTGCACGCGACGCTGGATCGCAGCACCGTGCAACTGGGCGACACCGTCACCTTGAACGTGCGCGTCGAGGGTGCGGCGCGCGGCGTCGACGCCCCTGATTTCAGTGGGTTGAGCCGGGACTTCGAGGTGCTCGGCAGCTCGCAGAATCGCAGTGTGAGCATCGTCAACGGCGTGCGCCACGCCGAGCTGACGTTTGGCGTGGCGTTGCGCCCCCGGCATGTGGGTACGGTGCAGATTCCCGCGTTGCCGGTTGCCGGGGGACAGACCGCACCGCTGCAGTTGCAGGTCAATGCGCCAGACGCCACCAATGGGGCGACGACTGCGGCGCCCGACCAGGACGTATTTCTGGAAGCGCAAGTCGAGCCGCAGCACGCCTACGTCGGGCAACAGCTGAGCTATGTCGTGCGCCTGTATTACGCGGTCAACCTGGGTGGCTCGCTGGCGGCGCCGCAGATCGACGGCGTGCAGACGGTGCAGGTGGGTGACGACGTGAAGTACGTCACGCAGCGTGGCGGCCGATCCTGGCACGTCCTGGAACGACGCTTTGCGCTGACCCCGCAGCACCCGGGACCATTGGTGATTCCAGCGCTGACGTTTCAGGGTGAGGTGTCCGACCTGAATGACCTGGACGGCTTCTTCGGCGGCAGCACGCCGGTGAGTGCGCGCGCGCCAGCACTCACGGTCAGCGTGCAACCCGTGCCGGCCGCTGCCGGCAAGAGCGCGTGGCTGCCGGCGCGGCAGCTGAGCCTGACCCTGGATGGCCTGCCCGCAGCGCACACTGCCGTGCACGTCGGCCAGGCATTGAATCTGACGATGACCGTGCAGGCCACTGGACTGGCGGCGGCCGTCCTGCCGGAGCTGAGCCTGCCGCCACTCGATGGCGCCACGGTGTATCCGGACCAACCGGTCAGCAGCACCGGCAATGCCGGCGCGTGGCTGGTCGGGCGCCAGCAGCGCAAGTTCGCCCTGGTGCCCGAGCGGGCCGGCACACTGACCATTCCGGCGACCAGCGTGACGTGGTGGAATGTGCTGACCGACCAGCAGGAAGTGGCGCAGATCCCGGCACGCCAGTTGACGGTGTTGCCGGCGCCCGGGGTTGCGGGTGGCACACCCGCGCCACCGGCGGCGGTTGCCGCAAGCAGTACGGGCGCGCCGTCGCCAGCCACTCCAGCGTCGGGGATGCCGTGGCGCTGGGTGGCGTTGGGCAGCATCGGCTTGTGGCTGCTCAGTGTGTTGGCCTGGTGGTACCGGCGCCGGCGGCGTGCGGTGCGGCCATTGCCGGTTTCGGGGGCCGTGGCCGGACGCGACGCATCGCGTGAATGCCAGCGTGCGTTTCTTGCCGCGGCGCGCGGCACGGATGTCGTTGCGCAAACGCGCACCTTGCTGGCGTGGGCGCGTGCCGAACGACCAGCGATTCAGCATCTGGGTGAACTTGCGGTGGCCTTGGCCGATGCGAGCCAATGCGCCGCGATCGCCGACTTGCAGCGCCGGCGGTACGGCGGCGCGGCGCCGCCAGCCAATCCGGCCGCACTCGCTGACGCGTTCAGGCATGGCTTGGCCTGGCGCAAAAGCGACTCGCCGACCGCCGGGTCGAGCCTGCCACCGCTGTATCCGTTCAAGCTGCACCCCGATTAGCCCGCGCACGGCTTGGCGGGATTGGATCGGCGGGCGGCGTGGAAGGAAGTGAATGTAGGGCGGGCACTGCCCGCCGTCGGTTCTTGGTGGCGGTGCGCTATCAGTGGGGCGTTGCGTGGAGCGCGTGTTCGGTCAGTGCCTGCATGGCGCGGCTGAAACAGCACAGCGTGACGTCAATGGTGTCATCCGCGACCAATGCTGCGCGCAGTGTGGTCACCGCGATGGCGGCGGCTGCCGCAGGCGGATAGCCGTAGACGCCGCAACTGATGGCCGGAAACGCAATGCTGTGCAACCCGTGCGCGCGCAGCAGCTGCAGTGCGTGGCGATAGCACTGCGCCAGCAAGGCACTTTCACCCTGGGTGCCGCCATGCCAAATTGGTCCCACGGTATGGATGACCCAGTCGGCCGGCAGATTGAAACCTGGCGTGATGCGCGCCTCGCCCGGTGGGCAACGCACGCCCGGCCTGACTTCAGAAATGGCGCGACAGGCACGCAGCAGCCCGGGTCCGGCGGCACGATGGATGGCACCGTCCACGCCACCGCCACCCAGCAAGGCAGGATTCGCGGCATTGACGATCGCGTCCACGCGCAGTGTGGTGATGTCGGCAGTGATGACGGATAGGGACATGGTGTGGTTGCGGGTGGCGCCGTATGCTGCATACGGATGCGCTGAGGATGCACCGGCTCATGGTAAAAACGGAAGACGTGGCGTTCGGTTACCTGTTGAACGACGTGACCTTGTTGCTGCGCAAGCATTTTGATCGGCGTGCCGTGAAATTCGGGCTGACGCGTGTGCAATGGCGCGCCGTCAAGATGGTGTATCACCGGCCGGGCCTGCGTCAGGCCGAACTGGCCGAATATCTGGAGATGGGACCCATTGCGGTGGGCCGGGTGATCGATCGATTGCAGACGGCCGGTTTTGTCGAACGCCGCGCCGACCCGCACGATCGACGCGCTTGGCGTTTGCACACCACGGCACAAGTGGCGGATGTGGTTGCCGCCATGGACCAGGTGGCGCGCCAGTTGCGGCACGACGCCACCAGCGGTATCGAGGCGGCCGAACTGCAGCAGGCGTTGGCCGTGATCACGCGGATCAAGAGTAATCTGCTGGCGTTGGAACAACCGGAGAAGTCGTCGGCGGACGCGGGTCCAGTGCCATAGGTAAGGTCAACACGCCTGATCATTCGCGGCATAGTGGCGTGGGAGCCTGCGCCGGCGTCAACCAGCGCCTGATATTGACGTTTGCAGTCAGTGGCGCACGTTCCATTCGCATGATGATCGACCTCGATCCTGACGTGCAACCATGCGCCGTCCACGGCGACACACTCATTGAAAACCTCTGCACATGTCCTGGAAAAAGCTCGCCCTGATTGTCGTGTTGTTGCTGGCGGTGGCGCTGGTGCTGCGGTTCAGTTGGCGCACGGGCGCACCCGATGCGCGCGCGTCGATGCCGGCGACGGCTGCCGTTCCGGTCGAGGTGGCGCCTGCGGTGCAAGGCGACGTTGAGCTGTCGCAGCAGCTGGTGGGTCGGGTGGAAGCCTGGTCGACGGTGACGTTGCGGGCGCGGGTGTCGGGCCAGTTGGAGTCGTTGGCGTTCACGCCGGGTGGCTTGGTGCGCAAAGGGGCAGTGTTGGCGCAGATCGATCCGCGCTTGTTGCAGGCGCAGCTGGATCAGGCGCGTGGCAACGTGGCACGCGACCGGGCGTTGCTGCTGAAGGCCACGGCCGATCAACGGCGCTATGCCGACATGCTGGCGAAAGGCTTTGTCTCGAAAGCCGACTACGATCTGTACCAGGCCAATCTGGCGGTCGCCAAGGCCACGCTGCAAAGCGACCAGGCCGCCCAGGAGCTGGCACAAACGCAGCGTGACTACACCCGCCTGGTGGCGCCGTTTGATGGCGTCGTTGGTGCGCCGCTGGTGTATCCGGGCGCGCAAATCAGCGCCGACAGCACGGACATCGTGGTACTCAACCAGATCGAACCGGTGCGGGTCGCCTTCAATATTCCCGAGGACAGTCTGCCAGCCGTGCGCGCGGCGCAAAAGCTTGGGGCGCTCAAGGTGCAGGTGGCCATCTCCGGCGACCATGCGGCGCCACTCACCGGCACGCTGGATTTCATCGACAACGCGGTGGATGCCGGCACCGGCACCATCGTGCTCAAGGCGCGTTTCGACAATACCGCGCATCGCCTCACGCCTGGCCAGTTCGTGCAGGTGACGTTGCCGACCACGCGGCTGCTCAACGTGGTCAGCGTGCCGGTGCATGCGCTGCAGAGTTCCAGCAACGGCAGTTTCGTGTTTGTGCTGGGTGCGGATGGCAAGGTGCAGCAGCGTCCGGTCAGCACCGGCCCGACCACGGCCGGGCGCACGGTCATCGACAAGGGCGTGCGTGGCGGCGAACAGGTGGTGACCGAAGGTCAGATGCTGCTGGTGGATGGCAGCGCCGTTACGGTCAAGCGCGGTCCTGAGCGGGCGGAGCCGGGTCGGTGAACCTGCCGCAGCTGTGCATCCGTCGGCCGGTGATGACGACGCTGCTGATGACGGCGCTGCTGGTGTTTGGCATCGTCGCGTATCCGCAGTTGCCGGTGAACGAGCTGCCAAACGTGGATTTTCCGACTATCAGCATCAGCGCCAATTTGCCTGGCGCGTCGCCGGAAACCATGGCGTCGGCGGTGGCGACGCCGTTGGAAGGCCGGTTGTCGACGATTGCCGGGATCAGCTCGATGAGCTCCACCAGCGCACTCGGTTCGACCTCGATCACGCTGACGTTCGAGCTGGATCGCAACATCGACGCCGCCGCGCAGGATGTGCAGGCAGCGATCTCGTCGGCTTTGCGTCAGCTGCCGAAAGAGATGACGACACCGCCGACGTTCCGCAAGGTCAACCCGGCCGATGCGGCGATCCTGTATCTGGCGATGAGCTCGAGCACGTTGCCGCTGACCCAGGTTGACGAATACGCCGAAACCGAACTGGCGCAGCAGCTGTCGATGGTGGACGGCGTGGCCCAGGTGAACGTGTACGGTTCGCAGAAATACGCGGTGCGCATCAGCGTGGATCCCAACCGGCTGGCAGCGGCCGGGATCGGCATCGACCAGGTGCAGGAAGCCATTGCCGACGCCAATGTCAACCAGTCCACCGGTTCGCTGTACGGCACGCGGCAGCAGTTGCCGATCCGCAACGATGGGCAGTTGCTGCGGGCGGCGGCATACAACAACATCGTGGTGGCGTATCGCAACGGCGCGCCGGTGCATGTGGGCGATATCGGGGTGGCGCGGGACAGCGTGCAGAATGATCAGCGCCTCAGTTCGTTCAATGGCCAGCGTGCCATCGTGCTTGCCATCCAGCGTCAGCCGGGCGCGAACACCGTGGCCACGGTGGATCGGATCAAGGCGGTGTTGCCGAGTTTTCGCGCCGGGCTGCCACCGTCAGTAAAACTGGACATGTTGTACGACCGTTCGCAGACCATCCGCGCCTCGGTCAACGATGTGCAGTTCACGCTGCTGCTGGCCGGGGTGCTGGTGGTGTTCGTGATCTACCTGTTCCTGGGCAATCTCTCGGCCACGCTGATTCCGGCGGTGGCGTTGCCGATCTCGGTGCTGGGCACGTTCGGGGTGATGTATGCACTTGGCTACAGCCTCGACAATCTGTCGCTGCTGGCCCTGACCCTGGCGGTCGGGTTTGTGGTGGACGACGCGATCGTGATGCTGGAAAACATCGTGCGCCACATGGAAGCTGGCGTGCCACCGTACGAGGCTGCGCTGCAGGGCTCCCGGGAGATTGGCTTCACGATTTTCTCGATGACGCTGTCACTGGTGGCGGTGTTCATCCCGGTGATGTTCATGGGCGGCATCGTCGGCCGGCTGTTTCACGAGTTCGCCGTGGTGATCAGCGTCGCCATCCTGATCTCCGGGGTGGTGGCCATCACGCTGACGCCCATGCTGTGCAGCCGATTCGTCAAGGCGCACGGGGCGCAGCAGAAAAACTGGCTGGTGGGCGGCTTTGACCACGGCTTCAGCGCCGTGCAGCGCAGCTATGCCGACAGCCTGCGCTGGTGCATGGCGCGCCCGCGTCTGGTGCTGGCGGTGTTTGGCCTCAGTCTGCTGGCGACGGCGCTGTTGTTCTACGTGGTGCCGAAGGATTTCATCCCGGCCGGCGACACGGGCCAGCTGCGGGTGAATACCGAGGGACCGGAGGATGTTTCGTTCGAGGGCATGCTGGGGCGCCAGCAACAGCTGGTCGACGTGGTCGCCAACAACCCGAATATTGCCGGCTACATGTCCACCGTCGGCGCCGGCGGTGCGCGCAGCACCGTCAACAACGGCTCGATCCTGCTGCTGCTCAAGCCGGCCAGTCAACGCCGGCTGGATCCGGCCGGCATCATCCAGGAGTTGCGCCCGCAGCTGGCGCAGGTACCGGGCATCCGCACCTACATCCAGAATCCGCCGGCGATCCAGATCGGGGGACGGCAGTCCAAGGCGCAGTATCAATACACCTTGCAGTCGGTCGACCTGCAGGGCCTGTACGCATGGAGCGGCAAGGTCACCGCGGCATTCAGCGCGCTGCCGGGGTTCCAGGACGTGACCAACGATCTGGATGTCAACAGTCCGTCGATCCTGGTGCAGGTGGATCGGGACAAGCTCGCGCCGCTGGGGCTCACCATGGCGCAAGTACAAACGGCGCTGGGTATCGGCTTTGGCGAAAACCAGGTATCCACCATCTATGGCTCGGCCACGCAGTACTGGGTGATCCTGCAGGTGGAACGTGCACTGCAGAATGATCCGGCGGTGTTGTCCCAGCTGTATGTCACTTCCAGCGACGGCCGGCTGGTGCCGCTCAGCGCGGTGGCCACCTTCAGCCGCGAGCCGCAGGTGCTGACGGTGAACCATCAGGGCCAGTTGCCGGCGGTGACGGTGTCGTTCAATCTGGCGCCGGGGGTGTCGCTGGGCGAGGCGGTGGCCAGCATTGACGAGGCGATGGCCACGCTCGGTTTGCCCGCGACCATCAGCGGCAGCGTGCAAGGTACGGCCCAGGCGTTTCAGCAATCGATGCGAGGCATGGGGCTGTTGCTGTTGCTGGCTGTATTCGTGATCTACCTGGTGCTGGGCATCCTGTACGAGAGCTTCATCCACCCGCTGACGATCCTGTCCGGCTTGCCGGCGGCTGCGGTGGGCGCGTTGTTGACGCTGGTGATTTTCCACGCCGCACTGGACTTGTTCGCGTTTGTCGGCATCGTCATGTTGATCGGCATCGTCAAGAAAAACGCGATCATGCTGATCGACTTTGCGCTGGAGCG
>DAITPL010000010.1:0-25912 GCA_036833615.1 Rhodanobacter sp.
CGCCTTGGTCAGGTTGTTGAAACCCTGCAGGCGCAAACGCGGAAGTGATTTGACCACGAATGATTCTCCGTGACCGACGACGGCCAGGTATTCGAGGGCGGGTTAGCGACAAGGGTCCCCGCGATGGCAAGAAGCGTCGGCTGCAACATGACGCTACCCTTGTGACCAGCGCGCGACGCACGATGATGTCGCCGCCACTGGCAATAGCGGAAGTATGCGGTAAAAGTCCGAAAAACTGAACCAGCGAGGCGCGCGCGGGTTTGCCATAATACGACGGCTGCAGCGGAAGGACGTCCGCGCGCTGCGATCGGCGCGCCTTGCCATTGTGCGGAACTACCGATTGGGGATGATCGTGGCACAACTAAAATATCAGCTTCAGCGGGCTTTCGAGAACTCCCAGGCACCCTTGAGCCTGGCGCCTGACCCGGCATCGATGGAACGTTTCCTCGCGCTGTGCCATCGCCGCCGCTACCCCGGCAAGACCGCGATCATCCGCCCTGGCGACCCGGCCAACACTTTGTACTACGTCATCGAGGGTTCGCTGACGGTCTGTACCGAGGACGAAAAAGGCCGCGAACTGATCCTGGCCTACATCAGCCGCGGCCAGTTCATTGGCGAGATGGGCATGTTCGTCGACCAGGCCCAACGCGAATCGCTGGTACGCACGCGTACGCCATGTGAAATGGCCGAGGTCAGCTACGAGCGCCTGTTTCACCTGATGGAAGGTCCGCTGCGCGAAGAATGTCCGAAGATCCTGTTCGCGATCGGTTCGCAGTTGACCAATCGACTGCTGCGCACCTCGCGTCAGGCCAGTCGCATGGCCTTCATGGATGTCACCAACCGCATCTCGCGCACGCTCCTGGATTTATGCCAGGAGCCTGACGCCATGACCCATCCGGAGGGTACGCAAATTCGCATTTCGCGCCAGGAAATCAGCCGCATCGTGGGCTGCTCACGCGAAATGGTGGGGCGCGTACTCAAGCAGCTCGAAGAGCAGGGCCTGATCGATGTCGCCGGCAAGACCATCGTCTTGCGTGGCACACGCTGAGGCACACCCGCCACTGGCCGGTGACATCCGCAGCCGCATCGGCAAGGCGGACGAACGGGGTTTTTACTGTCGCTGAGCAAAGATGAGCCGCCTCTCCCACAGCGCAACCAAGGCGATACGTGGACTTCACCCAGTTCTTCATTTTTGTGGGCATCGGGCTGCTCGCCCAACTCGTGGACGGCGCGTTGGGCATGGCCTATGGGGTGGTATCGAACTCGATCCTGCTCGCGCTGGGGTTGCCGCCAGCGGTCGCCAGCGCCACCGTGCACACCGCTGAAGTATTCACCACCGGTGTCTCCGGGGCATCGCACGCGTGGTTCGGGAACGTGCGGCGGCAGCTGTTCTGGCGGCTGGCGATTCCCGGCGCGATCGGTGGCATCCTCGGGGCGACCTTCCTGGCGAACGTACCCGGCGAAAAGATCCGCCCGTTCGTCACCGCGTATCTGCTGATTCTCGGCGCGATGGTGTTGTTGCGCTCGTTCGGCAAGCGCCTGATACGACACCAGGTACGGCATACAGGATGGCTCGGACTTGTAGCCGGCACCCTGGACGCGATCGGAGGCGGCGGCTGGGGCCCGATCGCCACCTCCACCCTGATTGCCCGCGGCGGCAATGTGCGCACCACCATCGGCTCGGTCAACGCTGCCGAATTCGTGGTGACGGTGTGCATCTCTGCCACGCTGGCGTGGCACGTCGGCATTGGCCACTGGACCATCGTGCTGGGTTTGCTGGTTGGCGGCGTGATCGCCGCACCGTTCGCCGCGTGGCTGGTACGCCACCTGCCCGAGCGGGCCGTGATGGCGGCCGTCGGCAGCCTGATCGTGCTGATCAGCGGGGTGCAATTGTGGCAGATGCTGCTGTAGCCACCGTGCACAACCAGCGGCACGCCGCGTACGGCGGGCACTGCCTGCCAGCTTGAAACCGTGGACCGCACGCTCCAAGGCGGCGGGCAGTGCCCGCCCTACGTGCGCATCAAGGGCGGCAGGCGGTGCTACCTGCATCACCGCTGGACTGGATTGCTCCTTCACACACCGCGATCAGTTCAGTGCCACGCAACCCGGCGAACCGTCCGCCCGAGTTTTTTTTCCAGCTTCTTGCAGCGTGCAGGCGTGCCGTTGACCAGCACCGGCTCGGTAGCAACTTCCAGCATCGGCGCGTCGTGCAACGAATCGCTGTAGGCCACCTGCCACGCCCTGAACCCGTGCTGCGCCAGCAGCTCCACCTTGCGCGCACCCACGTTATGCCGGGTCAGCCGCATGCCAAACCAGCCGTCACGCCATTGCGTCCCCAATACTTCGACGTCCGCCATGCCCAGTTCGCGGAAGATCGCGCGGGCCAGGCGGCACTCGCAGCCGGTGACGACAAGTACCCGCTCGCCGCCTGCCCGATGTCGACGCAATGCCCGCAACCCGTCGCGGCAACACCGATGTGACCGGCGCACCAGCTGCGCGGCAAACACGTCCGTCAACAGCTGGAAACGGCGCTCGCGCACGCCAAGCAGCGCGATGCGACTCAACAGGCGACCGGCTGCCAGGCGCGACGCCGCCAACTGCAGCAGCAACACCGGCAAGCAGGCCAGCACCAGCAGCGCACGCCACGGCGCGCGCGCATAACGTTGACGCAGGAACAGGTGGAACGCATCGCCATGCAACAGCACGCCGTCAAAATCAAACACCACCACCGGTTGCACTGGTGCACACGAAGCGCTCGGCGCCGCCACCGCCTCGACGGGCGTCATCTCGAGGGCTGGCGCGCTCACGGAATCGCGAACAGCCGACGCAGTTCTGCACCGGGATCTTCGGCGCGCATGAACGCCTCACCCACCAGGAACGCATGGATACCGCCGGCACGCAGCAGCTCGACATCCTCTGGCGTACGAATGCCCGACTCGGCCACCAGGGTGCGGTCGTACTCCAGCAGTTGCTGCAATTGCAGGGAAGTTTCCAGCGAAGTTTCAAAACTGCGCAGATTGCGGTTATTGACCCCGATCAGCGGTACCGGCAGCGCCTGTGCGCGCTCCATCTCCTCTTCGTTGTGCACCTCGCACAGCACGTCCAGGTCGAGTTCGGCCGCCAGCAGCGCCAATTGCAACAACACATCGTCGTCCAGCGCGGACGCAATCAGCAGGATGCAGTCAGCACCGATCACCCGCGCCTCGTAGACCTGATATGGATCGATGACAAAATCCTTGCGCAGCAGCGGCAGCTTGCACGCCGCACGCGCCTCCTGCAGAAACGTCTCGCTGCCCTGAAAAAAATCGCGATCCGTCAGCACCGACAAGCAGGTCGCACCACCAGCGGCGTAGCTGCGGGCAATGGCCGCGGGATAGAAGTCCTCACGAATCACGCCTTTGCTTGGGCTGGCCTTTTTGACCTCGGCAATCACAGCCGGCAGACCCGCCTCGATGCTGGCTTCAATGGCAGCCGCAAAACCGCGGGTGTCCGGCAGGTTGGCGACGCGTGCGATCAGCTCCGCCAGCGGCATCTGCACCTGGCGCTCGGCAACCTCTTCAGCCTTGCGCTTCAGAATGCGGTTGAGGATGTCAGTCATGGCAGACTCACTGTAGACCACTCGACGGCAGCAAAGGCAAAGGTACGGGAGTTGCGCGACTGAAGCCACTGCTGCCGCACACTGGGAACTGCAGTTGGCGGCGTGGTCAGCACCAGACGCCGCCGTTCAAGCCTTGGCAAGCTGCTGCGTGGCCGCCACAAACGCCTGCAGTTTCGCATGCGCCGCGCCACTGGCAATCGTGACCCGCGCTAGTTCGATGCCGGCCATGATCGAATCGACGACGTCAGCCGCGTACAATGCCGCGCCGGCATTCAAGCACACGATGTCGTGCGGCACGCCGGCCTCGCCACGCAACGCCTGCAGCAGCATCGCCTTCGACTCCAGCGCATTTTTCACGCGCAGATTGCGGCTCGATGCCATCGCCAGACCAAAGTCTTCCGGCTCCACCTCGTACTCATGCACGACCCCATCGCGCAGTTCACCCACCAGGCTGGCCGCGCCGAGCGAGATCTCATCCATGCCGTCGCGCCCCCACACCACCAACGCATGGCGCGCACCCAAGGCCTGCAGCGCGCGGATCTGGATACCGACCAGATCAGGATGAAACACACCCATCAGGATATGCGGCGCGCCAGCCGGGTTGGTCAGCGGTCCGAGAATATTGAACAGCGTGCGCACGCCCATTTCCTTGCGCACCGGCGCCACTACTTTCATGGCCGGATGATGATTGGGCGCAAACATGAAGCCGATATTCGTCTGCGCCATGCACTGCGCCACTTGCGCCGGCAGCAAATTGATCGAAGCGCCCAGCGCTTCGAGCACATCCGCGCTGCCGGAGCTGGACGACACGCTGCGCCCGCCGTGCTTGGCCACGCACGCACCGGCGGCGGCGGCGACGAACATCGATGCGGTGGAAATGTTGAAGCTCGAGGCGCCATCGCCGCCAGTGCCGACGATGTCGAGCAAATGTGCGTGCGCTGGCGCCACCACTTGCGCCGACAGCTCGCGCATCACCCGTGCCGCGCCGGTGATCTCGCCGACGGTTTCCTTCTTCACGCGCAAGCCGGTGATGATCGCGGCCGTCATCAGCGGGCTGACCTCGCCACGCATGATCTGGCGCATCAGCGCAATCATCTCGTCGTGGAATATCTCGCGATGCTCGATCGTGCGCTGCAGTGCCTCCTGGGGCGTCATCGTTGCCACCTCGCCTGTGCCATTCATGCCGCAAGCTGCCGCGGCAGGCCGAGGAAATTGCGCAGCAGGTTGTAGCCATGCTCGGTCAGGATGGACTCCGGATGAAACTGCACGCCCTCCACCGCCAGCGTCTTGTGCCGCAAGCCCATGATCTCGTCGAGCGAGCCATCCGCGTTTTCCGTCCACGCAGTCACTTCCAGGCAATCCGGCACCGACGCCGGCTCCACCACCAGCGAGTGGTAGCGCGTGGCGTCAAACGGGCTGGGCAACCCGGCAAACACGCCTTGACCGCGATGGTGCACCGGCGAGGTCTTGCCATGCATGATCCGCTTCGCGCGCACCACCTTGCCGCCAAACACCTGACCCAGCGCCTGGTGCCCCAGGCACACGCCGAAGATCGGAATCTGTCCGGACAATTCGCGCAGCACATCCAGCGACACGCCGGAATCATTCGGTGTACCCGGTCCCGGCGAAATCATGATGCGCGCAGGATGCAGCGCACGAATGCCGGCGACATCCAGTGCGTCATTGCGGATCACCTTCACCTGCTGCCCGAGGACACCGAGGTACTGCACGAGGTTGAAGGTAAAGCTGTCGTAATTGTCGATCATCAGGAGCATGCATCACCTACCAACTATTTGATTCAACATGTACAACGCGGTCATGGGTGCTTGCAGGATACCCACATGGCTATCCGCCTTTTCTCCGAATGCCGGATCTGCGCCGGAACATTTTGACTTGTAGCCGTCAAAATGTCGCGTCAAAGCCTATTCCAATGACACCTGAGTCTGAGCGGGACGAGCCGGGACATCCTCGGAGCAGGATCGTGACTCCGCACAACCAATTGCCGATTTCGCTGGAAGAGGTTCGTGCGTTCCCGCTGGCATTGCGCCGTGACGAACAACCTGCCGAGAGACCAACAGCCTGCCGCTACGCCATTCCAGTTCGCTTGACGAGCTCCACCCCAGGCATGCCGAGCAACGCTTCCGCGTCGACTTTGGCCGCGCCATTGAGCAGGCCGCTATTGCAGGGTATACAGATACGCGGCGATGTCGCGTGCGTCGCGCTGGGTCAAACCGGTGTTCGGCATTGCACTGCCGGGCAGCACGCGTTGCGGGTCGCGCAGCCACAATCTCAGGTTGGCCGGCTCGTTGTGCAACGTGCCGGCGATATACGCGCGCCGGCCGAAATGGGTCAATGGTGGCCCCACCATGCCGTTCGCCTGTGGCACACCGGGTACCGTGTGGCACGCACCGCAGCCGTAGTGCTCGATCAGGGCCGGCCCGCGCGCCGGCTGCGCACCGCTGATCTGCCACGGCGAAGTCGCCGCCTTGTCGTGACAGCCGCTCAACGCCAGCACCAGCAGCAACGAAAGCGCGCCCGCAGCGTGCATGCCGCGGGTGCGCCTGCCCGCCTTCAGCGCCGTCACCGCCTTGCGCTCGGCATCGTGCAACCAGGCGACGAACAACACTGACATGGCGCCGGTGTAAACCAGGCCAGCCGGCACCCACATGATCAATCCTGCCAACTGCTGGTCTTCCAGCAGGCTGAGGCCCCACGCCATCGTCGTGTGCGATTGCGCCAGATACACCGGCCGTGGCGCGAAGGTGAGGATGGCACCCAGCAGGCCCATCTGCATGCCCAGCGTGCCGACAAAGATCAGGCACGGTCCATAATCGAGTTGGCGGTGGCCATACGGCGCCAGCACGAGTGACCACAAGGCGAGCGAGGTCAGGAAAAAGCACAGATGTTCGCCGGTGTGGATCCACGCATTGCCAAGCGCCCAGCCGTAGGCGCCGGGCAGGTGCCAGAACCACAGCGAAGCACTCCACAACAGCCACACCGACAGCGGTGCCAGCAGTCCACGGATGCCGCGCTGCACACCTGGCGCGCTCATCCAGAACCGTCCAATCGCGCGCCGGCCCGGCAGGTTGAATGCCCATAGCCAGGCGGTGGCCGGGCGTCCCCACACCAGCAGCGGCGGCGCCACCAGCATCAGCAGCATGTGCTGCACCATGTGCGCGGAAAACAACTGATCGTCCAGCGCATCCAGCGGGGACAGCAGCGCCACGACGAGGGTGGCGATGCCCGCGGCAAACGCCATATAGCGACCCGCGCCAAATACGTGGCCGCGCGCCGCCGGCTCCATGCGCAGCAGCCCGCGTACGTAGCCGAATACCGCCAGCACGAGCGACGCCACGATCCACCACGGCCAGTTCCACGCCAGCACGCCAGCATCAGTGCCATGCGCCGCCGCCGGCGCCGCAAACGCCGCAGCAGTGAGCCACCAGGTCAGCCGGGATAAACGCCGGTGCGTCGTCAACCACTGCATAGCGGCACCATCAGCACGGCAGCAAGGGTGAACAGCAGCACCACCAGAAACAGCCCGCTGGTCAACAGGCCGCACAAGGCGAGGAAGCGCGTGCGCCCTTCACCACCGTGGGCGGCATCGGGATGCTCATCCCGGGTGCGCGTCCAACTGCGCCACGACACCAGCGCAGCGCAGATGCCCAGCGCGATCGCGGCCAAGCTCAGCGCGAGCAAAAACCACCACGTTCCACCCCACATGGGTAGCGCCAGCGGCGCGTAGCGCGGAAAGCACTGATGGCCGGAGACGGCGGTGCCAACCAGCAGTTCGATATTCCAGGCCAATGGGGCACCCGCTACGCCAAAGGCCAGTGCCAACAGTCCGACCCGATAACGGTTGGCGACCGGATGGCGGATGGTGACGAGCGGGAGGTCTGGTTCGCTCATGACGTCAGCCCAGTCGCGGCGCAATGTAAAACGTGAAGAACACCGCGACCCACACCGCGGTGACAAAGTGCCAGTAAATGACGCCGATGGATACCGCCGAATGGCGGTTCGCATCGAAATGCCCAAGCAGCGTCCACAGCAGCAACGCGGCGAGGATCAATACGCCGACGAGCACGTGGGCCAGGTGGAATCCGGTAATCGTGAAATACAGCGAGCTGTAGGCGCTGCTGCCCAGCGTGAACGGTTTGCCGGCCCACTCCGTGCCTTCCAGCACGATAAACGCGATTGCCAGCGCGATGGATACGATCAGGCCGGCGATCAATTGTCCAACCCTTCCGCGCTCGATGCCGCGCTCGCCCCACCACATCGTCACGCTGCCCACCAGCAACACGAGCGTGCCGGGAATGGCCAGCGTCAGACTTGGCGCACCGTGCGGAGGCCACGGCGCCGGGGCGTGCGAGGCGATGTAGAAATAGCTGAACAGCAAATAGGCGAACAGCGCCGCTTCGGTCGCAATCAGGGTCAACATGCCCCAGTAGCCGGACGCGTCGCGGCCTTTGCTGCCCACGGGCAAGGTGGTTTTGGATAGCGCGACTTCAACCATGGCTCACCTCTCCACCTGGCTCAGCGATCGGCGTGGCCACAGCCAGGCAACGCTGGCCAGCAAGGCAATCAGCACGCCAACGCCGACCAGCCACCACCAGTGCACCAGCAGCCCGACAAACAGCACCACGATGGCCAGGCCGAGCACCAGCGGCGCAAACGTATCGCCGGGCATTTTCAGGATCACCACCGGCTCGGCATCCAGCAACGTGGTGCCAATGGTTTCGCGACCACGGTCCAGCAGCAGGCCTACACGCGTCGTGCTGCGGTCGCTGCCGGCCGGCATTTCCATCTGGTCCTCCCACAGCGGATAACGGCTGGCCACGCTGGGGATGACCGCGAAGTTGTACACCGGCGGCGGTGAAGACGTGGACCATTCCAGCGATGACGCATGCCAGGGATTGTTGCCGGCCACCCGGCCGTGCTTGAGGCTGGTCCAGAAGTTGATCAGGAACAACAGAATGCCGATCGCGAATACGTACGAGCCAAGCGTCGACACCAGGTTCCAGTCACCCCAGCCCTGGCTGGCGGCATAGGTGTAGATGCGCCGCGGCATGCCTTCCAGACCGAGGATGTGCATCGGGAAAAAGCCGACGTTGAAGCCGACAAACATGACCCAGAAACTCCACTTGCCCAGGCGCTCGTTCATCATCCGGCCGGTAAATTTCGGGAACCAGTAATAGATGCCGCCAACCACCGGAAACACGTTGATGCCGATCAACACGTAGTGCAGATGGGCCACCACGAAGTAGGTGTGGGTCAGTTGCCAGTCGACCGGTACCGACGCCGTCATGAAGCCGGACACCCCGCCAACCACGAACAACATGATGAAGCTGGCAAAGAACAAAAACGGCGTGGTGAAGCGGGGGCGCCCGGTCCAGATCGTGGCCACCCAGGCAAACACCGCCACCGCGCTGGGGATCACGATGATCATGCTCGATGCGCTGAAATACGACAGCGACATGATGGGCAGCCCGGTCGCAAACATGTGGTGCACCCACACGCCAAAGCCCAGGATCATGGTGGTGATCGTAGCCAGCGCAACCGCCGTGTAACCGACCAGCGGGCGTCGGCAAAACGTCGGCAGCGCGTCGGACACGATGCCCATCGCCGGCAGCACGATCGCGTACACCCAAGGGTGCCCAAACATCCAGAACAAATGCTGCCACAGCAGCGGCTGACCACCACCGGCGACGTCAAAAAAGTGCGTGCCATACTGCCGATCGAGCCACAGCATCAGGAAGGCGAGGCTCACGGCCGGCACCGCAAACAGGTTGCCGACCGATGCGGTCAATGTGCCCCACACCAGAATCGGCACGCGGTTGATCGACATGCCCGGGCAGCGGGTGCGGATCAACGTGACGATGAAGTTGATCGCGCCGACCGTGGTCGACACGCCCAGCATCACCATGCCCAGCGCATACACATCGATGTTCACGCCGGGGTTGTATGGCCGCGACGCATACGGCACGTAATTGAACCAGCCGTCATCCGGCGCCTTGCCGATCACGAAGCTGGCGTACAGGAACAGCCCGGCAAACAGGAACGCCCAGTAGGAAAACGCGTTCAGGCGCGGGAACGCCATGTCGCGTGAACCAAGCAGCAGCGGCCACAGATAATTGCTGAAGCCGGACAGCACCGGCATCGCATACAGGAAGATCATGGTCACGCCGTGCATCGTGAAGATCTGGCTGTACGCCTCCGGGCTGAGCAGGTGCTGGCCCGGCTGCGCCAGCTGCGCCCGCAGCAGCGCCGCCTCGAGGCCACCGGCCAGCAGGAACACGAACGCGGTCACCAGATAGCGCTTGCCAATCTCCTTGTGGTCCACCGTGGACAACCAGCCCAGCAGTCCACCGCGGCCTTCCCAATGCCGGCGCAGGGTTTCCGAGCTGGGCGACGCATCGTCGGCCTTGGCGATGACGGGTGCGCGGTAGGTTTCAGTGGTAGTCACGGCGCGTCCCTCAGGAGCCTGTCGGACTTGTGAAGAATCGGCTGCAGATCCGGCTGCGCGGTCCATATTTTCGCCAGCCGGATTTGACCAGCTTCGCTGTTGTGCAGCGATTCGCTTTCGATTCCATAAGTCCGGCAGGCTCCTAACGCAGCGTTTGCAGGTAAGCCATCAGCGCGGCCAGTTGCGGCCCGGACAGCATCTGGTCGGGCATGCGCGCGCCCGGCTTGATGGTTTGCGGATGCACGACCCAGCCGGCCAGGTTGCCGGGCGTGTTGGGCAACACGCCCGCCGCCAGCGTGCGTCGGGCCATCAGGTGGGTGAGATCCGGTCCGACCAGTCCGCCGGCGTCACCGCCGCGAATGGTGTGACACACCGCGCAGTGCGCCTGAAAGACCTGCTGTCCATGTTTCGCGTCCACGCTGGCCGGCGGCAGTGCCGCTTCGATCTGCCGCTCCTGCCAGGCGCGGAAGTCCCGCGGCGATTGGGCGATGACGTACAGACCCATGCGCGCGTGCTCGGTGCCGCAGAAGACGGCGCATTGGCCGCGATACACGCCGGGGTGGTCGGCCTGCAGCCAGGTGACATTGGTCTGGCCGGGAATGACATCCATCTTGCCGCCGAGCTTCGGCAACCAGAATGAATGGATGACGTCGGCGCTGTTCAACTCGAAACGCACCGGCTGCCCGACCGGGATGTGGATCTCGTTCGCGGTGAGGAAGGTGCGCGACGGGGTCGCGGTGTCATAACGCAATGCCCACCACCATTGCGATGCCGTGACCTGCACGGTCAGGGCCGGCTTGCTCGGCGGGTGCACGACCGCGGCGGTTACCGCCAGCGTCCACAGCATGACCCCCACCAGCACGACGATGGTGATGCCGACGCCGACGTAGATCCACGGCATGCCACCGGCATCACGGTGCACGACGAGCTGCGCGGGGTCGTTGTCGGCATCCGCCCGGCCGCGCCGGAACAGCCCGCCCAGCAGCAGGACGGCAATCGTCACGCACACCACAATGGAGATGATGCCCAGCCCCCAGCCCAGGCGCGTCACCGGGTAACCGGCCGGCCCGAATGTGCGCAGATACGACATCGGCGAGGCTGCCCACGCGCTGCTGGACAGGGTCAGCGCAAGCCCGGCCAACAGCGTGCGGCCTGCTCTCATTGGCCCGTCCTCATCGGCCCGTCCTCATCACTGGCGCTCGCGCGGTCGCGACGGCGGCGGCGTGGACGCCTCCGGCGCCACCTGCTCACCGGGAACGTCACCCTCCCGGGCATGCCGGTAGTCGGACACCGGCATGCTGCCGCCGAGCGACTGGATATACGCCACCAGTTTCCAGATTTCCTGCGGTGGCAAGGCCGCACCCCACGCCGGCATGCCCTGCGGGCGGCCTTCGTGGATCGACTTGTAGATCTGGATCGGCAAACCGCCGTAGCGCCAGTAGGTGTCGGTCAGATCCGGGCCCATGTTGCCCTTGCCCGTGTAGGCGTGGCAGCCGGCGCAGTTCATCTTGATGTAGAGCGCCTTGCCGGCGGTGATCGCCTGTGGACTGCCGGCATACGGGTTGTCCATCGACAGCGCTGAAACCGGCGCGTCCGTCATGCCGGCCGGTTGGCCCAGCGGCACGGCGGCAACGTCATCGGGTGCCGGCAGGTTGTTCGCCGGCACTGGCGTGCTGCCGCCCTCGCAGGCGCTCAGCAGACACACCAATACCACGGGAAACAGGCGGTATGCTGCTGTCCGAAGTTTCATCGCGGCGCCTCAAGGCTTCGCACTGCTGCTGGCATCGGCAGGTATCACGCCGGCGCCCATGCCCACGGCATCCCCGTCGATCGAGAACACGTAAAGGGTGCCACCCTGGGCTGGAAATCCGGCCTTGGTCTTGTCGACTGGAACCCTCGCGTTGCCGCCAACACCGCTGTAGATGGCGACGTACTGGTGATGATCCGGCCCCAAGTAGGTCATCGGCTGGCCGACCACACCGGAACCGAGCTTGTGTGACCACAACACCTTGCCGCTGCGCGCATCGACCGCGCGAAACCAGCCGTCGGCGGTGCCGTAGAAAACGACATCGCCGGCGGTGGCCAAGGCGCCGCTCATGGTCATGAATTTTTCCTTGATCGACCACGCCTTCTTGCCGGTAACCGGATTCCACGCGATGAATTCGCCGAGGTTGCCACCAGGCCCGGCGTAGCGATTGATGTCCATGCCGTCATAGGGCGTGCTGGCGATATAGCCCGCCTCATGGTTGGACAGATGCATGCAGGTATTCAGGATGCCTGCGTAGACCAGGCCGGTGCGTGGCGAAGCCGCCGCCGGAGGCCACTCCTTGCCGCCCAGGTCGGATGGGCAAAGGTTGTCGATCTTGATGTCGGGCCGGGGCTGCTTGTCCTGGTTGACGATCGGCATCCCGGTCTCCATGTCGAAGCCGGTCGACCAGTTCAAGTAGGCAAACGGCGCAGCCACCAGCACCTCGCCGGTGATGCGATCGATCGTGTAGGCATACGCGTTGCGGTCCAGATGCACCAGCACCTTGCGCACCTGGCCGTTGATCGGCAGGTCCATCAGGATGTTTTCGTTGGCCGCGTCGTAATCCCATTGATCGTGCGGCGTCGTCTGGTACGCCCAGCGCGCCATGCCGGTGTCGGCGTCGCGCGCGAAAATCGTGGTGGACCACAGGTTGTAGCCGGGCCGCTGGACCGGCACGCGGGGGCTCGGGTTGCTCGTGCCGTAGTAGATCAAATTGGTGTCCGGGTCGTAGGAAATCCAGCCCCAGACCGTGCTGCCACCGTGCTTCCACATGCCCGCCGGCCACGTGCTGATGCCCAGATCCTTGCCTTTCATCCAGCTGTAGAACGGCTTGAAATCGGCGCCAATCAAGGCACGTTGGTCCGAACCGGTGCTGTACGCCCGCCACAACTCCTTGCCGGTGTCGACATCCAGCGCGGCGATCCAGCCCTGCGCACCCATCTCGCCGCCGCTGTTGCCGACGAAGACCTTGTTGCCGACCACCAGCGGCGCCATCGTCATGGTCGCGCCGGTTTTCAGGTCGTCCATCCTGGTGCGCCAAACCTCCTTGCCGGTCTTGGCGTCCACCGCCACCGTGTGATCGTCGAGCAGGTTGTAGATCAGCTTGCCGTTTGCATACGCCACGCCACGCGTCACCGCGTCGCAACACGCCTTGCCGATCGCCGCCGGCGACGGGTTGGGTTTGAACGTCCATTTGATCGAGGCGCCCGGCTGGGTCAGGTCCAGCGCATAGGCCATGTCCGGAAACGGCGTGACCACGTACATGGTGTCGCCGATCACCAGCGGCGCAGCCTCATGGCCGTGCAGGGTGCCGTCCGAAAACGTCCAGGCGACACGCAGCTTGCCGACGTTGGCGGTGTCGATCTGATGCAGCGGACTGTAGCGCGAGTTGGCGTAATCGCGCGCCTGGCTATGCCATTCGCCGGCGGGATCATTCGGCGCGAAATTGAGGGTAGCGCCGGAGAGATTGGTCGTCGCGACTGCAGGCATCGGCGCCGGAACCGCGGTGGTCGTTGCCGGCGGCGGTGCCGCCGCGAGCGCGGCGCATCCGGCGCTCAACACAAAAAGCCATGCCGCAACGCCGGGCATCCAGCGGTTTTTCAACGCCGAGCTGCCTACGGCCGGTCGTGTGGCCGACGATCGCGAATCCACTTCGACACGATCGGCGAATCTTGCTCGTCGCATGGCGACCTTCCGTAGTGACGGCGTGTGATGCCGCATCATAAAAGGTGCTCGCCACCGCTCTCTGTGTGCCAGCGTACATAGCGGTTGCGGGACGCTGGTGAGGGTGCGCCAACGTACATACGCCGGGTCATTGGTGCACCAGGCTTGTTTGTCCGACGAATTCAGCGTGGGTGCCGCGTTGGCATCTGCACCAGACCGACGCCCGACTCCCGCCGACGGCCCGGTCGGTGGTTGTGACACGCCGGACATGGCTGGCGCTTGGCGAACTGCTGGCGGCAAGCTTGGTGGCGCGAAAACCCTGCCGTTTCGATGCCACAAAACGGACCGCAGCGCTTGCGCCGGAGAGGCTTGCCGACCGCGTGGTGAGCGCGCAGTTGTACGTCAGCGCGCATCAATAACGTTTGACAGTTCGCTTGCGAAGTTGCTCCATGAACAGCAACAGGCAATGACCGCTCGGGTCGCGCATCAACGCCGCGTGGCGATCGCCGTGCATCGTCACGATGCCGGGGGCCTGCGTTGCGACGAAGATGGCAACGTGTGGAGCAGTGCCGGCGACGGCGGGGACGTTGACATCGTCACCGAAGTTCAGGGCAGGTCCGCGATGTACTGCGCGACTGCGTCAATCTCCTTGTCCGAAAGCTGCGCCGAGATCCCGCGCATCATTGCGTTGGGATTGCTCAGGCGGCTGTCCGCACGGAATGCGCGCAGCTGCGCCTGGAGATAGTTCGTGTGTTGCCCGGCGAGTCGTGGGAATTCCGGGGGCAGGCCGCGACCGCTCAGCGCATGGCAGGACGCGCAGGCCGGCACGTCTTTGCCGTGGATGCCGTGGCGGTAGATCGCCGCGCCCCGCCGCAATGTGTCCGAATCGGGCCAGGGATCGGAGCTCGGCTGCGCCGCCTGCTGCGCAAACCAGGTGGCTGCCGCACGCATGTCGACATCGCGCAGCCCCACCGCGACGCCGCTCATCACCCCGGTGCGACGTTGCGACTTGAACGCGTGCAACTGGCGTTCCAGGTACGCCGCGCCCTGCCCAGCCAGGGATGGCACGTCGGGATTGATGCTGTTGCCGTCACGGCCGTGGCAGGCCGCGCAGACCCGGTTGACGACAGGCGGCGCCACAACGGCATTCGCCGCGAACAACACGCCCGCATTCGCGGCGACGCCGGACATGGCAACGACGAGGATCGCGAGGGTGGACAGCGGCCATGTGGGCTTGGACGACGGCATGGTCTTCACTCGCCCGAGTGCCGCACCGGTGCATCGGGGTGGCGGGTGATCGCGTCACGCGAGGGACGATCCTCCGGCAGGATCTGCTTGCGCACCTTGGCCACGGTGCCGGCATCGATCAGCGGCGCGCGGTTGCCCCACGCGTGGCGGATGTAGTTGGTGACGTCGGCCACCTGTCGATCGTTGAGTTTCCAGCCGAAGCCGGGCATCGCCAGCCCGGTCGGTTTGGTATCCGGTGCGGCCATCCTCGCGCCCGCCAACACCACGTGGATCACCGTACCGGCCTGATCGGCCTGGATCGCCGAGCTGCCGGTCAGCGGCGGAAACACGTGCGCCAGGCCGCGGCCGTCCGGCATGTGGCAGCCTGTGCAGTTGTCGACGTACAAGGCCTCGCCGCGCGCCAGGGCGTCAGCGCCCAGCGCCTTGGTAGCGGGCGCGGACTTGCCGGACGTTTGTGGGCGATCCTTCAGGTACACGGCGATGGCCTGCAGATCCGCGTCGGTGAAATAGCGGGTCGAGTTCATCACCACTTCGGTCATCGGCCCGGCCGTGGCGGATTTTGCATTGGCGCCGGTCTTCAGGTATTCGACAATCTCTGCCGAGCTCCATTTGCCCACACCGTCACGCAAGTTGTCACCGAGGCCCGGCGCGTACCAGTGCATGCCGGCGTCGCCGCCCTGGTAAGCCTTGCCCGTCTTGCTGCCACCGAGCAGGTTGGTCGGCGTGTGACAAGCGCCGCAATGCCCCAGGCCCTCCACCAGATAGGCACCGCGGTTCCACGGCGCCGAATGCTGCGCGTCAGGCTGATACTTGCCTTTGTCCAGATACAGCATGTTCCAGCCGGCCAGTGCGCCGCGCCAGCTCAGGTACCACGGCAGCTCGTTTGGCGTGTCTTCCTTGTGCACCGGCGGGAAGGTGTCCAGGTACGCCCTGATCGCATCAACATCGGCACGGCTGGCCTTGGTGAACCATGGGTACGGAAACGCCGGATACAGGTGGCTGCCGTCGGCACTGATGCCGGTGTGCATGGCGTCGTAGAAATCCTGCTCGCTCCAGTTGCCAATGCCGGTCTCGCGATCCGGCGTGATGTTGACCGAATAGATTTTTCCGAACGGCGTGGGCACCGGGAAGCCCCCCGCCATCGGTGCGCCACCCTTGGCGGTGTGACACGACGCGCAGTCGCCAACGCGCACCAGATACTTCCCGCGCGCGACCACCGCCGCGTCGGCCGCACGTTGCGGCTGGGCCGGGGGCGTTGGCGTGCGCGTGCACGCGCCGAGCAGCAGCGCCAGCGCCAGCGGCCCGGCACATTGCGCGGCAATCTTTCGCAGACGGTTGATGGCCATGGCGCGCTCACACCTCGACCAGTGGACCGGGAGCTTTCAGGTACTTGTTGACGATGGCATCGGCCGCCCAGAACGCGAGCGCGGCGACCGTGCCGGTCGGGTTGTAGCCATGGTTTTGCGGGAACACGCTGGAACCCAGCACGAACACATTGGGCACGTCCCAGCTTTGCAGGTACTTGTTGACCACGCTGGTCTTTGGATCGGCGCCCATCGCGCAACCGCCGGTGTTGTGCGTGGTCTGGTACGGAATGATCGAATAGTGGCCGGTGCGCGGCTTGGCATGGAACGAGCGCGGCTTCATCGCCTTGGCTATCAGCGTCGCCTTGTCGGTGAGAAACCCCGACATCTTGAGTTCGTTGGGATGGAAGTCGAAGGTCAGCCGCAACAGCGGGTCGCCATAGATGTCGTGATAGGTGGGATCGAGATCGAGGTAGGCATCGCGATAGCTCATCACGCTGCCGTGCGTGGCGATCGAAGCGCTCTTCAGGTAATTCTCGGCCATCGCCTTCTTCCAGCCGGCACCCCATTTCGGCGTGCCTTCCGGCAACTGGTGCTGCAGGATCGGCCGGCCGCCGGTGCTCCACAACGCGATGTACCCGCCGCCGACGAAACCCTCCGGACCGTGATCGAAATTGTCGCCATTGAACTCGTCGATGGCTTGGCCCAACGCGCCCGCGCCCATGAACGGGTTCATGATCTGGTCGAGGAACACATCCACTGCCGACGTGATCTGGTAGGCGTAGTTGCGCCCAACCACCCCGGTATTGGTTTTGGGGTCGTACGGCTGGCCGATCTTTGAGAGCAGCATCAGCAACACGTTGTGCTGCGCAAACGCGCAGCAGATGACCAGCGCCGCGGGTTGTTCGAACACGCGACCCTGCTCATCCACATAGGTGACCCCGGTCGCGTGCTTGCCACTGCTGTCCAGGTTGATGCGGGTGACGTCGGCGCCGGCGCGATAGGCGAAGTTCGTTTTCTTCAGCAACACCGGCAGGATCGTGGTCTGCGGCGAGGCCTTGGAATAGTTGCCGCAACCAAACCATTCGCAGTAACCGCAATAGGTGCACGCGCCCATCTGCACACCCAGCGGGTTCTTGTACGGCGCCGAGGTGTTGGCCGCTGCGCAAGGAAACGGCTTGAAGCCGATGGCTTTTGCCGCCCGGTCGAACAGCACCGTGGCGTGGCTGCGCTTGAGTGGCGGCAGCGGATAGCCGCGCTGGCGCGGGCCTTCGAATGGGTTGCCGCCCAGCTGCAACTGGCCCTGGATATTGCCCGCCTGGCCGGATATGCCGCACAGGTAATCGAAACTGTCGTAGTGCGGCTCAAGCTCGGCGTAGGTGACGCCCCAATCCTGGATCGTCATGTCCGCCGGGATGAAATTCTTGCCGTAGCGCTGTTCGGTATGGCTGCGGATCACGAAATCCTCCGGCAGGAAGCGCCAGGTCTGGCCATTCCAGTGCACCCCGGCGCCACCGACGCCCACTGCCGGCAGGAACGAGCCCAGATGGCGCATCGGCAGCGCGGTTTGATCCATCGAATTGCGGAACGTCAGCGTGTCGCGTGCGGGCTGCTGGAACAGGCCATCGCGTACCGCGTAGCGCAGTTCATCCTGGATCTGGGTGGTGGCAAAGTCGGGCACGGTGTCGCGAAACTTGCCGCGTTCCAACGCCAGCACCTGCATGCCGGCCTCGGTCAATTGCTGGGCCATGATCGACGCGGTCCAGCCAAAGCCGACCAGCACCACATCCACGGGTTTGAGTCGGGTCGCCATGCTCAGCCTTTCCGCAGCAACGTGCCATTGCGGCCGAGGATGCCCACCGTCGGCTGCGTGTACGGCTTGCCGTACTGTTCGATTTCGGCAACGTAGTTGTAGCGCGGGCCGGGAAAGCCGACCAGTTTCCAGCCGGCAAATTTGTAATTGCCGCCATACATCGGATCGGCCAGGAATCCCTCGACGGTATTGCTCAGCAGCATCGTGAAGAACGCCTTGGCTGGCACGTCGGCGAGCTTGATGCTGCCGCCTTCCAGCCCGTGCAAGACCTCGTCCTGTTGTGCGGCGGACAGCTCGGCGAAGGATTGCTGATGGTTCTGGCGACACCAGTCTTCGATGTTGCGGATCGCGGTTCGATACAACTCGCCGGGAGTCAATTTGAGCTGGTAGCCCTGCTGGTCAGTGCCGTTCTCCCACGGACCCTGCATGTACCAGCGCTGCGCGTGGCCGTAAGGCCCCGCCAGTTGCCGATCGATGAACATGACGACGTGCGCGCCGCCGGCACCCAGGCCGTCTTCCTCGTCGGGGATCAGCCGTGCAGTCGCGGCCGCAAGCCAGCGCTGTTCGGCTGCGCTGAAGAATCGTGGCGCGATCGGTCCGGGCGTGCTGACGGACTCGCGCTGGCCGCAGCCAACCAAGCCCGCGACCGGCAGCACCAGCGCCGCCTTGATCAACGTGCGCCGCGACACCGGGATAGTCATAACCCACTCCGCCATTCACCGTGATGCGCTGACTGTGCCGCGGCCATGACCGCGGGTTCCGTTCGCCAGCGCACATAGGCAGCAACGCCGTCCCGCAGCTGCTGCGGTTCGGGCAATCGGCCGCTAACCCCACGTTGACGGCATCGCTCCACAGAAAACACACCGGCATCACGGCTCAGTCGCGTCTAATGGTTCGCGTGCCCTCTGGCCTCGCTGGCCGTGTGCCGTTTTTCGACTTCATCTGGAACAAAGATGCCCGCTGCCACCGACGCCTGTTGCAATGTGTTGCTTGCAACGCTATCAACGGTGGACCTCGACCGGCTCTACCCCCACCTGGAGCCAGTGCGTCTGTTGCGCAATCAGACGATTCACGACCCGGGCGTTCCGGAGCACCACGTCTATTTCCCCACCGACTGCATCGTTTCCCTGCAAACCATGCTCAGAGGTGGTTCGTCCGATGAAATCGCGATTGTCGGTCGCGAAGGCGTCGTGGGCATCGCCATGATCATGGGTGGTGACAGCGCGCCCAACCGCGCGCTCGTGCGTCGCGCCGGCACCGCTTGGCGCATCAACGTGGAGTATCTACGTCGCGAATTCCAGCGCATCAGTGACTTGCAACTCGCACTGTTGCGCTATTCCCAGGCCTTGTTGAAGCAGATCGCGCAAATTGCCGTGTGCAACCGCCACCACACGCTGGACCAACAGTTGTGCCGTTGGCTGCTGATGACCTTGGACCGGTTGCCTTCCAGCGAACTGACCATGACGCAGGAAGAAATTGCCAACATGCTGGGCGTGCGCCGCGAAGGGGTCACCGAGGCCGCCGGCAAGCTGCAACGCGCCGGCGCCATTCGCTACAGCCGGGGCCGCATTGAGGTCATGGACCGGCGCGCGCTCGAAGACTCCGCCTGTGAATGCTACCGGGCGATCAGCGGTGACCGCAGTCCTCGGTTGCCCGCAGCCTTGTCCTTCATGGAATCTCCTGTCGTACGCCAGCGGCACGAGGAAAGCCGGACCGTCCATTTCGCCTGCTGAATGCGTGAGCAGGATGGTCGTGGCGCCCTGTGATCTCTCATTGCCTCGCGCAAGACCAATCGTGGACGGGCGCGCGCCTGTCGCAGGATCACACCTGCACTCGATATCGGCGAAACCGGCGGCAGTGCACCCGCGGCCGGTTGCTGTTGGTGCCGAGTCAAGCATGCCGACGTGGTCAAGCGATCGACAGGTGGGTCAAACCGCGATCGGCGCGAACAATCAACGGCCTTCTCGCAGCGGCCGCAAGTCCCCGTGTGCGCTGGCGGCGCTTGCCGCTGCTGGACGACGGTTCGACGACCGGGTCGAGACACCTGGTTCGGTTGTTGGGCGGTATTCAGGCTTTGCGGCGCAGACCGAACAGGCTGAACAAGCCCAGTGCGCCTAGCCCAAACAGCGACCAGACCGGCGGCTCGGGTAGGCTCGACAGCTGCCAGTATCCGGAACCGCCGTAACACGTGGGCGGACCACATTGTTCGGCCGCGAAATAGTCAGAGCCGTAGTTGAATACATCCCAGTTGTCGTGCGCGCCGCTGGCGTCGACTTGCTGCGATATATCGTACAAGGACAGGTCGCCCGTCAGCGTCCCATCGGCGTTGAACGTCAGCGTGCTGGCAAACGGAAAGCCAATCTCGGAAAAATACAAGCTGCCAGGCTGGGCAGACACGCCGGGGACCCAACCATCACCGGTAAGGTTGAAAGTCAAACTTGCCGAGACCACCGGGCTATCGATAATCCGGAAATTCGGGAAATCCGCGTAAGTGATCCCCGGGCTCGTGTCAGGATGATTGATATGGAAATCGATCGATCCCGAGCGATAGGCTGCGTTGGTAATCACCAGCTCACCGCCGGTCGCCGTCACGTAGGGGCCAGGACTGGTCGAGTGCCAGTTGTAGATGACGTTGGCCAAGGCATTCGTTGCGCTCAACAAAGCGATCACCGACCCGACGAGCACAAATTTTATATGGCGCATGGGTTTGTCTCCTTTGTTGTTGCAGTAATTTTCTGCGAATCGAGTAGTCCTCCCCAAATTCGGCAGCATATGTCGTACCAGTCGGGCAAGCCCTTGCTTCCTCGGCCTGTACCGCAACAACTCCCGCCCTGATGATCAAAGAATGTAAGCTTTTCCGACGGCGGAAACGGCGACCCGAAACTCATACAAGCCCAATGCCGGCACACAACAAGTTGAGTAATCGCTGGTTTTCCCAATCACCACCTGTCCAAGTCGGCCTTGCGTATTTTGTAAAGTTCACCGACGCGGCGAAAAGTGCAATGAAAATGCCGATGCGGCCTTTCCGTCAGCGGGCCGTCACCAAGCACGGCTTGGGATCGACAGCTGGTTATGTCGTTCAATGCCCCGGTGCACATATGGGTCAGCCGTTTGCCGTTTGACGGGGACGACGCGCGCGCATTCGCTGCAGCTTCGCCCGGCGATCGCATACTGGCGTGGAGGCTTACGTCGTATCCCCCCGCGACTGGCGTACGACGATGCTGGTCGCGGTCATGTCGGCGGTGACGTTGCCGAGCGTGGCCAGCGTGTCAGGAATAGTGTCAACCGCCAGCATCAGACCGAGTGGCGAGATCGGCAGGCCCATGGCCTGCGCCACCGGCAGGTTGGTGGCAATGAAGGTGACCTGGCCGGGCAAACCAACCGAGCCGAGGCTGATGACGACGGCCAGCAACGCGCCGCCAAGCAGTTGCGCGCTGCCCAGGTCGATGCCATAGGCCCAGGCGATGAACGCCGCCGAGGTGACGTACTGCACCGGACTGGTCAGGCGAAACAGCGTGACCGCCATCGGCAACACCAGCGCCGTGACCTGCTGCGGATAATCGAGTCGCCGGTCAGCACTCTCCAGCATGGCCGGCAGCGACGCCAGCGACGACTGCGTGCTGACCGCCACTACTTGCGCGGGCACCAGCGCGGCGGCAAAGCGGCGCAACTTTTCGCGCCCCCAGAGCATCGCCACCGGCAACAGCATGGCGGTGACCGCCAGATACAGCAGGCACTCCACCAGCACATACACCCCCAACGCACTGAGCATGCCCAGGCCCGAGCGCGCGCACACCGCCAGGATCAGCGCGAACACGCCAAGCGGCGCCGCCCACAACACCCAGCGCACAACCACGATCATCGCGTCGGCCAGCGCCTGAAAAAGTTCCAGCAGCAATGCCCGGCGCGCTGGCGCAATGCGGGTCAAGGCAAAGCCGAGAAACAAGGCGAACACCACCAGCGGCAACATCGCGCTCTGCGCCGCGGCCATGATCGCGTTGCTCGGGATGATCGCGGTCAGTGCACCCGCCCAGCTCAGCGGTGCCGCTTGCGCTGCGCTGGGAATGGCCGCGGCATCGAGCGTCGCGCGCAGCGCCGGGTGATGCGGAAACCAGCCAAACACGGCCGGTGCGGCCAGCGCCGTAAACAGCGCGCCGCCCGTCAACAACACGATGAACGCGACGATCGCGCGCCGTGCCACGCGCCCGGACGCTGCCGCATCCGTCGCGGTATTCACGCCGACGACGACCAGCGCCAGCACCAGCGGCACCACGGTCATCTGCAGCGCGTGCAACCACAGCGTACCGATCGGCTGCACCGCGTACGCGACCTGTCCCGCCCGCACCGGATCCCAGGCGGCCAGCAGCAACCCGACCAGCGCGCCGCTGGCCAGGCCCAGCAGTACCCTCGCGGTTACGCTCATCGGGCGATCCCCGCGTCACCCAGCGACGGCAATTGCCATGCCGTGTGCAAACGCCGGTATTCCGCTTGCGGCAACAGCACGAACACGGGTTGCTGCTGCGGCCGCAGCCAGGCCAGCAAGGTTTGCATTACGGCGGGCGACATCGCGGTGCAGCCCGTGGTGGCGTCAGTCGGCGATTTCCACAGGTGCGCAAAGATGCAACTGCCGCCCTGCGGCGTGGCCTGGGTGTTGTGTTCAATCACGAAACCAAGCCGATAGCGCTGATCGCCGTCGACATGCAGATCGCGACGCATGGGCTCGGTGGAGCCTTGCACCGCAGCGGCGCCAACCACGCTGGTATCGACGATGCGGTTGTACTGCGGCGAGCCGCTGACGTCGACGCAATAGTCCGCTGCGCCGAGCGCGCGGTATCGCAACGCGGTGTCCGCACGGGCCGCATAACCAAACGCCTCGCCGATGCGAAACACCCCGGCCGGGCTACGATTGTCGCCTTCGCGCTTGCGCGGCCCGGTGGTCTGCACAGCGTGCAAACCCAGGCCCCACGCCGCGCCGGCCTTGCCGATGGTCACCGGCCGGGCTGCACCGACTACATGCCAGGCACCACCAGCCACGCGTTCGTAGGTGCGCAACACGCCATGATCGGCATTCCAGTTGTCGACGGTAACCAGCACCAACTGGCGCGACGCTTGCCACCCATTGCTGCCTGGTGGCAGCGTCATGTGCTGCGGCTGGCATGCGGCAAGCAAGGCGGTCGCACCAATCAGCAATACGCGCCGGAAAAATGTGCCCAACGGATGCGAAGAAGCCGACATGGAGTGGTCCGGAAACTGTTGCGTGAAATGTAGCGCCCACGGCCGTGCGCCGCGCAGCCGCGTGCGCAGTATCGACGGGGATCGAATGCACGAGCGTGAGCCTGCCACAACGGCGATGTGATGGCCCGCGAAAGTTTGCCAAGGCAACCACACCATCAGCGTGACAGTCGGCGACGCAAACCTCTTCGCTTGCAAGGTATCTGCGAAACGCGGCTGCCGAGCACACTGGCATTCGACGACGCGTTCCGATGCATGGCGTGAATGTGTGTCGCCACGTTGCCGTCGGCGCCGCTGGCCCGCGCGCCAACACCCGCGGCAACCAGCCCGATCCCCTCACACTGACCTGCGGTGCAGGCCATGCGCGTCGCCCGTCGACTGACGTAGTCCAAAGGTCATGCACACAAAGGCGCGGTGACAGCCTATCGTGGACGCTTCCCGATGACTGAGGCTTGACCATGCAACGCATGCAATGGGTACTGACGGCGGCAATCCTGTGCAGCCCGGCGGCGTGGGCGGCAACCCCAGTCAGCCGCCCGATCGGCATTGACCTGTCCGGCATCGACCACAGCGTGCAGCCGGGCGACGATTTCTTCACCTACGCCAACGGCGCCTGGTTCAAGACTGCACAGATCCCGGCCGACCGCTCCAGTACCGGCACCTTCCTGAAGGTGTTCGAGCAGTCCGAGCGAGATACCGCCACAGTGATCCGCAACGCCGGCACCAGTCATCCCGCCGCCGGCAGCAACGCGCGCAAGATTGCCGACTACTACGCCGCCTGGATGGATACCGCCACGATCGAGCAGCATGGCCTGGGCCCGCTCAAGGCCGAGCTGGCACGGATCGACGCGATCGCCTCGCGCAAGGATCTGGCCCGCGTGCTGGGCAGCCGCCTGCGCGCGGATGTCGATCCGATCAACGCCACCAATTACCACACGCAGAATCTGTTCGGGCTGTTCGTCACGCAAGGGTTGGAAGATCCGTCGCGGCACATCGCCTACCTGCTGCAGGGCGGCCTCGGCCTGCCCAGCCGCGACTATTACCTGTCCAGCGATCCGCACATGGTTGAGGCGCGCGACAAGTACCTGACCTATGTCGACGCGCTGCTGCAGCAAGCCGGCATCGCCGACGCGCAGGCCAAGGCGAAAGCCATCGTCGCACTGGAGACGAAAATCGCCAGGGCGCACGCCAGCCTGCTCGACAGCGAGGACGTGCACAAGGCGAACAACCTGTGGCGCATGGCCGACTTCGCCACGAAGGCGCCGGGACTCGACTGGACGGCGTACTTCAAGGCGGCCGGCCTGCAGGATCAGGCACAGCTTGACGCCTGGCAACCCGGTGCCATCACCGGCCTGTCCGCGCTCACCGCCAGCGAACCACTGCGGGCGTGGCAGGACCTGTTGACGTTCCACACCATCAACAGCGCCGCCAGCCTGCTGCCCAAGGGTTATGCCGACCTCAACTTCAATTTCTACGTGCGCACCCTGCAGGGCACACCCGTGCAGCAACCGCGCTGGAAGCGCGCGGTCGCCGCCACCAGTCACGACCTCGGCGACGCGGTGGGTCAGCTCTACGTCAAGCACTACTTCCCGGCTGCGTCGAAAGCGAAAATCGAGCAACTGGTGAAAAACCTGGTCGCCGCATTCCACGACCGCATCGACACCCTGAGCTGGATGACGCCAGCCACCCGCGCCAAGGCCCAGGCCAAGCTCGCCACCTTGCGGGTCGGTGTCGGTTATCCGCAAACATCGCGTGACTACGCCGGGCTGGACATCCGTGCCGACGACGCACTTGGCAACAGCCTGCGCGCGAAGCAGTTCGAGTACGCGCACCAGCGCGCCAAACTGCAGCAGCCCGTCGACCAGGGCGAGTGGTGGATGACCCCGCAAACCGTCAACGCGGTAAACCTGCCGTTGCAGAATGCGCTGAACTTCCCGGCGGCAATCCTGCAACCACCATTCTTCGATCCGCAGGCCGACGCCGCCGCCAACTACGGCGCCATCGGTGCCGTGATTGGCCACGAGATCAGCCACAGCTTCGACAATCTCGGCGCCGGCTTCGATGCGCAGGGCAAGCTGGAAAACTGGTGGACGCCCGAAGACCTGGCCCACTTCAAGGCTGCCAGCCAGCAACTGGCGAAACAGTTTGACCAGTACGAGGCCCTGCCCGGCCTGCACGTCAACGGCGAGCAGACCCTCGGCGAAAATATCGCTGACGTCTCCGGCCTCACCATCGCCTACCTTGCCTATCACAAGTCACTCGACGGCAAGCCGGCGCCGGTGCTCGACGGCCTCAGTGGCGATCAGCGCTTCTTTATCGCCTTCGGTCAGTCATGGCGCAGCAAGATCCGCGATGCCGCCCTGCGCCAGCGCCTCGCCACGGACGTCCACGCCCCCGCCGCCGTGCGTGCGCAAACCGTGCGCAACCTCGACCAGTGGTATCCCGCGTTCAAGGTGAAACCCGGTGAGAAGCTGTATCTGGCGCCGAAGGCGCGGGTGAAGATCTGGTAATTGGCCGCCATGACGGCAGGCCCCAACAACGGGCACTTGCAAGCGCAGCGGCT
>DAITPL010000010.1:26012-45658 GCA_036833615.1 Rhodanobacter sp.
GGCGACGATTCCCGCAGGATCATCGCCGCACCGGATTCCCGCGCGTTTACTGCACGCTGATGGAGCCCTTCATCAGGGCGGAGTGCCCGGGGAAGCTGCAGAAGAATGCGTACGGCCCACCGTCCTTGAGCTTGCTGGTCGCGAAGCTGACCGACGTGGTCTCGCCGCCGCCGACCAGGCTGGTGTGGGCGATCACGCGCGCATCGTCCGGTTTGACGTAACCGGCCGCCGCGCCCGCGGCGATGCCATCGGCATCCACGGCTGACACGTCCGCGGCCTTGGCAATCACCACGTCATGCCCCATTGCCGTGACCGACAGCTTGCCGACGTGCTTGAGCGTGATCTTGAAGTCCTGGCACGACGCTGGCACGACGATGGACGAAACGTTGTACTGCATCGCATCGTTGCCTTCGATTTCCGTAGCGCAATCGGTAACCACCGCCGTGGGCTTCTCATTCGTCGCCGGGGTAGCCGCCGGCATTGCTGCCGTGGTCGCGGCAGGCGGCAGCGTGGGGGCCGGAGCCGGTGTTTCCACCGGCGCGGGCACCGTGGCCGACGGTGCAGCCTCGCCCGGCGCGGGCGACGACGACTTGTCGCTGCACGCCGTCAGGGTCAGGGCGCAGGCAACGGCAAGCACGGTGAGCTTGATCTTCATCGTCAAATCTCCTTGGTTGGGAAGCTCATCATCGGACACCGATGGTCTGCATCATGCGAAGGCCTTGCCGCGGATCCGGCGTCGCGCACCTGCATCTTTGCGCACCCTCGCCGCTGCGTCAGTGCATTCGACAACAATGACCGGTCAAATGTTGACTGTGGAATCGGCACGGCGGCAGCGGGCATCGGCAGCGTCGCGACCGGCCTGAGCCAGCTACGTCGAGATTCAACCGTCCCGTTTCGGCGCTACCGTTTAATCTTCGCTGATCCCTTGTCCATCCCGAGGCTTGCGCCATGCACCCCAGCAACCTGTTCGACCTCTCCGGCAAGATCGCTCTGGTCACTGGCGCCAGTCGCGGCATCGGGGCCGAAATTGCCCGGCTGCTCGCCAGCCATGGGGCGCACGTCATCCTTTCCAGCCGCAAGCAGGCGGACTGCCAGCGCGTGGTCGACGAGATCGTCACCGCGGGTGGATCGGCCGAAGCGTTGGCCTGCCACATCGGCGAGCTGGAGCAGATCGCCGCACTGTTCGCCCATGTCGAGCAAGCGCATGGACGTCTGGACGTCCTGGTCAACAACGCTGCCACCAATCCCTACTTCGGGCCGATCACCGCAACCGATCCGGCAATTTTCCAGAAGACGGTGGACGTGAACATTCGCGGTTATTTCTACATGTCCAGTCATGGCGCGAAATTGATGGCGCAGCACGGCGGCGGTTCAATCATCAACGTCGCCTCGGTCAACGGCGTGGTGCCCGGCTTTCAGCAAGGCATCTATTCGATCACCAAGGCCGCGGTGATCGCGATGACCAAGGCCTTCGCGGTGGAGTGCGCCCAGGCCGGGGTACGCTGCAATGCACTGTTGCCGGGGCTGACCGATACGAAATTCGCCTCGGTGCTGGTAAACACGCCGGCGATTCTCCAGCAGGCGCTGGCCCACGTCCCGATGCGACGCGTGGCGCAACCCGCGGAAATGGCCGGGGCTGCGCTGTACCTCGCTTCGGCGGCTTCGTCCTATACCACCGGCGCAGCGCTGAACGTCGATGGCGGCTACTTGTCCGTCTGATCCATCACCCGCTTGCGGTGTTTCCCGATGGCTGATGTGTCGGCACTGCACACTCTCCGGCAGGAAGCTGCAAGAGCGTGCGGCTGGAACCGCACCCTACGCCGATGCGGGAACGCAGGGCGGGCCCTGCCCGCCGGCTTCCACGCTGCATCTTGCGCAAAACGAAGGAACTAGCGGCAAGTCGATCGGGTCTTCCGCAGGTATGCGGATAGAGCAGCAGACAATGCGGACTGCGTGGCGCCCGCGAGGGGCCTGCTCAGGATGCCCTTCCGGAAGCCATTCCCAGCTCGTTATCCGGCACCGACGAGTGACGCGCAGCGGCATATGCGCGCGAAAAGCGCGCAGCACAACTCTCGCCCGAAGCAGTCGCACGCGCTGGCACGGAGGCTGCCGCAACGGGATCGCACCGCTTGCCCGTAGCCGCTACGCCTTGAAGCTTGCTGTCACGGTCAAGCAACGGCTTGACCGGCTGGTCGCACCCGTTCGTGCCGTTCATGAGCGCGGTGCGGCACTCGGTATGCCGCAGCAAGAAGTGGATCGCCCACTCCTGCGGCGAATTTTGGGCATTGACGTAATCAATCATTTCTTCCATGGCGGCTTCTCGACATCGCTGACTTCAACAGCTCGCTACGACCAAAGCAGCATTCGTGCCAGCAACGCGCAACTGACAACAGGATGAAGAATGTCCGGAGTCAACGGCAAGCCGGTCAACGAGAGGGAGGTCGCTGCACTTGTCCCACACCGGAACCTCGGATAGCGCAGCGAACCACCATGGTCCGTAATGTTCGCAACGGCTGGATCAAGAGCCCCCTTACCGCAACCCTCCCCCGACCAAGCCAAGGGAGAGGGAGCAAAGCAGCGGGCCAATTGCACGCGGGACCGACACCGAATGCGTGCAGGTCAGGCGGCGATGTTCTCCACTCCGCGGACACCGTGGATGCCGAGGCCGGGATCGGCCGCTACCGTGATGTCCGGCCCGGCGAAATCCACGCCGCCGTCCACCGGGTTGTACTGGCACAACGCCGGACCATCCAGATCGACGCGGGTAATCACGTCGGCCCTGGCCACGGCGACGTGGGCGGCAGCGGCGACGCTGATGCTGGTCTCGATCATGCAACCGATCATGCATTGAACGCCGTGCAGCGCGGCGATATCGGCGATGCGCAGCGCGTTGGAGATGCCGCCGGCCTTCATCAACTTGATGTTGATGATGTCGGCCGCGCGCAGGCGGATGAGGTCCAGCACCTCCCGCGGGCCAAACGCGCTCTCGTCGGCCATGACTGGCGTGTGCACGCGGGCGGTGATGTAACGCATGCCCGCCACATCACGTGCCGGCACGGGCTGCTCGATGAGGTCCAGTTCGATGCCGGCGTGTTCCAGCTGGTGCAATGCACGCACCGCCTGTTTGGCCGTCCAACCCTGATTGGCGTCCAGCCGCAACGACGCGCGACCGGCGACTGCCGCATGGATCGCCTTGACCCGTTCGACGTCGCTGCCGATGTCCTTGCCGACCTTGATTTTCAACGCCTTGAAGCCACGCTCCACTGCCAGCAGCGAGTCAGCCACCATCTTGTCAATGCCATCCACACTGATGGTGATGTCGGTCGTGATGGAGGGCGCGCCGCCGCCCAGCAGCCGGTACAGCGGTACGCCGTAAAGTTGGCCCCACAAATCGTGGACGGCGATCTCCACCGCCGCCTTGGCGCTGGTGTTTTTTTCCAACGCGGTCTGGATCAGGCCGGTGAGGTGATGGAGCTCGGCCACGTCCTGCCCGACCAGACGCGGGAAAATGTAGTGCCGGATCGCGTCGATGATCGAGCCGTGCGTGTCGCCGGTGATCACCGCCGTGGCCGGCGCTTCGCCGTAACCAATGTGACCGGTGTCGGTGTGCACCATCAACACGATGTCCTCGATCACGCTCACCGTGCGCAGCGCGGTCTTGAACGGCGTGAGCAGTGGCACGCGGAGCATGCCCAAGGTCATGTGCGTGATTTTCATGGGCTGACTCCACGCCGGTTGGGGTTCACGAAATCCGGCTCCTTGTGCAATACCACGGGCGGATTCAACGGCGCATGCGCACGATGCTGGTCATGCGCTCCACATAGGTGTGCTGATCGTCAAACAGCAACGGCAACAGCGGCGTCACCGACACGGCATTGAGCTTGATGCGGGCAATGCTGCCGTCGACCCGGCGATAACTCATGCGCGCGACATCGTGAATCACGTACGGCTGGCCGTCGAGCTGCCCAAGCACCAGCAACACGTGGCCGGGGATGTACACCAGGTCGCCAACCTGCAGCATGCGCACGGCGCGCAGGCGCTCGGCCGGCGTGGTTGACGCGGTAAACAGCGTGTGTGCGAAGGCCGGGCTGGACGCCTGACGGCTGGTGTTGCGTGGCATGGCAACGCCCATGCCGGCATACACATCGGCGACGAAGCTGCTGCAGTCGCGGCCGCCGTACGCGCCGCCCCAGCCATAGCGTTCGCCCAGCAACTTGAACGCCTGGTGGATGATATTGGCTGCGGTCAAGGGCAGGTAAGTTGCCGCCGTGTCGGTGTTCTTCTGCAGCAGCGCCGGCGCGAATTGCACGCTGCCATCGTTCCCGCGCACTGGCAACTGCAACACATGCGCGGCGTAGGGCGTCTGCCCATTGACCGGCTGCGTCGGCGGCAAGTTTGTCAGCACCGGCACGCGCGTGCCCATTTCCAGCTGTACGCGGGAAACGGCCGGTTGCTCGCGCGTGAACACGGTGCGTTCGTCGGCGCCGGTAACGATCCGGTAAGGCGTGTGATCCACATAGGCGAACACTTGCGCCGCCGGGCCCTCGGCCACATCGGCCCGTGCCACCCACGCCGCATAACGCGGACTGAGCACAAACAGCCACGTGCCGTCACGACTGGCGTGCGCAATCACCACCGGCATACCGATCGATTCCGCGGTTTCCTGAAAGCGATCGATGTCGGTTTCGCCGCGCTCGGTGAAGACCCGCAGCGTGGTCGGAAATGTGCGCAGCGCCGCCCGCCGCACGAGCAGGCCATAACGCGTTTTCTGCTGCGCGGGAATACGCTCCAGCGCCAGTTGGTCGACCAGCGCATCCAGCGTGGCTGCTGGCACCGGTTTGCCGTCAATATCGAACAGCGGACGCAGCGGACGTTGCGACAACGCCGCGATCCAGCCGGTGACCTGGGCGCGATCGAGCGTGGGCGGCAACGCCCGCAAGTCGTGCATCGAACTGTCCAGCTGCAGCAACCTGGCGTTCTGCGCGGCGATCTGCGCGGTATCCAGCAGCACCCGCTGGGGCTGCGCTTGCCGCGCGATCCAGAACGCCGGCGTCAACTGGTCAGCGCTGACACCAATGATGCCGGATGCCGGAACCGGCAGCGTCGTCGCGACATCACGCGCCGCCGTCGGCGTACCGACGCCAGCCAGCGCGAACGCGGTAACCGCCAGCCATGAAAGTCGCATGCCCATGCTCCCTGATCGCCGCCCGGTCACGTCGCCAGCATGGACAGCACTGACGCCACCACCAAACCGAAACCTGTACCCAGAATGTAGCCCAGCAACGCCAGCAGGATACCCACCGGCACCAGCGTCCGGGCATAGCTGGCGGCCAGGATTGGCGTGGCGGCCACGCCGCCAATATGCGCCAGCGAGGCAATGCCACACAGATACAGGTCAAAATGGAACAGGCGGGCAAAACCCGCCAGCAACACCGCGTGCAAGGCAATGATCGTGAACCCGCACAGCACATACAACGGCGCGGCGGCGATTCCCTGGAAATTGCTTTGCGACGCCAGCACCGCAACCACCCCGAGCAGCAGCGTGCCGGAGATCGTGTTGGCCCCGGGGTAGCGCGCCAGCGGCGTATGCGCGACGAGCAGCCCGGCGCCAGTGGCCAGCAGGATCGCCCAGGTCGCTGGCGACACCATGCCCGCAGTCGGCAAGCGCCCGGCCAGCCACGCCGCACCCGCCGCCACCAGCAAAGCCAGGCCCAGCCAGATCAGCACGCTGTCAGGCGTGGTCGGCGCCGTACTGCGCACGGGCGGCACCGCCAGCTCCGCGCTGGAGGTGGCGCTGGTCCAGCGGTTGAACGCCGGTGCCAGGCGCGCCACCGAAAACAGCACCACCACCCACACCGAATAACCCAACGCATCGGTCAGCAACGACATGGCCAGATAGGTGTCGGACATACCGATGGCCTGCTTCACCGCAATCATGTTCGCGGTGCCCCCGACCCAGCTGCCGGACAACGCGGCCAGCGGTTGCCACGCATCACCGGGCAACCAGGTGCGGTAGATCAGGAACACGACGATGAACGCCACGAACAAGCTCACCGACGTACACGCGAACACCCCGAGCACGCGCGGGCCCAGCGCGAAGATGGCGCGCAGGTCGCAATTGATCATCAGCAAAAACAGCAGCGCGGGAATCAGCTGCCCGAGCAAGATGTGCTGCGCCGCGCGGATTTCCGTATTGATCTGCCACAGCCCGGCGACCGCCAGCGCCGTCACCAGCAAGTAGGTCAACACGATCGGCGGCATCACCGCAAACACCCGCCAGTGGTAACGCCGTTCCAGCGCCGGAAACCACCCTGCCGCCAGCAACATCACCGCGAGATAGGGCCAGACGGTGTGGATCATGCTGCCCCCACGACAGCTCGTGGCTGCCGCGCAACATCGTCAACGCCGCTCCGATGGCGACCAACCGGCACGAGCTACAGGCCTCGCGCCGCCTGCGCCACGGCGCGGAACAGCGCGCGGCCCTTGTTCATCGTCTCCTCCCATTCGGTGGCCGGATCGGAGTCGTAGACGATGCCGGCACCGGCCTGCACGTGCAGGCGGCCGCCGTGGATCACCGCCGTGCGGATGGCGATGGCGGTGTCGGCGTCGCCCCACCAGCCGATCCAGCCGATCGCGCCGCCGTAGATGTTGCGTTTGGTCGGCTCCAGTTCCTGGATGATTTCCAGCGCGCGCACTTTCGGCGCGCCGCTCAACGTGCCGGCCGGGAACGTGGCCTTGAGTACGTCCATGTAGGACAGTCCTTCGCGTACCGTGCCTTGCACTTGCGAGACGATGTGCATGACGTGCGAGTAGCGCTCGACCACAAATGAATCGCTGACTTCGACGCTGCCCGGCTCGCTGATGCGGCCAATGTCGTTGCGGCCCAGATCGATCAGCATGACATGCTCGGCGCGCTCCTTGGGGTCGGCCAGCAGCTCGGCTTCCAGCGCCCGGTCTTCGGCATCGGTCGCACCGCGCCGGCGCGTGCCGGCCAGCGGGCGCACGACGACCTTGCCGCCTTTCAGGCGCGCCAGGATTTCCGGCGAGGAGCCGACGATCTGCGTATCGCCAAGGTCGACGAAATACATGTACGGCGACGGATTCAACGCGCGCAACGCGCGGTACACGTCGACCGGCCGCGCGTGGAACCCCACGCTCAAACGCTGCGAGGGGACAACCTGGAAGATATCGCCGGCGCGGATGTATTCCTTCGCGCGCTCGACCATCGCCATGAACTCGTCCTTGCTGAACGAGGATTTGAAATCGCTCTCGTCCAGCGCTTCCGCATGCACCAGTTGCGGATACGCCGCGCCGCCCTGATGCAGCCGATACACCAGCGCATCCAGCCGTCGCCGCGCCGCGGCCCAGGCCTGCGGCTGGGTCGGATCGGCGTGCACGATCAGATACAGGCGGCCTTTGAGGTTGTCGAACACGGCCACCTCTTCGGCCAGCATCAGCAACACATCGGGCGTGCCCAGTTCGTCGGCGCGATCCCACTGCGCCAAACGCGGCTCGATGTAACCGATCGTCTCGAACCCAAAGTAGCCGACCAGCCCGCCGCTGAACGCGGGCAGTTGCGGCAGGCGTGGCACGTCGTAGTGCTGGCGCAACTGCTCGATTTCCGCCAGCGGGTCGTCCACGTGGCGGCGCGCGGTGACCTCGCCGCAGTCCTCCACCTCAAGCTCATGCCCGCGCAGGCGATACACGCGCCTGGCCGGCAGGCCGATGATGGAATAACGGCCCCAACTCGTACCGCTTTCCACCGACTCGAACAGAAACGTGTACGGGCCGTCGGCCAGTTTCAAGTACACCGACAATGGCGTATCGAGATCGGAAAACACCTCGCGCACCAGCGGAATACGCGTGTGCCCTTGTGCCGCCAACGCGTCGAATTCGTCTTGGGAGATCACGTTGCAACTGTCCACGGCTGATGAGTCCGTCAAGATAGCAGTGCCCAGCCCCACCCACACGCGCGGGCGTTAGCCTGGGGGCAGGAACGCTGGCTGTTGTAGGGCGGGCATTGCCCGCCAGCTTTCCGGCGTGGGTTGCGGCGGGCCGTGCCCGCCCTACGAAGCCCGGGTCGCGAACGTTGGTGTGGCGTGGCAGGCAGTCGGCGCTGTTGCGGGGCGGGCATTGCCCGCCGGCTTTGCGTCGCGCGCACGCGCAATCCGCACGCACCACATCACCGGCCGGGTGTCGCCTCACGCCCATGGCGCGAAGTCATCACCACGCGCATGAACGCCGCAAGCAGCGCACGGCGCGAGGTATCGCCAGCGTCGAGCGTCATCGACCAGCTCCAGCGGATATCGCTTGCCGCTGCCGGCGCACAAAACACCACGATGTCGTCGACCTGATCGGTGCCTTGATACCACGTGGCCTGGCACGGCATGCCAGGGTGGTGAATGGTGATGTCGCGGACTTTCGCGGCGGGGTCGGTCTGCAGGTAATGCCTGCGGTCGGCCTCGATCTCCGCGGCCAGCGTCGGCAACTTGCGCGGCCACACGTTCAGCACCATCACCCGCTGCGGGTTGCCGGTCCATTCGCCGCGATACAGCACGAAGTTCACGCCAATGGCTTTCGCGTAGGTGCAGCAGTCGGCCGTCCAGCCAGGCGGTGCCACTGCGCTGATCGTCCATGCCGGCACCGCGCCGTCGCGCGCGCCGTGCACGGCAAAGTGCTGTCCGGTTGGCGCTGGCGTGGCCGCAACCTCCGGCTTCGGCGCCGCGGCAAGCACCAGGCTGCCAGTCAACAGGGCCGCAGCCGCCAGCAGGCCCGCCATACGCCGTGGTAACGCTCGACACCACACAGGGAACCGACGGCGCAAATGCCCAGTCAATGTGTACGTTGGCAGATTCTGCATGGCTCTGGAGTTGCCCCGATGATCGGCACGGTCCGCCAAGCCGCCGATTACGCGGGCTTGGCGCAGGGCGCAGCATACTCGGCGGCGCAACGCCGTTCAGCTCATTCAGATGGGCCGGGAACCAAACCGCACGCGCCCGGTCAGACTTGGTGATTGGCGGCTTTCCATTGCCGTGGATCCGGCCGTCACCGCCTCCGCTCACCCTCAAGGCGGTGGTGGCGGCCAACGCCAATCACATGGTGTTTCCTCTCTCGTCTTGACGACGTTTATCCCGACGCATGCACGCTGCGTCGGGATTTTTTCTGCGTGCACCCCAGCGGCAACCGCCGGGACCATCAGCCAATGGCCCGTCGCATCGCGGCGATTTCAGCGCGATAGTCCGCGGCGTGGAAGATCGCCGAACCGGCCACGAAGGTATCGGCGCCGGCCGCGGCAATCGCACCGATATTGGCCGCCGTCACCCCACCGTCCACTTCCAGCCGGATCGCGCGGCCACTGGCGTCGATGCGCGCACGCGCCTGACGCAATTTTTCCAGCGTGCCCGGAATGAACCGCTGCCCGCCGAAACCGGGATTGACCGACATGATCAGAATCAGGTCGAGCTTGTCCATCACGTAATCGAGGTACGCCAGTGGCGTGGCCGGATTGAACACCAGCCCGGCCTGGCAACCGGAGTCCCGGATCAGGCCGAGCGTGCGATCAATGTGCTCGCTGGCTTCGGGATGAAAGCTGATGCCGCTGGCGCCGGCCTTGGCAAAATCCGGCACGATGCGATCCACCGGTTTGACCATCAGGTGCACGTCAATCGGCGCGGTGATGCCATGATTGCGCAGCGCCGCCAGCACCATCGGGCCCATGGTCAGATTGGGCACGTAATGGTTGTCCATCACGTCAAAGTGCACCCAGTCCGCACCGGCAGCCAGCGCCGCGGCAGTGTCCTCACCGAGCCGCGCGAAGTCGGCAGCGAGAATGGATGGGGCGATGATCGGGGCTTGTTTGCTCATGGGCATGTCTGGTCGAGGATGGTGCGGGCGCGAAAACGGATTTCCAGTCTGCCACGCCGCCACGCGCCGTGCCGCCGTGTCGCCGTATCGGGCTTGCGCCGCTCTCGCTCTGGCGGGAGCGGGATGACCGGCGGCAAAGCCGTCGCCTACTTGAACCCGCGCAGCTCCTTGATCCGGTCATACGCGGCGTTGATTTCGCTGGCACGCGACTCGGCCTGCCGCCGCATGTCTTCCGGCAGATCGCCGAGGCGATCGGGGTGATGCTCGGAAATCAGCTTGCGATAAGCGTGCTTCACCGTGCGTTCGTCGGCGTGCCGATCGATACCCAGCACGACATAGGGATCGGGCCCCTGGGTATTGCGCTGCGGCGGCACATAGCCATTGCCGCGGGCCCAGCCGTAGGTTTGCCCGCGACCGCGGCCATGCGCACCGGCGCCGGCGTTCCATGCATAGCCCTTCATCGCCAGCAACGCCATCAACTCCATGTCGCTGACGCGCAAGGCAAACGCCAATTGCCGCAGGATGGCCATTTTCTCCGGCGGCGGATGGCCCTCCGCCAGCACCGTTTCAATCACCACATCCAGCACGGGAAAGGCGTGGTCACGACGCACGCCGGCCCAGCGGCGCAGTGCGTCGATGGTGCCGGTGACGTCGAACTCGGGCTGTTTGCCCACATTGAAACTGGCCACCGCCCGCTGACGTTGTTCGCCAGTCAAGCCCATGCGCGTCATCAGGCGCTCGGCCACGGCAATCTCTGCTTCCGACACACGGCCATCGGCCTTGGCCACCGCGCCGAGCAAAGTGAACAGCGGACCGACAAAGCCGCCGGCCTCGGGGACCGCACGCTGGCGCTGGCTGTGGCGCAGGCTGTCCAGCACAAAACCCACCACCGCACCCATGATCGCGCCGGGCCCGCGGCCAACAAGCATGCCGAGAAACGCCAGCCAGAGCGTGTAGGTAAAACTCACGGTTGCCCCGGCACCGGCGGTGATTGCCGGCTGTACCACACGGCCAACGCGTCAAGCTCGGCGTCGCTGAGCGGGCCGACGGCCGTGCGCATCACCGCCACGTTACGCTGCCCGCTGCGATACTGGCGCAATGCCGCGCGCAGATAATCCACGCGCTGACCCGCCAGGTGCGGCACCCCGGGCGTGCTGGCATGCCCTTGCGCACCGTGGCACGCCGCACACAAGCCCAGCCGGCTTGGCGGAGTTGCTGCAACCGCCTGCGCTGCAGCGAGTGGGCTGGCGACGGCGCACGCGCACAAAACCGCCATCATCAAGATGTGCATCGGCAACAACGACCATGGAAAGGCTTGCGATTCTAGCAGCGCGTGGTGATCCCTTTGCGGTGCAACGGTTAGAATGGTGCACTCCCGAGCTTGCGGACGTACCGAAAGTGCCAACCACCCTGCTGCAATCCAACCTGCCTGGCCTGGAACTGATCCATCGCGGCAAGGTGCGCGACGTCTACGCGTTGTCCGCCGATCGGCTGCTGATGGTGGCCACGGATCGGCTGTCGGCATTTGACGTGGTGATGCCCAACCCGATTCCGGGCAAGGGCGAAATGCTGACGCAGATCTCCAACTTCTGGTTTGCCAGGACCGCGCATCTGGTGCCGAACCATCTGCTCGACGTGCCGGTAGCCGACGTGCTGCCGGCGGGCACCGATCTGGCGCTGTACGCCAGGCGCTCGGTCGTGGTGCGGCGGCTGCAACCGGTGCCGGTGGAGGCGATCGCGCGCGGTTACCTCATTGGCTCGGGCTGGAAGGACTATCAGGCCAGCGGCGCGTTGTGCGGCATCACGCTGCCGCCCGGGCTCAAGCAGGCGCAGCAATTGCCGGAGCCGATCTTCACCCCGTCGACCAAGGCGGCATCTGGTCACCATGACGAAAACGTCAGCTATGCCAGCGTGGTCGGCGCGGTTGGCAGCGAGCTGGCCGGCAAAGTGCGCGACGCCACCTTGGCCATCTACAAGTGGGCCGCCGCGTATGCGGCCGAGCGCGGCATCATCATTGCCGACACCAAGTTCGAGTTTGGTACCGACGCCAACGGCAAGCTGTACGTGATGGATGAAATGCTCACGCCCGATTCCTCGCGCTTCTGGCCGGCAGACCAATACCGCACCGGCATCAGCCCGCCCAGCTACGACAAGCAGTTTGTGCGCGACTGGCTGGAAACCCAGGACTGGGGCAAGACCGCGCCCGGCCCGGTGATTCCCGACGCCGTGATCGCCCGCACGGCCGAAAAATATGCCGAAGCCCTGCAGCGTCTGGCCAACATCCAGTTGGCCTGAGCACGCCTGGTGACCGCTGACCGTGTGGCAACAACCATGCGGCGGCGCGCCCTTGCTCGCCTCATCCGCCAGCAGATCTGACCGGCGTTGGCCGCATGGCGCCGGTCATCGCTGGCGTGCCGGTGCGCAATCTGCTATCCAGAAGCGGTGCCCATTGACCGTATGTCATGACCAAGGGGGATGCAATCATGCGCAGCATGCAGGACTGGCTTGACAGCTACAGTGCCGACCATCGCAATCCGACCAACCAGATCGCCCACTGGCTGTGCGTGCCGCCAATCGTGTGGTCGGTGATTGCGCTGCTGTGGATCATCCCGGTGCCAGCATCGTTTGCGCGCCCCGGCGCCTGGGCCGTGCTGGTGATCGTGCTGGCGTTTTACTGGTACTGGAAACATTCTCACCGGCTGGCCGCGGCGCTGCTCATCGCATTCGTCGTACTGGCGCTGATCACGCACCTGCTGTTTGTCGAACTGGGCACAGCCGGGTTGTGCTATCTGGCCATCGGCGTATTCATCGTCGCCTGGATCGGCCAATTCGTCGGCCATCACTTCGAGGGGCGGCGCCCGAGCTTTCTCACCGACGTGTCGTACCTGCTGATCGGTCCGGCCTGGCTGATGGCCAAGCTGTTGCGCAAGCTGGGGTTTCGCGAAGTCGCATGACCACGGTACTCACCCTCGTCAGCACCGCGTTGTGGTGGGTGCTGTACAGCTCCATGGCCGCGCTCGTCTTTGCCCTGATCGGCTGGTGTGTCCTGCGCTGGGCCGAAGGTACCGCGGTGGTGTTCAATCGCCTGTATTTCGCCTGTCTGCTGTGGGCACTGATCAGCATCGCGCTCATCACGGTGGTCGCTGCGGCTGAAGGCCATCTGCATCCGCCCTATACGGCGCTGCTGCACTCCGGCGCGCTGCGCTGGGCACTGGTCGCGGACATGCTGGTCGGCGCCGCGCTCATCTGGCGACTGACCCCGCGCATCGACGCACACCGCGTGCGCCCCGGCAGCGCATGCATGGCCGTGGCCGCGATCATGGCGATCAGTTTTGGTGTCGCCACCAGCCTGGCGTAAAGCCGCAAACCGCCGACGCACACCATGGCGACCCGTGCCCGTCCCGTCGCATGCAACGGCGGGCGGTGCCCGCCCTACGGAGCGGAGGGCCGGTCGCTGTTGGGTGGCAAAAGCCGGCGGGCAGTGCGCGCCCCACGGAGCGGAGGGCCGGTCGCTGTGGTAGGGCGGGCACTGCCCGCCGGCTTTCAATACCCACCTGGGGGCACCAGGCAAAACCGTCGGCACGACTGACCTTCAACGACCCACCGGGATCGGCCGACGCCGTGCATGCCACGCGCTCAATGCACCAGTTGGCGATTCGCCTCCTGCACGGAGCGCACGAATCCGGCGAACGGGATATCGGTGATGCCCACCAGTCCGACATGGCTGTTTTCGCCATCCAGCAAACGCCCGGTGACGGGTTGATCGGCATACTGAAACCAGTGCGCGCCAACGATGTCCGGATTGCTCGCTGCGGCGGCGACAAAGCGCGCATAGGCTTCCCCGCGCTGTGCCTCGCTGCCCACCGCCACCACGCCGCTGCCAAACGGCCCGCGGTCGGCAGAGCCAAAGTGGAACTCGCTGATCAGCACGGGCTTGTCCAGCCGATGCATGGCCGCCACATCGAAACCGTGCTGTGGCAGGTCGGCGTAAACGTTGAAGCTGACCACGTCGCAGAACTGCGCACAGGCCGCCACGGCTTCCGGCGTGCGCACCGCAAGGCGCCCGCCGAGAAACAAATGATGCGGGTCGTAGGTGTGAATGGCATCCGCCACAGTCCGGAAATAGGTATCTGCGTACAGCCGCAGCCAGGCGCGGTAATCGTCAGTGATGGCCGGATGCGTCTCGACCGGGACGGGCGCCACGAAACCCGTTGCATTCAGCGCGTCCCATGACACCAGGGCGATGCCCCACGCCGCGGCCAGGGTTTCCGGCGCCACATATTTCTTGCGCAACATCGCGATGAAGGCCTGCTTGGCCGGACTATGCGCATCGCCGCGCAACGTGCCCATGGCCAGGCCCCAGCGGCCTTGCGGCCCGGTGCCAGCCCAGGCCAGTTCGTTGTCGGCAAAGTAACCCAGCAGATAGGGATCGTCGCGCGCCCCGGCGGTCGCCTTGCGTACGGCCGCATCGGTCGCGCGCACAAAACGCGGATCGAACGGATCGGGCATGCGCCCCCAGTAGTCATAGCCGGTCGCGACGTTCGCATAGTCACCGGCAATGTTGATCGAGCGCGTGTACGGCAGCCGGTGCGCCGCGCCCAGGGCAGCATCACTCCAGTTGCCGACGGTATTGAAGCCCCACGCCTGCAGGCGCTCCAGCGCGCGCGCCCGCCACGCGCCCAGCCAATCCTTGCCATCGACCCGAGACAAATTTGCCGCGTAAAAATCAAACCAGCGCCCATGGTTGTAACCGATACCCTGGCTGGCCCCCTGGTCGGGGCTGCGGCTGTCACCGGTGCCGTAAAACGCCGCCCACTCGCCCGCATCCGGCGGCAAATCCTCGAACATGTACTCGCGACCGGCAACATAGCTGCGGCCACCATCCGCCGCCACGGCATTGACGCCCAGCGAGAAAAACGCGTGGCCTGCAGGCGTCACCAATTGCCAGCGGCCGGCCACCTTTTGCGTGTGAAACCAGCCCGTCCGGTCCAACATCTGGCCGTCCAGACGTCCGCCCCAGGGATCGTGCGTGACGCTGGCGTCGCCAGCGGCCAAGGCCGCGTGCTCGCGGGCGTGCGCCGCCCGCAGCGCCTGGTCGGAGTCGATTTTCTCTGGCCAGTGGCCACGCGTGGACTGACCAAAGCGGTCGACGAGCGCCGTATATGCGGCGCGCAACGCCGGCTCGCCCGCGACCGTTGCCACGCGTCCGAACAACAGCGTTTGCGCCGCTTGTGGCGCGGGCATGCCCAGCCGGATCGCACGCACGCGGCGCAGATCGAGCGCACCCTCCACGCGAGTGGCGAGCAACGTCGGCTGACCCTGATTGACAAACGGCATGGGCGGGCCGACCTGCATGCCCGCGCTGCGCGGCGATGTCGCATGCAGCGGGATCACCAGCGTCTGCGCCGGGCCCGGTTGCACCCCGACGGTCGCGCGCAGCTGCTGGCCTGCCGCGTCGTCAACCTCGATGTTCAAGGTCACTGCCCATGCCATCGCATTCTGTACCCGTACGTGCAACTCGCCCCGGGCCGACCAATTCCACGTGCCACGTGCCGGCGTCAGCGTGATCCGCGGTTGTGCGGACGGCTGAAACGCGTAGCGGCGTTGTGCCACGCCATCGGCAGCATGCTCGACGGCTCCAGCCTGCTGCACCTGATCAAGCGCGACCTGCACGGCGGCGTCCGGCCTGGCCAGATCCGTCACGTCCGGGGTTTCCCGCGCCTGACAGGCGCCCAAAGCCAGCAGGCATATCCAGAACCATCCACGACAACGCACGGCAACCAACCTCGCGGGCAAGCCCCTGCCATTATGCCGCTGCAGGCTGGGATGCGGCATGCGTACAACTCCTGAGGGAACGGTGTCAGCCGTGACGCGCCGGGCTGCCCGGCGATGCAAAAGTACGCGGTCGAAACTGCTCCCGCCGACCCACGTCCACCGCACGCGCTATGACGGGCGCGGGCCCGACCAGCGCCGCCAGCCGTAGTACACCGGCAAACCCAGCGCAACAATCAACAGGCTCATGCCCGCATCGCCCGGTGCATGGATGGCGCTGGCAACGATCACCGCAAACACGGTGATCACGAAAATCAGCGGCAGCAGCGGATAGAACGGCACCCGATAGGGCGCCGGCTCATCAATGAAGTGCTTGCGATACCAGAACAGCGTGGCGATGCCAAACACGTGGCCAAACCACTCGCCGACCGTGGAGTAATTGAGCAACTGGTTGAACGTACCGGACAACGTGAGCACGATCGCCCACGCGCCAAGCGCCGCCAGCGCAACCTGTGGTGCCCGCGTGCGCGGGTCAATGCGGGCGGTGGCGCGAAAAAACACGCCGTCGGCACCCATCGTCTGCAACACGCGCGCACCGCCGGCAATGGCGATGCTGCAATAACCAAAGGTGGAACAGGCAATGCCGATGGCAATGACCGTGGCGCCGCGCTCACCCAGCAGCTTGCGCAGCAAGTCCGCCGCTGGCGCCGAACTCGCGGCGAGCCCCGCATGCCCCAGCCCCGACAAGTACGCCAGATTGGCCAGCACGTAGCACACCACCACGCCGGCCATGCCCAGGCCCAGCGCGCGCGGCAAGATGCGCTGCGGGTTGCGCACTTCACCCGCCAGATCGTTGAGGTAGTGAAAGCCGCCGTAGGTAAACAGCACCGGCAGCAACGCGCCGGCAAACGCCCAGCGCGACAGTGGCGGCGTGGTGTCCGGCACCCAGGCCAGGCCAGGCTGGTCACGCGCCAGCACCAGGCCAGCAACCACCAGCAACGCCACCGCGGCCAGCTTCAATACGGTAAAGATGTTCTGCAACCACGCGCCCGCGCGAATCCCGAACAAGTTGATGCCGACGATGAACACGATCGCCCCGACCGCCACCGGCTTCACGTACAACACCGAGTGCAGCCCGATGGCCGAGCACAAGTATTCGGCAAACATGGTGGCCACCGCGGCCACGCTGCCAGGGTAATTGATCAGCGCCATGGTCCAGCCGAACAGAAACGCCGGCAGCAAACCGAACGCCTCGCGCAAATAGACATAAATACCACCAGCCTGGGGCCGCCGCGCGCCAAGCTCGGCGTAACACAACACCCCGGACAGCGTCAGCAAGCCGCCCAGCACCCACAGCACCAGCACTTCCGTGGCGGACGAAGTGTTCTGCGCCACGGTTGCCGGGGTAAGGAAAATGCCGGCGCCAATGATGCCGCCGATGACGATCATCGCCGCGTCCCACGAGTTCAGGCGGCGGGCGTAGGTATTCGCAGGTTCGATGGGCATGGCGGCTACCTTGACACTGTCCGGCCCGTTTCAGCAATTGCCACCCGTCAGCCACGGCGCCCTGCACCTGACGAACTGTCGTGCACAGCCGACGCCATGGCCGCAGCGCAAGCGACCGTCCGCCTTCGCGACAGCCGCCGTCAGGCCGGCAAATTGACAACCACCATGCGTGCCGAAACACTATCGGCCGCGATGTTGCGCACAGGGAACCGTGCGCTGGCCATCGCGGCGTCGCCCAATGCTGCTGCAAGGTTCCAGATCCGCTTCCCGACCATGGCCATCAGTCTGGCCGCCACCGTGAGCCACCATGCCTGCTCGCCCCACCAGCCGCCGGATCGCGTTTGCCACAGCCGCAGACTACCCGCTGATCCAGGCGGACGACGCCCAGCTGGCCGCCACGCTGGCACAGCTCGGCAGCGAGCCGGTGTCGTGCATATGGAATGACCCGACAGTGGACTGGTCCAGCTTCGACGCAGTGTTGATCCGCACCATCTGGGATTATTTCAAGCACTACGCGGCGTTTCTGGCCTGGCTGGATCGGCTCGACCAACTCGGCGTGCCGACCATCAACGACAACGCGCTGCTGCGCTGGAACAGCGACAAGCGCTACCTGCTGGAACTGGCCGCCCATGGCGTGCATACCATCCCGACCCGGCTCATCCATGGCAGCGAATTGGGCCCCGCGCTGGCAGCCATGCGCGGCGAGCAGGTGGTGATCAAGCCGACCATCAGCGGCGGTGCGTGGCACACGCTGCGTGGGGTCGTCGGTGAGCGCGAGTTCGCTCAGGCACTGACCGGATTGCCGACCGAACATGCTTACCTCCTGCAGCCGTTCGTACCCGCCGTGGCCAGCGCCGGCGAGTGGTCACTGCTGTACTTCGCCGGCGTCTTCAGTCACGCCGTGATCAAACGCCCTGCACCAGGCGACTATCGGGTTCAGCGGGACTTTGGCGGCAGCGTCGAACCCGGCATGCCCGACGCCGCCACGCTGGTTGCGGCTGAGCGCGTGCTGGCGACGGTGGCGGCACTCGGGTACGGCGATCATGCGTACGCGCGCGTCGATGGCGTGGTCAGCGCCGGTCAGTTCCTGCTCATGGAGCTGGAGCTGGTTGAGCCGTTCCTGTTCCTGGCTGAGCAGCCGCAGGCAGCCGCACGCCTGGCGCGACAGCTGATGGCGCGCCTCGACGCGCAGCCGTTGCGCACCCGACGGGGCAGTTCGTGAGGCGTGCCGTCGATCGCGGTGTTACCGGGCGGAGGCCGCGATGACTGGCAACGCCACGCCGACACCGGATCGCGACCCGCTGCCGAAGCACACCACGCCGACCTGGGAGGTGGAACTGTTGATCTCCGGCGTGGCGGTATTCGCCATGTTGCAGTTGCCGGTTTGGCTGGACCGCCAGATGTTCGCATTGACCCCGCGACTGGACACCGACCTGGCCGGGGTGGTGCTGCCGCTATATGTCTATCTCAAGAGCGCGGCACTGATCCTGGCCGTGACATTTGGCCTGCACCTGTTGCTGCGCGCGCAATGGATCGCCCTGGTCGGCATGCATTCGGTGTATCCCGATGGTGTGCTTTGGGCGAAGTTGCGCATGGGCCCGGTGCGTCGGGAATTCGAACAGCACCGACACGGCAGCGCCGCGCAATCCATCGAACGGGCCGACAACCGGGCCACCGTGGTGTTCGCCATTGGCGTGATGCTCGCCTCACTGCTATTGCACATCAGTTTGCTGGTGGCGGTGCTGTTTGCGCTGATCATGGCGGTCAAGTCGCTGGCTGCTGTGCGGGTGAATCTCTTCGTGATGTTCGGCCTGTGCTTCGCCTGCATCCTCCTGTTGCTGCTGGTCTCGCGTAGCGTCGATCGCTTTTATGGCCACCGCCTGCGCCAGGGTGGCCTGCCGCGACGCTTGCTTACGGGCACCTTCAGCATGCTGTCGCGCAGCGGCATTGGTCGGCGTTCCGAGGTGATGGCGCTGCTGTCCAGCCACGGCAGCGAACGCGGCATCCATCTGCTGACGGCCGGCGCCATCGCCGTGGTGATCCTGGCCGTGACCTTCAGCCTGAGTGCGATGAAAAAATCCGTCCACGCTGGAAGCTACGCATTGTTTCCCTACAGCGTCGACGATGTGCACATGCTGCGCAGTGCGTATTACGACGATCAACGCGACCCGCTGCATGATCCGGCCATCCCGTTTATCCAGAGTGCCGTGATCGACGGATCCTACCTGCGCCTGACCGTGCCCTACCGACCGCAGCACGATGCGCCGGCCCAGCGACACGCCTGTGCCCGCGCGCTGGCGTTGGCTGCTGGCGCCGCCCGCGGCGAGGCCTTGCTTGATTGCCTGGCGCGCCTGCATGCGGTCACGCTGGACGGGCGGCCGCTGGCGACGTTGCGCTACGACGCCGGCAGCGACCCACGCACGGACCGCCCCGCGCTGCAGGCGATGGTCGACGTGCGTGCGCTGGCTGCCGGGCGCCACGTGTTGCGCGTCGCGCGCGGCAGC
>DAITPL010000010.1:45758-47732 GCA_036833615.1 Rhodanobacter sp.
ACCAACGCGCAAGATTCTGCACATCGACATGGACGCGTTTTATGCGTCGGTGGCGCAGCGTGACGACCCGGCGTTGCGCGGCAAGCCCATTGCCGTGGCGTGGCGCAGCACGCGCTCGGTGGTGCTCACCGCCAGCTACGAGGCGCGGGTGTTTGGTGTGCGTTCGGCGATGCCGTCGGCGCGGGCCGAACGCTTGTGTCCACAGTTGATTTTCGTGCCGCCGGATTTCGCGCGCTATCACGAAGTGTCGCAGCAGATTCGCGCGATCTTTGCGCGGCACACCGCACTGATCGAACCGTTGTCGCTGGACGAGGCCTATCTCGACGTCAGTGCGCTGGACAGCGGCCTGCCGTCGGCCACGGCCACCGCAATGGCGATCCGCGACGCGATTCGCGAGGAAACCGGGCTCACGGCTTCCGCTGGCGTGGCGCCAAACAAATTCCTGGCCAAGATTGCCTCGGACTGGAACAAGCCGGACGGCCTGTGCGTGATCCGGCCGCGCCAGGTCAGCGCGTTTCTCGCGCCACTGCCGGTCGGCCGCCTGCCCGGTGTGGGCAAGGTGACCGAGGCGCGCTTGCACGCGCTCGGCATCGGCACCGTCGCCGACGTGCGCGCGCACACCTGCGCCGAATTGACCCGGCACTTCGGGCGCTGGGGCACACGCCTGCACGAGCTGGCGCTGGGCATCGACGAACACCCGGTGCAACCCGACCGCCCGACCCTGCAAATTTCCAGCGAGGACACGTTCGAACACGACCTCACGCTGGACGACCTGGAGCCGGCCATCCGCGCGCTGGCCAACCACACCTGGGCGAGCTATCAGCACGAGTCCGCACGCGTCGCGCGCACCGTCGTGCTGAAACTCAAGACGGCCGACTTCCACACGCTGACCCGCAGCCTCACGCCATCCACGTGTCCCGCCTCCGCCACCGAACTGGGCGACCTTGCCTGCGCATTGCGCGCGCGCGTCGACCGTCCCGCCGACGCGCGCTACCGGCTCGTCGGCGTCGGCCTGGCCGGCTTCGTCGATCGCGACGACTACCGCTTGCAGGCGGAACTGTTCGACCCCAGCTGAGCGCGCGAAATCTCTGGTGGAAGCGCCTTCGTCACGCCCTGATCCAGCGCCACACCTCGCGCCATGACGGCTTCTTGCCGTACATCAGGATGCCGGTGCGGTAGATGCGTCCGGCCAGCCAGGTGCACGCGAGCAGGCCGACGACCATCAGGCCGAGCGAGATCGCCAGTTCCAGCGGCGGCACCGTGGTCATCGACCAGCGCACCGGCATCACGAACGGCGCGAAGAACGGCACCAGCGACATCGCCATGCCCAACGTGCTGTTGGGATCCCGGATCACGCTGAACATGGCAAAGAAGCCAACCAGGATGAACATGGTGACGAACAACGCGTACTGCTGCGTCTCCTGGATGGAATTGCACATCGCCCCGATGGCCGCGTACAACGCGCCGTAGAGCAGAAAGCCGAGCAGGAAATACAGCAGGAAGACCACCAGCACGCTGGCTGACATGCTGGGGATCGGCAAGCTTTGCAGGGTGCTCGCATTCATGCCGAACAACATGCCCAGCGGCCCGCGCTGGCTGCTGAGCAGCGCTGCCGAGCCGCCCCAGATCGCCATCTGCGCCAGGCCCGCCGCGCCCACGCCGAGCACCTTGCCCAGCAACATCTGAAACGGTGTCAGCGACGATGCCAATACCTCCATGATGCGCGAGTTCTTTTCTTCAACCACCGACGTCATCGTCTGCTGGCCGTAAATCAACACGGCGATGTACAGGATGAAACCCATCGCATACGCCAGCATGAAGGACTGCTCGCCACTTTGCCCGGCCAACTTGCCATCCTCGACCTTGATCGTTTGCAAATCCGCCGGCGCCGTGGCCTGGGCCACCAACTGCGGGTCCACGCCGGACTTGCCCAACCGCCAGGTGGCCAGCGCCCGGGACAGCGTGCGCTGCAAC
>DAITPL010000011.1:0-42174 GCA_036833615.1 Rhodanobacter sp.
GCCAGGTTGGCGTCGATGATCTGCGTGATCGCCGCGTCGGCATGGGCCAGCTGTTGTCGATACACGTCGGTGCTGAACGCAGGTTGCGTTGGTGACTGCCGCGCCAGCATGGCGCCGCTCTGGTCATGCAAGCCGACATCCACGGTGACCGACATGCCCAGGCGCAACGGGTGCTGCCGCAATTGCGCGGGGTCGTCGAACACGATGCGCACGGGGATGCGCTGCACGATCTTGATCCAGTTGCCGGTGGCGTTCTGTGCCGGCAACAACGAGAACGCGCTGCCGGTACCGACGCCAAGGCTCCCCACCTTGCCCTGGTACTTCACCGCACTGCCGTAGACGTCCGATTCGATGGCCACCGGCTGGCCGATCCGCATGTGGGTGAGCTGCGTCTCCTTGAAGTTGGCGTCGACCCAGACGCCTTGCAGCGGTACCACCGCCATCAGCGCCGTGCCCGGCAGTACACGCTGGCCGACCTGCACCGAGCGTTTGGCCACATAGCCGGCCACGGGCGCCACCAGTGTCGCGCGGGCGTTGTTGAGCAATGCGGCGCGCAGCTTCGCCGCTGCAACCCGCACGTCCGGGTGCGAGGCCACCACGGTATCGTCGACCAATACCTGGCTGGTCTGGTACTGCTGCTGCGCGGCGATGAGTCCGCTTTCGGCCGTGGTCAGCGCATCGCTGGCGTGCGCCAGCTCCTCGGTGGAGATCGCCCCGGACCTGGCCAGCGCCACGCGGCGGTTGTAGTCGGCCCGCGCCTTGTCCACTGCGGTCTGGCGTGCCGCCACATCGGCGCGCGCGCCGTTGACGCTGGAGTACAGGCCACGCACCTTGCGCACCGTGTTGGCCAGATTCGCCTTCGCTTCGGCCAGCGCTACCTCGGTATCGCTGGGATCGAGCTGCACCAGCACGGCGCCAGCGTGCACGAGGTCGCCATCATCGGCGCCGATGCTGACCACGGTGCCGGCGATCTGCGGCGTGATCTGCACCACGTTGCCGTTGATGTAGGCGTCGTCGGTACCGGCATACCAGCGCCCGTCGAGGAAATACCACGCGGCCCAGCCGATGCCGGCGAGCAGGATCACGCTGCCGAGGACACGCAGCAGGAAGCTGCGCGAGCCGCGCCTGGTCGCGGCTACCGCTGCGGGCGGAGTGGCTGCCGCGTTGTCGGTGGCGGGTGGTATTTGTGCGGACATCGGCGTGGCTCAGGAATGGGTCGGGATGGTCGGTGGGACGTGGTCGGCGCCTGGCTGGTAGCCGCCGCCGAGGGCTTGAATCAGTTGCAGTGACATGTCCACGCGCTGCGCCGCCAGCGCGGCGCTGCCGCGTTCGGCCGCGAGCAGCTGTTGGCGCACGCTGAGTGCTTCCAGATAACTGCCGATACCGGCCTGGTAGCGTTGCCGGGCCAGGTCCCACGCTGCGCTGGCGGCATCGCGCGCGCGTTGTTGGGCGGCAATCTGTGCGTCGAGCGATTGCAGCGCCGAGAAGTCGTCGGCGACTTGATTGAGGGCGGCGACCAGCGTCTGGTTGTATTGCGCTGCCGCCAGGTCGTAGGCGGCATCCTTGCCGGCCAGTTCGGCCCGCAGGCGGCCACCGTCAAAAATGGGCAGGCTCAGCGACGGCCCGAACTGGTAGAACCGCGCCGGCAACGTGAGTGGATTGCCGCCGCCCCGCGCGATGACCCCCACCATCGCGCCGAGACTCATATTTGGCAAAAACTCCGTCCGGGTGGCCTGGATGTCCTCGCTGGCGGCTTCGACGCGCCAGCGCGCGGCGACCAGATCGGCGCGATGCCCCAGCAAACCCAGCGGCAGGTTGGCCGGCACGGTCAGTGGCGCCGGCGCCAGCAGCTGCGGGCGCTGGATCTGCAAACCTCGATCCGGGCCCTTGCCCAGCAGCACGGACAAGGCTGCGCGGGCCGCCACCACCGTGCGGTTGGTCAGCGCCATGTTCTGCTGCGCGCTGGCAACTTCGGCATCGCTCTGTTTGAGCTGGATCCGATTGTCGATGCCGGCAGCGAAACGCTGTCGGGTCAGCTCGCGCGCGGCGTTGGCACGCGTCAGTTCGGCCGTGCCCAGATCCTGGCTGACAAACGCATAGCCCAGTTGCGCATAGGCGCGGGCGACATTGCCGGACAGTTCGCTGCGGGCGGCGTGGGCTGCCACCTCGGCCGCCCGTGCCGCGCCCACCGCGGCCTGCCAGGCCGCGCGTTTGCCACCCCACACATCCAGGCCCCAGGTGAACCTGGCGTAGGCGTATTTGCTCGCCAGGAAGTGGCCGCCAGCGGGCAACACGGTAGCCGGGATGCGTGCACCGGTGACACTGGCTCCGGCGTTCACGTCGGGCAGGCGCGCGGCGTCGGCCAGACCCGCTTGCGCCTGCGCGGCGCGCGCGCGGGCGTCGGCCACCGCCAGGTCGGGATTGTCCTGCAGCGCTTCGCCGATCAGCGCGCTCAGTTGGGCATCCCCGAGTTCCGTCCACCAGTCCGCGGCGGGCCATGCTGCAGGCGATGTGTCGAGATCGGCCAGGCTACGCCGGGCTTGCAGCGTGTCGGCTGCCGTCAAGGTGCCTTGGGGATGCAGGCCACCGCGGCTGACGCAGGCGGATAACGCGAGGGTCAGTGCGGTTGCTGCCGCGAGCAAGTGCAGACGCATGAACTGGGGTCCGGGACGAGGTTCAGGATTTGTCGCGAAGCGCGTGCAGCACGCGTTCCAGGTAGTCGTGCAATTGCGCCCGTTGCGCCGCCTTGAGCTCGCGCTGCGCGGTCTTCAGGACACGCTGCTGGCAGTCGGCCAGCTGCTGCCACAGCGTGGTGCCGGCCGGAGTCAGTTCAATGCGCAAGGTGCGCCGATCCTGCGCGTGCGGGCAGCGGCGCAGATAGCCCTTGCGTTCGAGCTGGTCGAGCTGGCGGGTCATGGCGCCGCCATCCAGATCCACCGAGCGCGCCAGCTCGCCGGCACCCATCGGTCCCAGTCGGGCCAGCCGCTTGATGATCAGGAACTGGGTGAAACGCAGGTTCGAGCCATGCGCCATCAGTTCCGTTTCCATCGCGCGCACGATCTCGCCGCGTACCAGGCACAGCAGCATGCCCAGGCTTTCCCGGGGCGGGGTGGGCGCATGTGCTTCGGTGGTCATGGACGCGCAGTTTATTGCTGGAAGTATATTTGTCAAGGCAAATATATAGGCGTCCATGTTTGGTTCGACAAGTTCTTGTGCGCCATGGCCGTTGGTCTCCCGGGGGCGACCGGCTGCGCCGGTCCTCCTGGATTACAAAAAGCCGCGCAGCTTGCTAGGCTGGACCAATACCGCATGCGCCAGCGTCGTTGTGCGCCACCGGCAGTTCCCCGAGGTCGCCATGATCCGTGCGTGCGTGCCCATCCTCATGATCGCGCTGGGCCTGAGCTCCACCGGTGCGCTGGCGGGTGACGATTTCTGGCAGACCCCGACCATTGCCGGCGCCGGCAGGTTCCACCCGATGCCGAATGCGGCCTACCAGCCCGACCCCGAGGCGACGTACAAGGTGGTGTTCAGCCTCAGTCGGGCCGGTGCCAAACCCGACCAGCTCAGTCCCTCGCTGGATAACGTGGCGCGTGCGGTGAACCTGTATGTCAACGCGGGGGTGCCGCTGGCCCATTTGAAGTTCGTGGCGATCGCTGCGGGAAAGGCCACGCCGATTGTCCTGAACGATGTGCAGTACCGAAAAATCTACGGCGTGGCGAATCCGAACCTGGCCTTGATTGCGCAGTTGCGCAAGGCGGGCGTGGACGTGGCGGTGTGCGCGCAGGCGATGGCCGAACACGGGTTTCGCTACGGCTGGGTCGACGCCCACGTCACCGTGGCCTTGTCCGGGCTGACCACGGTCATCGACCTGCAGCAAGAGGGGTACGCGCTGTCGCCCCAGTAAGCCGGCCAGCCGCCGGGCTGCATCACGCGGCAGGTGTTTTGGCAGCTGCGGTCTGTGGTCGTAACCGGATCATGAGGAATCGATCATGCAGGCTCCCGGAGTGCAGGCATTTTTCCACGCATCGAGCAACGCCTTCAGCTACGTGGCGTGGGATCCGGCAACGCTGCAGGCCGCAGTGCTGGATGCCGTGCTGGATTTCGACGCGGCGTCCGGACGCACTGGCCACGCGGCGGCCGACGCGATCATCGAGTGGGTGCGCGCGCAGCGGCTGACGGTGGCGTGGGTGATCGACACCCATGTGCATGCGGATCACCTGTCGGCAGCGCAGCATGTGCGCGCACAGCTGGGCGGCACGCTCGCCATCGGCGAGCACATCCGTGCGGTGCAGGCCACGTTCGGCGAGTTGTTCAACGCCGGTAGCGGGTTCGCGCGCGATGGCAGTCAATTCGATCATCTGTTCGTCGATGGCGAGCGTTACCGGCTGGGCCAGATCGAGGCGACCGCGATCCATACGCCGGGCCATACGCCGGCATGCATGACGCATGTGATCGGCGACGCGGCCTTTGTCGGCGACACGTTGTTCATGCCGGATTACGGCACCGCCCGCTGCGATTTTCCCGGTGGCGATGCCGCCACGCTGTATCGCTCGATCCAGCGGATCTTTGCGCTGCCGGGCACGACCCGGATGTTCCTGTGCCACGATTACAAGGCGCCCGGCCGCGACGAGTTTGCGTACGAGACGACCGTGGCTGCCCAGCGCGATGGCAACGTTCACGTGCACGCTGGCGTCAGCGCGGCCGAGTTTGTCGCCATGCGCACGCAGCGTGACGTCACCTTGCCGGTGCCGCAGCTGCTGCTGCCCGCGGTGCAGGTGAACATGCGTGCCGGCCAGTTGCCGCCGGCCGAGGACAACGGCGTGCACTATCTGAAAATTCCCGTGGATGCGATCTGAACGGTCGCGCCGCGCGCCTCCCGCCGCTTTACCTGCTGCCTGGACGACGCAGCGTCCCGCGCAGATCGAGCCGGTCGCTATCCACTTGGGGCTGTGATGCCGGATTCGCGCGGCATCCGCAAGCGAGCGGCGCGAAGTGACTTCGGCACGCGCTGCGGCACAATGCCGGCTGGCCGTGGTGGGGGTGCCGGATGATTTTCGTGTTGCTGAGCGTGATCTGCAGCGTGCTGGTGTCGGTGCTGCTGAAGCTGGCACGGCGCTACGCCGTTGATGTGGGGCAGGCCATTGCGTGGAACTATGTGGTGGCCAGCGTGCTCACGGCGTGGTTGCTGCCCGCAACGCTGGATACCTTGCGGGCGCCGGGCGCACCGTGGCTGGCGTTGATCGGACTGGGCGTGTTGCTGCCGACGATCTTTCTGGCGTTGGCCGCCTCCGTGCGCCATGCCGGGATCGTGCGCAGCGACGCGGCACAACGTCTGTCGCTGTTGTTGTCGTTGCTGGCGGCGTTTGCGCTGTTTGGCGAACAGCTCACGGCGCTCAAGGCGCTCGGCATTGCGCTCGGGCTGCTGGCGTTGCTTGGCATGGTGTGGCGCCCGCACCCGGCTGACGGCGCCGTGTTGTCTGGCGCTGCAGACCCGCCCGCAGCGGCGGCAACCGCGGCGCACTGGCTGTATCCGCTGCTGGTGTTTGTCGGCTTCGGGGTGATCGACATCCTGTTCAAGCAGGTGGCGCTGGCCGGCGTGCCGCTGGGTGCGTCGTTGCAGGCGATGTTTGCGCTGGCGCTGGTGGTGGGTTTTGCCCTGCAATGGTGGCGGCGCACCCGAGGCCAGATGCGCTTCACCATGCGCAGCGCATTGGGCGGCGTGGCCCTGGGCCTGTTCAATTTCGGCAATATCCTGTTTTACCTGCGCGGCCATCGGGCACTGCCGCAACACCCGGCGCTGGTCTTCACCAGCATGAATATCGGGGTGGTCGCGTTGGGTGCCGTGGTGGGCCTGCTGGTGTTTCGCGAGCAGCTGAGCAAGGTCAATTTCGCCGGCGTGGTGCTGGCGGTGCTGGCGATCGTGCTGCTGGCGCAACCGTGACTTCCGGGTGATGAAGGCGCGTTTGTCGTGCGCCTATGCTGCACGACCCGAGGCGTGACGCCTCCGCAATCGAGAAGGCTGTCGTCATGCGCAAGATTCCCCTCCTGGCTGTGCTTGCCACGCTGGTGCTGAGCACCGTCGCCATGGCCGCCGCGGACAAACCCGCCGACAAGACGCCGGCGGCGGATAAGCCCGATGCGACGCTGGTCGAGCCGCAAACCTCGACCAGCAAGGGCTCGGTGGCGGTCGAAGGCCAGCGCGTGGATTACCAGGCCAAGGCGGGCACGCTGGTGCTGCACGGCAGCGGCGACAAGGAGGACGAGCCGCAAGTCAGCATGTTCTATGTCGCCTATTTCAAGCAGGGCGTCGACGCCAGCAAACGGCCGATCACCTTCATCTACAACGGTGGTCCGGGCTCGGCCACGGTGTGGCTGCACATGGGTGCATTTGGCCCACGGCGGGTTGTCACCAGTGACGACAGCCACACCCCGGCGGCGCCGTATCAGTTGGTCAACAACGACTACAGCCTGCTCGATGCCAGCGACCTGGTGTTCATCGATGCGCCGGGCGCCGGTTTCAGCCGGCTGATCGCGGATGACGCCGACAAGGCCAAGCGCGACGACCAGATGAAGGAGCGCAAGAAGGCGATCTACGGCGTGGATGGCGATGGCCACGCGTTTGCCCAGTTCATCACCCAGTTTCTCTCGAAGTACGGGCGCTGGAATTCACCCAAATATCTGTTTGGCGAAAGCTACGGCACCACGCGTTCGGCGGTGGTGGCGAACCTGCTGACAAATGAGGACAGCGTCGATTTGAACGGCGTGATCCTGCTCTCGCAGATCCTGAGCTTCGACACCAGCATTGATGGCCCCGAGTTCAACCCCGGCATCGACCTGCCGTACGCGCTGGGGCTGCCGACGTATGCCGCCACCGCGTTCTATCACCACCGGTTGCCCCAACAGCCGGCGGCGCTGGAGCCGTTCCTGCAGGAAGTGGAGAAATACGCGCTGGGGCCGTATGCCCAGGCGCTGCTGGCCGGTTCGCGCCTTGGCTCCGCGCAGAAGCAGGCCGTGGCCGAGCAACTGCATCAATACACCGGCCTGCCGGTGGCCTATCTGCTCAAGGCCGATTTGCGTGTCAGCGGCGGCATGTTCGAGCACGAACTGCAGGCCAGCGACGACACCACGACCGGGCGGCTGGACACGCGGTTTTCCGGACCGTCGATCGATCCGCTGGGCAAGAGCTCCGAGTACGACCCGCAATCCTCGGCGATCAGCTCGGCGTATGTGGCCGCGTTCAACGATTACGTGCGGCGCGACCTGAAGTTTGGCCAGGATCGCCACTACCGGCTGTTTGCCGACATCGACCATTGGGACTTTTCGCACAAGACGCCAGGTGCGCACGGCGAGGCGCTGCAGTCCTCCACCAACGTGATGCCGGATCTGGCGCTGGCGATGAAGACGGATCCGAATCTCAAGGTCTACGTCAACGGTGGTTATTACGACCTCGCCACGCCGTTCTTTGCCGCCGATTACGAAGATCACCACCTGCCGATCCCGGCCAGCCTCGAAGGCAACATCAGCTATGCCTGGTATCCGTCCGGACACATGGTGTACGCGCACGAACCCTCACTGAAATTGCTGCACGACAACGTGGCGCGCTTCATCGGCGAGACCGACAACCTCGGGCACTGACGCGCGGGTTTGAACAGGTGACATTGGCCAGCGGCGTCCACGCGGCGAGCGACTTGTCGCTCCGCCGCGCCCGGTGGATCCGCCGCGGGACAGCGCGCCGGCAGGTATGTCGCTGGTCGACGACCCCGACTGGCACGTGCATCGGATTGACCAGGCCCGATCCGGGCAGCGTGGTGGCGCGGCTGCATGACCTGCCGTGGGTGTGCATGGCAACGTGGTGGCGCGATGGGAAGTTCGCCTGCCGCTGAAAGCAGCACGGCTCGGCAAACCTGCGGTTTGCACACCCCAACGGGGCGGTGCAGGGCTTCACCGGACGTAGTCGGCCATGCTTGTGATAGTAGCCGGTGCTTTCGCGCCGACGACGCTTGTACGACAATGCTGCGACGCCGCGGGGGCATTTGGCCCGGGTCACGGCATCGTCGCCTTTCATCCGGGGAAAAATTCATGTCCGTTCGTCCGTCGCGTTCCACCGTACTTGCCGTGTCCATCGCCCTGGCCCTGGCCTTGGGCCTGCCTGCCTCAGCGGCGCTGGCCCAGGACACTGCCGCACCGGCCAAGCCGCAACCCATCAAGACTACCGAGTTGCAGGCGGTGAACGTCACCGCCTCGAAGCGGGTGGAAAACATGCAGAAGGTGCCGATGTCGCTGACCGTGCTTACCCCGGACAAGCTGGCGGCCTTCGGTCAGGCCGGCGACACCGTGTTGCAGCTCGCCTCGCGCGCGCCCAGCGTGTATGCCGAGACCTCCTACGGCCGCGAGTTCCCGCGCTTCTACATCCGCGGCCTGGGCAACAGCGACTTCGACCTCAACGCCTCGCAGCCGGTGTCGATGGTGTACGACGACATCGTGCAGGAGAACCCGATCCTGAAGGGCTTCCCGCTGTTCGACCTGGCCCAGGTGGAAGTGCTGCGTGGCCCGCAGGGCACGCTGTTCGGGCGCAACTCGCCGGCTGGCGTGATCAAGTTCGAGTCGGTGCGCCCGAGCCAGGAAACCAGTGGCTATGCGCGTGTTTCCTACGGCTCGCTCGGCACGGCGAACGCCGAGGCCGCGCTGGGCGGCGCGCTGGGCGGGCACTGGTCCGGTCGCGTCTCCGCGCTGGCGCAGCACCGCGATGGCTGGATCGACAACACCTTCACCGGCCAGAAGGATGTGCTGGGTGGCTACAACGACCGCGCCGTGCGCCTGCAGGCGCTGTACGAGAATGGCGACTTCAGCGCGCTGATCAACGGCCATGCGCGCTGGCTCGACGGCAGCGCGATGGTCAACCGCGCCAATGGGATCAAGCTGGGCAGCCCCAGCTTCGTGCCCGGCTTCGACCGCGACAAGGTCTCGCAGGACGGCCGCAACAAGCAGCACCTGTTCAGCTGGGGCAGCAACCTGCATCTGGACTGGAACCTGGGAGATTACGCCTTCACCTCGATCACCGGGCTCGAGCGCGCCACCACTTACAGCCTCGGCGACGTCGACGGCGGCTTCGGCGCGGTATTCCATCCGCCGATGGGTCCGGGCTTCATTCCGTTCCCGTCCGAAACTGCCGATGCGTTGCCGCATGATCGCCAGATTACCCAGGAATTCCGCCTCGCCAGCAACCAGCAGGACAAGCTCAACTGGCAGGTCGGCACCTATTACTTCGACGAAGACATCGCGATCAGCAATTTCGATTACGCGACCTTCGCCGACCATGCGCTGGATGGCTATGCCACCCAGACCCAGAGCACCAAGGCGTGGGCGCTGTTCGGATCGGCCAACTACCAGCTTGCCGACGATTTCGAGGTGCGTGCCGGCGCGCGCTGGTCACACGACTCGCGCGACTTCAAGGTGGAACGGCGGTTGTCGCCGATTGGCGGCGGTCCGCTGCTGGCTACCGCGCATCCGCATGACTCGCGTTGGAGTGGTGACGTCACCGGCACCTGGACGCTGAACCCCAACGTCAACGTCTACGCGCGCATCGCCAACGGCTTCCGCGCGCCGAGCGTGCAGGGTCGCGTGCTGTTCGCCGATTTCATTTCGCAGGCCAAGCCGGAGACGATCACCAGCTACGAGCTGGGCGTGAAGAGCACCAGCATGGACAACCATGTGCGCTTCAATGCGGACGTCTATACCTACAACATGCACAACCAGCAGCTCACCGCGGTGGGCGGCGACATCAACGTGACGCGCCTGCTGAACGCCAGCAAGACCAAGGGCTACGGTGCCGAGTTCGACCTGGAGGCGTACCTGACGCCCAACTTCGTGCTTACCGCCGGCGGCAGCTACAACCACACCGAGCTGAAGGATCCGAACCTGGCCGTGGCGATCTGCGGTTCCGGCTGCACCATCCTCGATCCGCTCGATGCTGCCGGCAATGCGCTGGTCCATGGCAACACGCTGCCGAACGCGCCGAAGTGGATTGGCACGCTCACCGCACGTTACGGCATCCCGTACGGCGACAGCGGCGAGTTCTTCGTCTACTCCGACTGGAACTACCGCAGCGAGGTGAACTTCTTCCTGTATGACTCGGCCGAGTTCAAGGGCCGGCCGCTGCTGGAAGGTGGCGTACGGCTGGGCTACAACTGGGATTACGGTCGCCGCGAAGTTGCCCTGTACGGCCGCAACATTACCAATCGGCGGGCGATCACCGGGGCGATCGACTTCAACAACCGCACCGCCTTCGTCAACGACCCGCGCATCATCGGTGTGGAGTTCCGCGCCGAGCTGTAAAGGCTGCGGCTGCCGCTCTTTGTCAGCGCCGGGCGTGGTGCGGCAAAATCGCTCTTTTGCCAGCAAGCGAGCGTGCAGTGGATGAGGCGGGCCGGTCGGCCGGGACCCAGTTGACGTTGCCGATGGCCGATGGCCAGCCGCTGTTTCTGCGCGACTGGCCGGTGTCGTCGGCACGCGGCGCGGTGCTGATCGTGCACGGGCTGGGCGAACACAGCGGTCGTTACGCGCGGTTGGCGCAATGGTTCAACCAGCGCGGTTATACCGTGCGCGGTTACGACCAGCGCGGGCATGGCCGCACGCCGGGACAGCGTGGCGCGTTGCGCCATGCGGACGACCTGCTGGAAGACCTGGCGACGGTATACATCGACTACGCCAACAACTTGCCGGAGCCGCCGTTGCTGCTCGGCCACAGCATGGGCGGGCTGGTGGCGCTGCGCACCGTGCTGGATGGACGCATCGCCCCGCCGGCATTGATCTTGTCTTCGCCCGCGTTGCGCAGTTGGGAGCCGCCGTGGCTGGTGCGGCTGGTGCGTGGCTTGACCCGGGTGGCGCCGCGCCTGCCGCTGCGCAATCGCTTGCCCTGCGGCAAGGTTTCGCACGACCCGCAGGTGGTGGCGGCGTATCGCGACGATCCCTTGCGCAGCGGCTGGATCACGCCGCGTCTGGCCGACTTCATCTTCCGCGCCGGTGCCGCCTGCATCGCCGACGCCGCGCGCCTGGCGCAGCCCACGCTGCTGCTGGTGGCCGAAAGCGACGGGCTGGTTGATCCGGCCGGCAGCCGGGAATTCTCGCGTCTGGCCATGCCGACCGGGCAACTGACCACGCGCTTCTTCTCGATGTTGTATCACGAGCTGTTCAACGAGGCCGAGCCGTGGCGCACCCAGGTACTGCTGCAGTTGAGCGACTGGTTGGCGCGCAATACGGCGCGCAGCTGAAAACTCCGGCACTCGCGTCGCGGTGAAGCAGGAAAGGCAATGCCGCTCTTACCTTGGCAAGGACGCACCACACAAAAGCCAGCGGGCAGTGCCCGCCCTACGGAGCAGCCAGGATCTGGGTGCGCGCGCTGGGAAGCGGCCTTCGGATGGCTCGGCTTGCGCAGCTTCAGGTGCGCGATTGCTGGTTCGCCAACATGCGCCGGACAGCCGGACCGCGTCTGCCCACGTCGGGCCGGCAACGGCCGTGAGCCAGCGATCCTGTAGCATGGCGGCCATGAATGAGCAGCCCGCAACCACCCATTTCGGCTTCCGTGATGTGCCAGTCGGCGACAAGCAGAAGCTGGTCGGCCAGGTATTCACTTCGGTCGCGCACAACTACGACTTGATGAACGACCTGATGTCATTCGGCGTCCACCGCTGGTGGAAGCGCCACTTTGTCGCCATCAGCGGCATACGCCACGGTGACCGCGTGCTCGACCTGGCCGGTGGCACCGGCGATATCGCCGCGCTGTTGCAGCCGATCGTGGGCGATAAAGGGGAAGTGGTGGTGGGCGACATCAACGCTGCCATGCTCGATGTCGGCCGGGACCGGCTGACCGATCGCGGTCTGGTCTCGAGCCTGCGTTGGGCGCAACTGAACGCCGAAGCGCTGCCGTTTGCGGACAACAGTTTCGACGCGGTGACGATGGCGTTCGGCTTGCGCAATGTCACCGACAAGGACCAGGCGCTGGTGGACATCTGCCGCGTGCTGAAACCCGGCGGCCGCTTGCTGGTGCTGGAGTTTTCGCGTGTGCAGAACGCGCTGTTCGACAAGCTGTACGACTTTCATTCGTTCCAGGTGTTGCCGCGGCTTGGCCGTCTGTTTGCCGGCGATGCCGACAGTTATCGGTACCTGGCAGAATCCATCCGCAAGCACCCCGACCAGGCTACGCTGCAGGGCATGATGGAGCGCGCCGGCTTCGGCCGCGTCGAGGTGCGCAACCTCACCAACGGCGTCGTGGCGATCCATCGCGCGTACAAGTTCTGAGGCGCCGCGCGCCGCGTCACGGCCGGCCTGGTCGGCATGCGCGCGTGCGTTTGCCGCCCGGCTGATCCACGTCAGAAGTGCCGTGTCGGCGGCGGCGTATGTTGATGCTTCCTTTCCCCACCGAGCATCCACAGCATGTCCGCTGAACTGGCCCCTGAAGAAAACGTCTACCCGTTCGATGCCCGCGGCATTGCCCATCGCTTCCGCCATTCGGCCATCTTTGGCGCCATCGGTGCGCTGCGCTCGGGTGAAACCATGCGCTTCATCAACGACCACGATCCCATCCCGCTGCTGGCGCAGTTGCGTGACCGCCTGGGTGACAACCTGACCGTCACCTACCGCCAGCGCGAGCCCGGCGCGATCGTGATCGATTTCGGCATCGTCGACATGCCGGTTGAATGAGGCCGCGCCACGCATGAACTACCCGGCGTTTTACGACGCGGCACCACGCATCACCATGCGCGACCCGTTGTCGGACTTTCTCGGTGCCGCGGAAGACGGCCTGATGGAATACACCTACCTCGACGCGGTGCACCTGGCCGGGCATTCCTGTCCGACTGTGGCTGGTGCGTACCTGTTGGCGCGTGCGGCGCTGCAGGCGCTGTATCCGGAGCAGCCGGCCGAGCGTGGCGCGATCGAGGTGCGCATGCCCGGGCCCGAGGATGAAGGCGTCAACGGTGTCATTGCGCAAGTGCTCACGTTGATTACCGGCGCGGCTGCCGGCAACGGCTTCCACGGCATTGGCGGCCACTTCGTGCGCCATTCGCTGCTGAGTTATGCGGACACGACACGCAGTGGCGACATCCAGTTCACCCGCCACGACAATGGCAAGACCGTCAGCGTGCAACTGGATTTGAGCAGCGTGCCGCCGGCACCCAACCTGCGCGCGTTGCTCCTCGCGGCACTCGACCCGCACGCCACCGCGACGCAGCGCAAGGATTTCGCGGATGCCTGGCAGGGCCGGGTGCAGCGCCTGTTGCTGGAACATGCCGACGATCCGGCCGTGCTGCGCCTGACGCCGCTGAACTGATCGTCGCCGCGCAAGCGTCGACGGTCAGCGAAAATCCGGCGCGGCCGGTAACCCTAGCAGCGATTGCGCGCCTCGGCTCCCTCACCTGTTCCCATCGCGCGGCCTGCTGCAGCGGGTGGCAGAGGTGACCCATCCGCGCCCCTCACTACCGCTCGCAAGCCCTGACGCCACGGCCCGCGCCGGAGTGGCGCGGCGACGTGCGTTCGCCAGCACCACCCCACCGATGGTGATGGCACCACCGACCACGATCAACGCGTTCGGTACCTCGCCCAACCACAGCCAGCCGATCAGCAGCGCCAGCGGTGGCGACAGGTAGATGAAGCTGCTGACCTGCGACGCCGAGGCGCGCTCCACTGCCACGTTCCAGGCCAGGTAACCCACGAATGACGGCGCGATGCCCAGCCACAGCAGCGCGCTGATATGCGCCCATGACGCGGCGGCCAGCGCCTGCGGCAACTGCCAGCCGAACGGCACCGCAGCGAGCGTACCGGCGTAGAACGTGAACGCGGTGACGCCGAGCATGCTGCTGCGGGCGAACATCGCCTTCTGCCCGACGAAATAGACGGCCGAGACGAGCACGCAGACCAGCACCAGCAGCGCCAGCGGATCGAACTCCACCCGCTGCCCGCTGGCCAGTACCACCAGCACGGTGCCGAGCAGTGCCACTGCCAGGCCGAGCCAGGTACGCAACGTCAGCCGCTCGCCAATCCAGCATGCCGACACCACTGCGGTTGCCGCCGGCACCAGCGAGATCAGGATCGCGGCGGTGCCGCTGGCGATTCGCGTCTCGGCGTAGTTCAGGCACAGGTGATAGACGGTGAGGCCGAGCACGCCAAGCAGGGTCAGTTGTGGCCAGTCGCGCCGCGTCGGCAGGGGCACGTGCTTCACCCGCAGCAGCGCCGCAAAGCACAGCGAACCGATCAGCAAACGCGCGAACGCCACCTCACCAGGCGTGAACGCCGGCAAGGCATAGGCGATCGCGGCGTACGCCGACGACCAAGTGAGCAGGGCGATCGCGATGGCCAGCAGGGCGCGGCCATCGAGACGTTCAGCGGTATCCATGCGACGGATTCTTTGGGTGGGAAAGCGCGCATCCTAGTCTTGCCGGGGATGCCACGAAACCCTGCAGCGAATCGTGTGCATGAGGTTTCGCCAGCGCGCGAAACATTCGCCGCGAAATCCCGCGTGGCATCGAAAGTCATGGAAGCCAGGTCGGCACCGGATGGCCAGGTACCGCGGCCACGCCACGCCATGTGTGACGCAGGCAAATATTCGCGGATCGGCGCACCCAGTACTTTTGCCACGGTCGCCGGCCACCGACCCGGACGCATACTTGATCTCTGGCTTGACCGTATTCCGGGGGTTCCATGCGTCACTTCATCCTGCTGCTGGCCGGCGCGCTGGCGCTGGCGCCATTTGCCGCCAGTCACGCCGAGCAGTCCGCCACGCCGGCCACGGCCGGTACCAGCCAGGCTCCCACCGCCGCCGATAGCGACATCCCGACCACCGAGATCGCCACACGCACTGCACACCACGTCAGCATCGGCGGACGCAACTACGCCTACACCGCGACCGCCGGCACGCTGATCATCCGTGACGACCAGCAGCGACCTCAGGCAAGTGTGTTCTACGTCGCCTACACACTCGACCAGGACGGCGGCAAGGGTAGTCCGCGACCAGTGACATTCCTGTACAACGGCGGCCCCGGCTCCTCCAGCATGTGGCTGCACATGGGCTCGTTTGGCCCGATGCGGATCGCGACCGGCAGTCCCGCTGCCACCGCACCGCCGCCGTACCATCTGGTGCCGAACAGCGACAGCCTGCTGGACAAGACCGATCTGGTGTTTATCGATGCGGTCGGCGCCGGCTACTCGCGACCACTGGGCAAGGCCACCGGCAAGGATTTCTGGGGCGTGGATCAGGACGTTTCCGCCTTTGCCCGGGCGATTGAGCGTTACGTGGGGGTCAACCAACGCTGGAACTCGCCGAAGTTTCTGTATGGCGAAAGTTACGGCACCACGCGCTCGGCGGCGCTGGTGGACGCCCTGCAGGACAAGGGCATGGCGTTCAACGGCGTGATCCTGATGTCGTCGATCCTGAACTATGCGGTCCGCCTGCCGGGGTATGACGAGCTGTATATCGGCTACCTGCCCAGCTACGCCGCCGCCGCGTGGTACCACGACAAGATAGCGCACAAGCCGGCCGATCTGCCGGCCTTCATCCAGCAGGTGGGCGCATGGGCGCGCGGCCCCTACACCACGGCACTGGCCAAGGGTGACCGCCTGCCGGACGCCGAGCTGGAAACCGTGGCGCAGCAAATGGCCGTCTATACGGGACTGCCCGTCGCGTACATCAAGCAGGCCAATTTGCGCGTCGACCCGAGCCGCTTCCGCAAGGAACTGCTGCGCGACCAGCGTCTCACCCTGGGCCGCTTCGACAGCCGTTTCACCGGCACCGATGCGGACGCTGCCGGCGAGCGTCCCGACTACGACGCCTCCGACGCCGGCATCAGCGGCGCCTTCGTCAGCGCGTTCCACGCCTACCTCGACCAGCAACTCGATTACCACAGCAAACTGGACTACCGGCCCACGTTCGGCGAGATCAACAAGGCCTGGGACTGGAAGCACAAGGCGGCGGATGCGCGGCGACCATTGCCGTTGCCGTACGTGGCCGGCGATCTGGCCCATGCGATACGCGCCAACCCGAACCTCAAGGTGCTGTCGCTCAATGGCTATTACGACTTCGCCACGCCGTTTTTCAACACCGAATACGACCTCGCCCACATGCAGCTCGACCCGGAGCTGCGTGGCAATGTGCAGTTCGGGTTCTACCCGTCCGGACACATGATTTATCTCAACCTCGACGCGCTGAAGCAGCTCAAGACCGATCTGTCGCGCTTCTACGACCAGGCCGCTCCCCGCCGCTGACGGACTTCCACCATGCCCAAGTTCCCGCTCATCCCTGTTGCGTTCGCCCTGCTGCTCACCGTGGGTGCCCCTGCGCACGCCGCCGCCGACACGCCGCAAGACGCCGCCAAGACCACGCAAACCGACAAGGCCAACAAGCCGGACGAACTGCCGATCCCGCCCGAACGCAGCGTGGTCACCAGGCACAACGTGCGCATCGCTGGCCGCACGATCAGCTATCGGGCCACCGCCGGCACGCTGTTGATCAAGGACGACAAGGGCAAGCCGACCGTCAGCTTCTTCTACGTCGCCTATACGGCGGAGAATGCCAAGGCCGGCGAGCGACCGCTCACCTTCATGTTCAATGGTGGTCCGGGTTCATCCAGCATGTGGCTGCACATGGGTTCGTTCGGTCCGGTGCGCGTGGCCAACCGCGGCGATCGGCCGATCCCGCCGCCGCCGTACACCACTGTCGCCAACGACGACAGCCTGCTGGACAAGACCGACCTGGTGTTCATCGATGCCCCCGGCACCGGTTACTCGCAACTGGTGGGTGCGGCCAAGGGCAAGGACTTCTACGGCGTGGATCAGGACGCGGCGGCGTTTGCCAAATTCATCACGCGTTACGTCAGCGTCAACCAGCGCTGGAATTCGCCGAAGTTCCTGTTTGGCGAGAGCTACGGCACGACGCGCTCGGCGGTGCTGGTCAAGCTGCTGCAAGAGCAGGGGATGGAATTCAACGGCGTCGTGCTGATGTCCTCGATCCTCGACTTCAGCGTGTGGGCGGACACCGGCGTCGACCACGCCTACATCGTCAACCTGCCCACGGAAGCCGCCATCGCCTGGTATCACAACAAGGTGCCGAACAAGCCCGCCGACATCGGCAGCTTCCTCACCAGCGTGCGTCAATTCGCCACCGGCGATTACGCCGCGGCGCTGGCCAGGGGTGACGCGATCACACCGACCGAAGCCGACCGCGTCGCCAACCAGCTCAGCCAGTACCTCGGCCTGTCGCCAACCTACATCCGGCAGGCCAACCTGCGCATCGGACCGAGCCGCTTTCGCAAGGAGCTGTTACGCGACCAACGCCGCACGGTTGGCCGTCTGGACGGTCGTTTCGAAGGCATCGATCCAGACGCTGCCGGTGAAACTCCCGACGGTGACGCCGCCAGCGATGCGGCCACTGGCGCGTATCTCGCCGCGCTCAACCAATACCTGGGCACGGCACTGAAGTACACCGCCGACCGCGCCTACCTGCCAAACAACTACAGCGTGATCAACCGCGGCTGGGACTGGAAACGCAGTGGCGAACGCGCCCGCATCCAGTCGCCTTACGTCGGCACCGATCTGGCCGCGGCGATGCGCCGCAACCCGCATCTGCGGGTGTTCTCCGCCAACGGCTACTACGACCTGGCCACGCCGTTCTTCGCCACCGAGTTTGACCTTGGCCACCTTGGCCTGGATCCGGCAATCCACCAGAACATCCAGTTTGGTTTTTATCCATCCGGGCACATGATCTACTTCGATGTGGATGCGCTGCGGCAGGTCAAGGCGGACCTGTCGCGTTTCTACGACGAAGCTGCGCCATAATTAAAAGCCGGGCGCCATCGGCGCTGTCCAGGCCAGGGTCCCATGCTCGACAAACCGACCGACCAGCCACCGCGCACCGAGGACGAGCCACCCGCCAATCCCGAACGCCGTCGCCTGCTCGGTGGCGTGGCCATGGCCGGCGCGGCCTGGACGGTTGGCGGCTGCGCCACCAGTGATCCGCGCCCTGGCGCCGCATCTGCCGCACCGCTGACACCCGCCGCGACCGACGCGCTGCTGCGCCAGCACATCCAGCACGTCGTGGTGCTGTACGCGGAAAACCGCAGCTTCAACAATTTGTTTGCCGACTTCCCCGGGCTCGCCCAACCGCTGGCGCAGGTGCCGGTCGAGGCCACGCGGCAACGCGATCGCGATGGCAGGTTGCTGACCACGCTGCCACCGGTGTGGGGCGGCATGGTGCCGCAGTCGCAGGTGGTCGATCACCGCACATACAAGCTGGACGAGCATGCGATCAGCGGCTTGCCGAACCAGCCGTTCGCCCTGCACGCGGCGGATGGCGCGCCGTTGCCGCACGGCGTGATCACGCGCGATCTGGTGCACCGCTTCTACGAGAACCAGCTGCAGATCAACGGCGGCAAGAACGATGGTTTCGTCGCCTGGGGCAACGCCGGGGCGATGACCATGGGGCATTACGCGGATGGCGCCTTCAACCTGCGACTATGGCAACTCGCGCGCCAGTTCACGCTGTGCGACAACTTCTTCATGGGCGCGTTTGGCGGTTCGTTTCTCAATCACCAGTATCTCGTTGCGGCCCGACCGCCGTACTACCCGCAGGCGGACACCGGCAAGGCTCGAGCGCACATTGCCGTGCTGGAGGGCGACGACCCCACTGGCATTGCGCGCAAGCTGGCCGGTGACTCTCCACGGAGCGCGATGCAGGGTCCGGCGAAGCTTGCTGCCGCCGACACGCTCACCCCGGATTTCTGGGTGGTCAATACGATGGGCCCGGCGTATGCACCCGCATTCAATCCGGACCCGCACAACGTGCTGTTGGCCGATGTCAGCAGTCCGAATACGTTGCCCGCGCAAACGCACCTGACCATCGGCGATGCGCTCAGCGCGGCCAATATCGACTGGGCCTGGTATGCCGGTGGCTGGCAACTGGCCCTGGACGGCAAGGATGACAGCGATCCGGACATCTTCCCGAGCGTGCCGAACTTCCAGCCGCACCACCAACCCCTGAATTATTTTCGCCAATTTGCACCCGGCACGGCTGCGCGCAAGCAGCATCTGCGCGATGGAGGGTTTGGTGAAACCGCTCGCAGCAACCATTTCCTCGCGGCCATCGAAACCGGCCGCCTGCCACCAGTGACGTTCTACAAGCCGCAAGGCAACCTGAACATGCACGCCGGCTACTCTGACGTGAATGCGGGTGACCGCCATCTCGCGCACATCGTGGATGCACTGCACAAGAGCCCGCAATGGGCGCATATGCTGGTGGTGATCACGGTGGATGAAAACGGCGGCTGGTGGGATCACGTGGCGCCGCCCAAAGGCGACCGCTGGGGTCCGGGCACGCGCGTCCCGACGCTCATCATTTCGCCATTCGCCAGGAAGGGCTTCGTCGATCACACGATTTACGATACCGGCTCGATCCTGCGCTTCATCACGCGCCGCTTCGGCTTGCGCAAATTGCCCGGCCTGCTGGCACGCGAGCAGGCCATGCGCGCCGCCGGCGGTCCGCCGCCCGGTGACTTGACCGCCGCGCTGCAATTGACCTGACCGCAACGCCCACCCACAGGCTGAACCCCATCATGCGTGAGCTGTATCCGGGCATCGAGCCGTACCAGACCCACCGGGTGGCGGTGGACGCCACACATACCCTGTATGTCGAAGAGTGCGGCAATCCCGCCGGCCTGCCCGTGGTGTTTCTGCACGGTGGCCCGGGCGCCGGGTTGGCCGCGTACCACCGGCGTTTTTTCAATCCGGCGCATTACCACATCGTGTTGTTTGACCAACGTGGCGCCGGCAAGTCCACGCCGTTTGCCGAACTGCGCGACAACACCACCTGGCATCTGGTCGCCGACATCGAGGCCATCCGCGAACTGCTGGGCATCGAGCGCTGGGTCGTGTTTGGCGGCTCGTGGGGCTCGACGCTCGCCCTGGCATACGCGCAAGCGCATGCACAACGTGTGCTTGGCCTCGTCCTGCGCGGCATTTTTCTGGCGCGACCCGAAGAAATCCACTGGTTGTATGGCGGCGGCGGCGCGTCATGGATCCAGCCCGAGCAGTGGCAGCACTTCGTTGCGGCGATTCCTGCCGCCGAACGCGACGATCTGCCCGGTGCGTACTGGAAGCGCCTGACCGACGACGATCCCGCCGTGCGGCTGGCCGCGGCCCAGGCGTGGGCGACCTGGGAAGGCAGCACGCTGACCCTGACCGAGAGCGCGCAAACCGTGGCGGAGTTTGTGCAGCCGGAAATCGCGGTGAGTCTGGCGCGCATCGAGGCGCATTACTTTCGCCACGACGCCTGGTTGCAGCCCGGACAATTGCTGCGCGACGTGGACAAGGTCCGGCACATCCGCACCACCATCGTGCAGGGTCGCTACGACATCATCTGCCCGCCGCGCAGCGCGTTCGACCTGGCCCAGGCCTGGCCGGAAGCCAGGCTGCGCATCGTGCTCGCCGGCCACGCTGCAGCGGAACCAGCCATCGTGGACGCCTTGATCGAGGCCACCGACAACCTCGCCGATCGTTACGTCTGAACCAAGCCCGGCCGGCCGCAGCGGCCCTTTCGCCGCAGGCTGGATAACGATCGTGGTGGCATACTCGCGGTTTTATCGCGAGGACTTCGCCCATGCACCTGCTGCCGATTGTTGCCCTGGGCACCCTGCTGCTGCCGCTGGCGGCACAGGCCAACGACCCGAACTCCTACGCCCAACCCGATCAGGTGCAAGTGACCCACCTGGACCTGGATCTGAAGATCGACTTCGCGCAGCGCCAACTCGACGGCCAGGCCACGCTGAAACTGGACTGGAAAAATGCCCAGGCGCAGTCGCTGGTGCTGGATACCCGTGACCTCAAGATTGCCAAGGTCGAAGCGCTCGGCGCCAACGGCAAGGCCACCGCCCTGACTTACGCCTTGGCGCCACGCGACCAGCAACTGGGCAGCAAGCTGACCATTGCCACGCCCCACCGTCCCCGTCAGGTGCGCATCGTCTACAGCACCTCGCCCGAGGCCTCCGGCCTGCAGTGGCTGACCCCGGCGCAGACTGCAGACCACAACGGCCCGTTCATGTTTTCGCAATCCGAATCGATCCACGCACGATCCTGGGTGCCGCTGCAGGATTCGCCCGCCGTGCGCTTTACCTACGCCGCGCACGTCAGCGCGCCGAAGGGTATTCGCGTGGTGATGAGCGCGCTCAATGATGCCCGCCACCCGTTGAACGGCGACTTCCGTTTTGCCCAGCCACACCCGATTCCGTCTTACCTGCTGGCCATCAGCGCCGGCGACCTCGCGGCGCAGGAAACCGGCCCGCGCTCGGCCGTGTATGCCGAGCCGTCCGTCGTGGCCAAGGCCGCCCACGAATTCGAGGACACGGAAAAGCTGATCGCCACCACCGAGCAACTTTACGGTCCCTACGCGTGGGGTCGCTACGACATTCTTGTGCTGCCACCATCATTCCCGTTTGGCGGCATGGAAAACCCGAACATGACGTTTGCCACGCCAACCGTGCTGGTCGGTGACAAGAGCCTGGTGTCGCTGGTGTCGCACGAACTGGCGCATTCGTGGTCCGGCAACCTGGTTACCGCTGCGGCATGGCGCGACATCTGGCTCAACGAAGGCTTCACCACCTACGTGCAAGGGCGCATCACCGAAGCGGTGTACGGCAAGGCACTGGCCGATGAGGAAGCGTTGCTCTCCGCCCGCGCCCTGCAGAAAAAAATCGGCACGATGGAGCCGAACACGCAGAAGCTCGCGCCGGATCCGCGCGGCCTCGGCGCCGATGACGCACTGTCCGACGTGGCTTACGACAAGGGCTCGTGGTTCCTGCGCACGCTGGAGCTGCGCTTCGGCCGCGACGCGTTCGACAACTACCTCAAGGGCTACTTCGCCCACTTTGCGTTCCAGAGCATCACCACCGAACAGATGCTCGACTACCTCAAGCCGCATCTGCTCGAAAAGTATCCCGGCAAGATGAGCTGGGACGAAGTCACCGCCTGGGTCTACGGCGAAGGTATCCCCGGGGATGCGCCGCTGCCGGACTCGCCCCGCTTCAACACCATCGACCAGGAACGCCGCGAGTTTCTCGCCGGCAAGCGTGGGGCCGACAAACTTGGTGCGCAAGGCTGGAACACGCAGGAATGGATGTACTTCCTGGACCGCCTGCCTGATGTGGCGCCGCTGGACAAGCTGCAGCAACTTGACGCCGCGTGGCAGCTCACCGGCACCCCCAACGCGGAGATCGGCATGCGCTGGTACACCCACGCCATTGCCGCTGGCGACAAGGCCGCATGGACGGCTGCGGCCGAGCACATGCACCGCATTGGCCGGCTGTATCTGACCACGCCGCTGTACAAGGCCTTCGCCAAGACTCCGGAGGGTCTGGCCTACGCCGAGCAGGTCTACGCCAAGGCCAAGGCCGGCTACCACCCGATGACGCAAAAAGCGGTGGAAGCCATCTTTGCCAAGGCGAAGAATCCCACGCCGGCGCCCACGCCCACCAGGTAATTCACCCCCGCCTCCTGTCCCACCAGGAAGGAAGTCGCGCCACCACCGTCAGCAGAAAACGTGATGTCACCACCAACCACCACCGCTCCGCTCTGGCAGCGCCTGCTGTTGCGCCGGCTGAAATTTCTCGGCTGGTTGCTGGCGCTGCTGACGGTGGTGCTCGGCGGCAGTTATGTGTTCGCACCGCAATGGCTGGTGCAGGCGAACACCGCGCGGCAGGCGCTGGCGGCGCATGTCGAAAAGCGGTCCGTGCTGGCCGGAGACACCACCTGGTCGTACTACGAAGGCGGTGACGGCCCGGCGATCGTGTTGCTGCACGGCTTTGGTGCCGACAAGACCGTCTGGCTGGACGTCGCCGGGCAGCTGACCGCGCACTTCCACCTGGTCATTCCCGATCTGCCGGGCTGGGGTGAATCCTCCCGCGCTGCGGCGGCGGACTACTCGATCGAGGCGCAGGCAGAGCGGCTGCACGCCTTTGTGCAAGCCATCGGCGTGCGCGACTTCGTGCTGGTCGGGCATGGCACCGGCGCCGCGGTGGCCGCCCTTTACGCCGCCGGGTATCCGCAAGCCGTACGCGAACTGGCGCTGCTCGATGCGTATGGCCTGCAAACCACGCACAGCGCATTCAGCGACGCGGCGGCCAGCAGGCAATTGTTTGTCTACGACGATCGCGCCGGTCTGGCGCGGGCGAATACGCTGCTGTACACCCGACCACCAGCGCTGCATGGGCGGTTGGCCGAGGTGCGCATCCGGCGCAACCAGGCGGACCGGAGCTTCATCGAAGACGCCCTGCACCGCCTGCGCCAGCCGGCGCAACGGCTCGTCGTGCAGGACCGGCTGGCCACGCTGGAGCTGCCCGTGCTCGGCCTGTGGTGTCACGAGGACACCGTCATTGACCGCTCGGCGCTGGACAGCCTGCGCAACGGCCTGACCCACGCAGCCACCATCAGCACCAGCACCATCAACGGCTGCAAACACCTGCCGATGCTGGAAAAACCCGTGGAGACGGCGCAAATCCTTACCGGGTTCGCGCTGTCGCATTGAGCGCAACTTGTGTGTTGCCGCATGACCGGCGTCCGGTCGCCTCGTCTGTGGCGCGTGTATATTGCGTACGGCACGTGGGGCAACGGGCATCCGCCCTGGAGATCGGCATGTCTTTTCGCAAGCACACCGGATGACGCAGCAACTGACGATGCACAACATCTTTCGGCACAGCCTGGACGCGATTGCCCGGATGTCCAGCACGCGTACCAACTACTGGGCCGAGTTTGTCGTGGATACGGCCTTGGGCACGCTGTTGCTTGCAGGAGGCGTGCGCTACTACACGGGAAGCATGTTGGGGGCGATCGTGGCGGTCGCACTGGGCCTGTTCGTCTTCAGCTTTCTCGAGTATTTCTTCCACCGCTGGATGTTTCACACCCACATCCCGCTGTTCGAGGAAGGCCACCGCATGCACCACGAGCATCCGCTGGGCTATGACTCGCTGCCGTTCTTTCTGCCGGCCGCCGTGTTGATCGCGCTGACCGGGCTGCTCAGCGCGGCGATGCCCGCGGGCTTTGTGTTGCTGCTGATGGGCGCGATGACTTTCGGCTATCTGACCTACGGTCTCAGCCACTTTGCGATCCACCACATGCAGTTCAAGCAGCCGTGGCTGCGGCGTTGGGCCGGCGCGCACCATATCCACCACTTTCACCCGGAAACAAACTACGGCGTCACCACCTTGCTGTGGGATGTATTGCTGGGCACGCGTTACGTGCGCAAGGCGCGGCCGCCGCAAAAGTGACTCCGCATGGCCTGTGCAGCCGCGCACAGGCAGGCTGCTCAATCGGCGACGTCCGCGACCAGGCGATCCAGTTCGGATTTGAGCGCCGCGCCGTGCTGGCGCAACCAGTCCCGTTGTTCGCGCCACCCCGGCAGCAGGTTGGTCACCTGCATCCAGAACCGTGGCGAATGGCTGCGTACCTTGAGGTGACACAGCTCGTGCACCAGTACATAGCGCAATGCCGCGGGCGGCGCGAGGGCGAGGGCAAGATCCAGGTTGATGCGGTCGCGCGTGTCCAGGCTGCCCCACAGGCTCTTCATCGGACGGATGCGCAACGAGGTGGGCGCCAGCCCCAGCTGCGGCACATACAACGCCAGCCAACGGGATACGTCGCGGCGAATCAGGCCTTCCAGATGTGACGCCAGCAACCCGCGCGCCACGGGCAACGCCCGCGAGTGCGGACGCGGAATGACCAGGGTCAGTTCACCGTCGGCAGCGGCGATACGCGGATACGGGCCGCTGGCCCAACCCAGGGTGACGGTCTCCCCGCGCAGCGTGAAATCGATGGCGTGGCCAACGCGCAGCGCCGGCAGTGGCCTGGTGATCAGGTGCAGCTCATCCAGCTTCTGTTCCAGCCAGTCGGCGTGACTGCGCAGGAAGGCGTTGACCTGGCCGGCATGCGTGCCCTGCGGATAAGACACGCGCGCGCCATTGGGCGTGACCGTGAGGCGCAACTTGCGCGCACGCGGATGCGCGGTCTTCAGCACCCGAATGATGCTGCCACCGCCAGTTGCCAGTTCCAGCCAGTCGCCTTCCAGATGTTGCGCCATGGTGCCAGCCTGCCTGCCCTCGATCTTGATGGATCCACCGGATGCCACGCCGTCCGTGAACATCCTGCCGCAAGCGGGTAGGCAGTGCGCCCGAACATTGCCGGGTCATGCACCACGCGCCAGCGTACCCGTTGCCCGCCGGGGTCACGACCGGCGTCGTGCCGCCTGCGGACGGTCAGTATGCCGCGCCTGACGGTGCAATGGGGGACAGAATTTCGTTCAGCTATCCGCGGGGCGTGGCAAGCCGAACCATTCCTCCAGTTTGGCCAGCAAACGCGCCAATTCCAGGGTCAACAGGGCGAAACTGGCGTCCAGTTCGGCGTGTGCGTCGGCGGGGCTGTCACCGAGCTCGTCCAGCACCACATCCAGGAACTTGAGCTTGTGCACGACCAGATCCTCGCCAAGCACGAAGCTGATGCGCTCGTCGAACGTCAAACCCAGCAAAAACACCTGCTTGCCGTTGCGCAGGTGTTCCTTGACCTCCTCCGCATCCAGGTCCTGGCGGCGGCAGCGGACAATGGCGCCGGTGGCCGTTGCCGGGTCACGCAGCTCACATTCATCACCCAGGGTGAGACCGGCCGGCAGGTTGCCGTTGGCCAGCCAGTCCGTCATCAGTATGCGCGGGCCGGCTTCAGGTGCCAGCGGCACGGCGGGGAAGCTGCCCAGCGCCTCACGCACCTGCGTCAACGCGTTTTCCGCGGATTTGCGGCTGGCCGTATCCAGCACCAGCCAGCCGTGTTGCCGGTCAACGTATGCGGACAGGCGCGACGTGCGCACGAACGCGCGTGGCAGCAGTTCGGAGAGCAGGTCCTCCTTGATCCGCTTGCGTTCGCGGCCGCCCACCTTGCGACCTTCGTCCTCGGCAATTTTCTGCACCTTGCGGTGCAATTCCTCATTGACTACCTGCGCCGGCAGCAACTTGTCCTCGCCCCCCACGGTGAGCAAGGTGCAGCGCTGGAGGACATGGGTGAGTGGCTCGCCTTCGCCACGCCCCACCGGCGGCACAAAACCACGGGTAAACATCTCCAGTGGGCCGCATGGGCGCAAACGGTGTTCGGCCAGCACTTCTTCTAGGCGATCGAGATCGGCAGCAACGGCAGGGGAAAAACGGAACAGGGTGAGATTGCGAAAAAACATGGTTATCCAATGGTGATTGCCCAAGGGCACGGTTTTCTTGTTGTCCCGCAGCAGACCACGATCCGCTGGCCGGGGCTTTCCTTATGGGTGCCGCTGGCGCCGGCAGGTTTTTCAACGGCGACGGGTCAACAGCGACGGAAGTGCTCAACGACTGACGTTGGCCACCGCAGCGGCCACGGCGTCGAGGTTGCCAAGACTGAGTGCCGCCACGCAAATGCGGCCGCTGTCGAGCGCATAGATGGCAAATTCATCGCGCAGCCGACGCACCTGCGCCTGGCTCAAGCCGGAGTAGGAAAACATGCCTGCCTGCTGCGTGATGAAACCGAACTGCGGCGCACCATGCGCTGCCAGACGCTCGACAAACCCGGCACGCATGGCGTGGATACGCGAACGCATCGCCCCAAGTTCGCCCTCCCAACGTGCGCGCAACTCGGGGCTGCCGAGCACCCCCGCCACCAGCGCCGCGCCGTGTGTCGCCGGGCTGGAATAGATGGTGCGGATCGTCTGCTTCATCCGCGACAACAGGCGCGCTGCCTCGGCGCCATCCGTACCCACCATCGACAGCGCACCCACGCGCTCGCCATACAGCGAAAACGACTTGGAATACGAGTTGGCCACCACGAACGCGCGCACCGGCGACTGCGCCAGCAGACGCAGCACCAGCGCGTCCGCTTCCAGACCCTGGGCAAACCCCTGATACGCCATGTCCACGAACGGCAGCAAGTCCCGCGCGTGCACCAGCTCGATCACCTGCTGCCACTGCGCCGCATTCAAGTCCACGCCCGTCGGGTTGTGGCAGCAGGCGTGCAGCAGGACGACGCTGCCGGGCTCCAGCTGCGTCAGATCCTCCAGCATGCCGGCAAAATCCAGCCCATGCGTCGCCGCATCGAAATAGCGGTAGGCGTTGACCGCAAACCCGGCCGCGCGGAACACCACCTGGTGATTGCCCCAGCTGGGATTGCTGATCGCGACTTGCGCGCGCGCGCCCAGCAACTGCTTGAGCACCTCGGCGCCCACGCGCAAGGCGGCACTGCCGCCAATCGTTTGCGCGGTTGCCACCCGACCGGCCGCCAGTATGGGCGCCTCGGCACCGAACAACAGCCGCTGGGTGAACCGGTTATATGCCGGCAGGCCGTCGATCGGCAGGTAGCTTCGCGGCGCTGCGGCCAGCGCCAGCGCCTGCTCCACTTCATGCACGCTGGCGAGCAGTGGGATCTGCCCCTGCTCATCCAGGTAAATACCGATACCCAGATTGATCTTGGCGGGCCGCGGGTCGGCCTGGAAGGTTTCCACCAGGCCCAGGATCGGATCGCCCGGGGCCATCTCGACAGCGGCAAACAAAGACACGGCGGTCCTCTCGGAATGGGGCACCAGGGGTGCGGAAAGACTGCCATTGTAGCGGCCCGCGACCAGCCTTCGCGGTGACCCGAACCGCAGTAGACTACAAAGCTCACGCCAGCCGTTGAACGCCATGCAGGTTCAGGATCACGCTGAGATCACCCATTTGCTCGCCGAGCTGCGGCTGGAGCATCGCGAGCTCGATGCGACGATTGCGCGGCTGGCCTCCGGGATCGGTCGCGACGAACTGCAACTGACACGCCTGAAAAAACGCAAGCTGCTGCTGAAAGACGCCATCGCGCGGCTGGAAAGCAAACTGATCCCTGATCTCGACGCGTAGGGCGGCGTGTTCCATGCCCGCTTTCGCCCCGAGCACGCTGCATGATGAGCACGTGACGCTGGAGCCACTGTGCCGCGAACACGCGCCCGCGCTCGAGCGTGCCGCTGCCGACGGCGAGTTGTGGCAGCTCGCCGTCACCAGTGTGCCAGCACCGGGCCAGGCCCTCGGCTACATCGAAAAGGCCCTGCACGGCCAAACCGCCGGAACGATGTTGCCGTTTGCCGTGCGTGAAGCCGGCAGCGGCGAGATTGTCGGCACGACGCGCTATTACGAGCTGGAGCCCGACGTGCCACGCCTGGCGATTGGCTACACCTGGTATGCCAGGCGCTGGCAGCAGACCCATCTCAATACCGCGTGCAAACGGCTGTTGCTGGAGCATGCCTTCGCGACGTTCGGCTGCGTCGCCGTCGCATTCCACACTGACGTGCTGAACACCGCCTCCCAACGCGCCATTGCCCGCCTCGGCGCCCAGCGCGAAGGCCTGCTGCGTGCGCACAAACGGCGTGCCGACGGCAGCCTCCGCGACACCGTGTGCTTCAGCCTCCTCGCCACCGCCTGGCCAGACGCGAAACGCCAGCTCGATGCACGCCTGACGCGTCTGGTCCAGTCTGCGCGGTCGCGCAACACTGCCATGCATCGTCCCGGTGACCGCTGATGGCCGGTGGACCAGACCAATAATCCACGACCCGCAACGATGATCGGCACGTTGCCGCGCGTGGCACCACGCTCAGCTGGCACTGGCCATTGGTCACAACCAACGATTGACCAACCGGTCGAGCCGGGTGCGATTCAGGCGCTTGAGGTTCCTGCGTACCTCAGCCGGATACTGGCGTGGGCTTTCCAGCACGCGGTAATCGGCCAGGCGGGTGGCATGCAGGCGCAACGCGGCCCATTCGGCCTGATGCCGGGCATGCAGCAAATGTGCGGGGTCGTGCAGCACCAAGGCGTTTTCCAGGTCCAGCGCCCACGCGCGTGGATTGAGGTTGTGGCCGGTCAGTACCGTCACCTCATCGTCGACGAACAAACCCTTCAGGTGGTAGCTGTTGTCGCCATCGCGCCACAGATGGATGTTCAACTGGCCGCTGGCGATCTGCCTGGCGCGATCGCGCGCAAACCGCCGCAGATTGTTCTCATATAGATAGGGCAGCAAGCCAATGGTCTTGAACGGTTCGCCTGGCGGGATGTAAAAATCATTGGCGGTCTTGTCGCCGACCATGATGTCGATGCGGCAACCGCGACGCAGCAACTGACCCAACACCGCGCGCACCGGTCGCGGCAGGTTGAAGTACGGCGTCAGCAGGATCACGTGCTCGCGCGCATGGCGCAACAGGTCGAGCAGCGCCGTATCCAGTGCATTGTCCGTGCGGCCGAAACCGAGCAACGGCGTCACCGCCACCTCACCGGCGCCCGGCACCGCATGCGGTACGTCATAGGTGGCGTGCCGCAACGCGTGGCGCAACCGGCGGATCGCCGGTGCCAGCTTGCGCGTGCTCGGCACCCGCGCGCCGGTCAGGCGAATCACTGCCGCACTGGTGAGCAGATGCCGGCGGACCAGACCCACCAATGCGTCGGCCAGTCCAGCGTGCCGCAATACGTGATAGCGGTCGAGCCGGTAATTCCCGTGACGCGCCAGATAGACGTCGTTGAGACTGGCCCCGCTGTAGAGCACGGTGTCGTCAAACACGAAGCCTTTCAGGTGCAGCACCCCGAACAGCTCGCGGTTTTGCACCGGTACGCCGTAGATGTCGACCCCGGGACCGAGCCGCGTGGCGTATTCGCGATACATGCCGGCGTTGCCGGCGGACTTGTGCTGGCCAAGCAAACCGCGCCGCGCGCGATGCCAGTCGACGAAGACGGCAACCTGCAGTGCCGGTTGCCGCGCCTTGGCGGCGTACAACGCGTCCAATACCTCGCGCCCAGCGTCATCATTTTGCAAGTACAACGCCACGATGACGATGCGCCGCGTGGCCTGCGCAATTTGCGCCAGCAGCGCCGCGCGAAACGCGGACGGACCCGACAACAGATCAATCGCCGCCGCCGGCACCGCGAACGCCGGCCACGCCAGGGTCGGCGCTGTGCGACGATGCGGAGCCAGCAAGCGGCGCGCCAGTCGCACTGGCGTCGAGATCACCCGATTCATGCGGGCTCATCGCGCAACGGCACGTGGCTCAGCCACCGTGTACCGGAAACGTCTGCACGCTGCCGGGTGCGGAGCGGCTCGCCGCCGGGTTCGCCGCAGGCGTGATGACCCGGCTACCGCACTGGTAGACGCCCCACGGTTGTGAGCCGTCAACCGGTTCGGTCAATGGCTTGATGGTGTCCGCGTGCATCTTCGCGGCCTCGTTGCGGGCCATGACCTGCAGCTCGTCACGCACGGTAATCTGGTTGCGGTTGACCGGGCCCACGCGATCCATCACCGACACCGTGACTTTGCCCACCTCATGGCAGGCGGAGACGTCGCCGTTCCACACGGTGCGCACGTCTTTTGATGCGCTGTCGGGCGTAATGCCCCAGCTGCAGGCACCGAGCAGCAGGACAGGGGCGAGCAGCAACAGGGTCTTGCGCATGGGCAGCTCCTTGGCAATGCATGAAAGGTAAATGGAAAGAGGCCGGGCGTGGCCACCCGGCCTCCATCGTAACGCGCCACCAGGTGCCCGTGCTGTACGCCAGCTGGCTACAGCACGGGCATGACTGTCATTTCACCGCGTTGCCATCGGCGTCGATCACCTGCACGTCGCCGAGTTTCAGCGCGCGCACCGGCGCCTCGATCTTGCCCAGATCACCGACGATGACCCAGGTCATCGCCTCGGGGCTGATGATTTCCTTGATCGCGGTTTCCGCTGCCGCTGGCGTCACCGCCTCCAGCCTCGACTTCAGCGTCTGCACATAATCGTCGGGCCGGTCGTATTGCACGATGCCACTGATCGCCCCCAGCACGGCGCTGGTGGTTTCGTAGCTGCCGGGCAGGGCGCGAATGCGCTGATCCTTGATCTTGGCAATCTCATCGGCAGTCAGCGGCCTGTCGCCGATCACGGCGTGCGCCTCTTTCAATACCTCGTTGGCCGATTCGGCCGTCTTGTCGGTTTGTACCGGCGCGTAGAACAGGAACGGGCGCTGACCTTGTGCATCCATCAGGATGGTTTGCGCGCCATAGGCCCAGCGCTTGTCCTCGCGCAGATTCATGTTCAGCCGCGAGGTGAAGGTGCCCCCAAACGCGCCATTGGCCGCCTGAATCGCCAGGTTGTTGTCGGCGCGGGTGGATGGTGCGAGCAGGCCGGCGAGGATCAACGATTGCGGAGCGTCGGCCCGGTTGATCAGGAACACGCGTGGCCCGGCTTGCGCCGCCACCTTGGCGACGTTCTTGGTCGGAATCGCGCTGGCTGGCGCCTGCCAGTCGCCAAACACCGTGTTCAACAACGGGATGATCGTGGCCAGCGTGGTATCGCCGGCAACCAGGATCTTGACGTTGTCCGGACGCAGCCAGTCGTGCTGGAATGCGGTCAGATCGGTGACGGTCAGCGCCTTGATTTCCGCCTCGGTGCCCGAGCCGGTGAACGGAATGCCGTACGCGTGCTGTGGTCCGTACAACAACGGCGGCAACGTGCGCAGCGCCATGCCGATCGGTTGCGTTTTTTCCTGCGCAATGCCGGCCAGCCACTGGCCACGCACGCGCTCGATGTCGGCTGCCTTGAATGCCGGGTTGCGCACGATATCGGCAAACAAGGCGAGGGATGGCTGCAGCTGATCGTTCATGGCGTTGAGCGAAGCGGAACAGACATCCAGACCGCAGCCCACGTTGGTGATCGCCCCCAGGCGCTGTTTGCGCTTGGCGATCTCGACCGAGTCCAGCTCCCTGGTGCTTTCGTTCATCAGCGTCGAGGTGAAGCTGGCGGTGCCGAGCTTGTGGCCCTGATCGGCCGCGTAGCCGGAATCAAACAACAGCTGCATTTGCGTGACGGGAATGGTGTGCCGTTCAGCCAGGATGACCTCGATGCCATTGGCCAGCTTGCCGCGCTGCAGTGTGGGGAAGGTCAATGCCGGGAACTGTGTGACCGCCGGAACCCCGGTGCTGCGATCGAGTGCACTCTTGCTGACGTGGTAGGTGTGCGCACCCGGCAGCCTGGCTTGCGGGCGACCGGGCGCAGCGGCCAGCGCGACCACCTTGGCATCCTCCGCCGTGGGGTCAAACGCCTTGTCCGTTGCCGGCAACACCGTGAGCAGGTAGTCGCCCTTGCTCAGCCAGGTGTCCGCGGCAGCCTTGACGCTGGCAATGGTGGCTGCGTCGGCACGTGCCAGGTCCTGCCTGTAGGCACCCGGGTCGCCGCGATAGACCTGCCCCTCGGCCAGGATCACCGCCTTGCCGCTGAACCCGCCGACCTTCTCCAGGCCACGGATGAACCCGGCGCGATTGGCGACCTTGGCCCGATCCAGCTCGTCCTGCGTCGGGCCGCTGGCGAGAAATTTTTGCAGCTCCTCGTTGATCACCGCTTCGACTTTGGCCGGATCCACGCCTTGCTTTACGTCCGCCTGAATCTGGAACTGGCTGGCCAGCGCAAATTGGCCGACGTTCGCTGAAACGTCATCCACCAATTTGTCCTGATAGACCAGTCGCTGGTACAGCCGCGAGGTCTTGCCGCCGCCAAGTGCCGTGGCCGCCAGATCAAGCTGGATGGCCGCATCGGTACCCAGTTGCGGCACCACCCAGGTCCGGATGAGGCGCGGTTGCGCCACATGATCGTGCTGCACGCCGCGCGTGGATTTCGCCAGCGGGGTGATCCATGGTTGCTGCCGCGCCACCGCCGGACCGGCCGGAATGTCGCCGAAATACTTCAGCGCCTTGGCTTTTGCTTCCGCCACGGTGATATCGCCAGCCAGCACCAGCGTGGTGTTCGCCGCGCCGTAATTGTTGTTGAACCACTGCTTGACGTCGGCCAGCGAGGCCGCGTTCAAATCGGCCATCGAACCAATCGTGTCGTGCTGGTAGGGATGGTTGGCCGGGTAGGTGTTGGACAGGATGTTCTGGTCCACGCGGCCGTACGGACGGTTCTCGCCCTGGCGCTTTTCGTTCTGCACGACGCCACGTTGGGTGTCGAGTTCCTGCTGCCCGATGGCGCCCAGCAAATGGCCCATGCGATCCGATTCCATCCACAACGCCATGTCCAGCGCGGTGGTGGGTACGGTTTCAAAGTAATTGGTGCGATCAAACCACGTGGTGCCATTCATGTCCGTGGCGCCGGCCTTCTCGAACGGACCGAAATACGTGCCTTTGCGGTTCTCCGAGCCGGAGAACATCAGGTGCTCGAACAGATGGGCGAAACCGGTCTTGCCCTTGGGCTCGTCGCCGGAACCAATGTGGTACCAGATGCTTACCGCCACCACCGGCGCCTTGTGATCTTCGTGCACGATCACCGTCAACCCGTTGGGCAGGATGAACCGGGTATAGGCAATTTCCGGCAGCTGTTGCGCCGCGGCGGCCGCGGTGGGTGCAGCCACGACCAGCGGTACGCCACCCGCCAACGTGAGCACGCCGGCGAGCAGCAGAACGAGCGGTTTCTTTGCCACGGTCAACTCCTTTTTCACGGGTGAATACCGAGGCTACCGACGCCATGTGGCAACCGCAAATGACTTTCGTCACCCTCATGTAACCGGCGGTTGACGTATCACCCTTGTCACCAACCCACGGCCGTGACGCAACCGCACGCAGCCAGGCCAGTCGCCATGCAAACCACCGGCGGCTATGCTGCATCCCTGTCATGCCACGAGTAGCTCCCTCGTGAAATCGTGTTCGTCGCTGTCGGCTGCGCGTCCATTGTGGCTGTCCAGCGCTGGTCGCGAAGTGGTGCTGTTCGGCCTGTTTGCGTTGCTGCTGCTGGGCATCGGCATCGGCCTGCGTGATCCGTGGCCGTCCGACGAGCCGCGCTTTGCGCTGGTGGCGTGGGCCATGGTGGAACACGGCCAGTGGCTGTTTCCGCACCGCGGCAGCGAGCTGTATGCCGACAAGCCGCCGCTGTTCATGTGGCTGCAGGCCGGCGGTTACCTGCTTACCCACAACTGGCGCGTGGCCTTCATGCTGCCGTCGCTGGTGGCCGGGCTTGGTGCGCTGGCGCTCGTCTACGATCTTGCCCGCCGCCTGTGGAACCACCGCAGCGCGTTGCTGGCCGCGGCCACGCTGCTGGTCACGATCCACTTCACCTACCAGATGCGCAACGCGCAGATCGATCCGCTGCTGCTGGGGTGGATGACGCTGGCCAACTACGGATTGTTGCGGCACCTGTTGCTGGGGCCGGCATGGCGCTGGTTTGCACTCGGGTGCTTTGCCGCCGGGTTGGGCGTCATCACCAAGGGCGTGGGCGTGCTCGCGCTGTTGATGCTCGTGCCGTATGTGCTGGTGCGGCACCGCCGCTGGCGCATGTTCGCGGCAATGCATGGCGGCTGGTGCTGGTGGCTCGGGCCGTGCGCGTTTCTGCTGCCGATACTGGCGTGGCTGGTGCCCATGGTGCTGGTGGCACGTGCCGATGGCGATGCGCAACACGCGGCCTATGTCCAGGACATCCTGTTCGGGCAGACCGTGCACCGCTACGCCACGCCAACCGGCCATCTGCACTCGCCGCTGTATTTTCTCGGCATCATCGCCGTCGACTGGTTGCCACTGTCGCTGCTGTTGCCATGGGCGATCCCGGCGTGGTACCGACGCTTGCGCCGCGGTGACGCCCGCTTCGCCTTGCCGCTGGGCTGGTTTGTGCTGGTGCTGGTATTTTTTTCCATCAGTCCCGGCAAGCGCGACGTCTACATCCTGCCGGCGTTGCCGATGGTGGCCCTGGCGCTGGCGCCGTTGTTGCCCGGCCTGTTGCGCAAACGGCAGGTGCGTTGGGCGATATTCACGCTGACGGCCGTGTTGAGCGCCGTGCTGACCATCGCCGCCACGCTGGCGCTGACCCGTCATCCGGCGTGGGCAACGCGCATGGAACAGGCGCTTGACCCAATGTTGTGGTGGCCATTGCTGAGCATTGGCGGTGCCGGGTTGTTCATCGCCGCCTGCACGCGCATCCGCCGCGCACCGCTGGGTTGGTTGTTGCTGGCCAGCGTGCTGTGGGGACTGTATGGGCTATGGGCCTATCCACTGCTGAACGGCGAGCGTTCGGCGCGCGACGTGATGACGCGCGCGCGCGCCATCGCCGGCCCCGACGCCACGATCGGCCTGCTGGCCTGGAAGGAGCAGAACCTGCTGATGGCGAGTGGGCCGGTGACCGAGTTCGGCTTCCTGCAACCGTGGCCGCAGCAATTTGCGCAAGCCACGGCATGGCTGCAGGCGGATCCCGGACGACGTTGGGTGTTCAGCCTGGATGCGGCGATGGGCGCCTGCGTCACACGGCAACGTGCGCACTACGTCGGCCACGCGAACCGTCGCAACTGGTGGATGTTCCAGGCCGGCGCGATCATTCCCGGTTGCCTGCCGCGCGTCGGCGATACCAATGCGGATGCCGACTGAGCCGCGCGGTCACGCCCGGTGCAGCGGATGCTGGTAGATTACGGCCGCGTGCAGGACGGCGTCCGGGAAGGGCCCGGGACCTGATGTGCATCCCGCTACGCCTGTTGGCGTAACCGTCTGCTGAAGGCCTCTGCGTGCAAGCATCGTTGAAACCGTGGCAATCGTGGACCCTGTCGATTCTGCTTGCGCTGATTCCCCTGTCGCTGTCGATCGATCACCGCATCAAGGCCTTGCCAGTGGCGTTGGCGTTCCTTGCCGGGGTGTGGTTTGTCACCACCAGCGCGCCAACGCGGCGCAGCTACCGGTATGCCTGGCTGGTCATTGCTGCAGCCTTGTTGCTATTCGGTTTCATCGGGTTGAACGTGCTGATCCACCAACTTGGTTGGCGGCCCATGGATCGCGCCGCACACATCGTCCTGTATCTGCTGATTGGCGCTGCGTTCACCCGGGCGCTGCGGCTGCCCGTGGTCTGGAGCGGTTTCAGCCTGGGCACCATTGCGCTGGGTACCGTGTGCCTGGTGCAACGGTACGGGCAGGAGATCGCACGTGCGTACGGACTCAACGGCGGGCCATCGGCGTCCATCGAGTTTGCTACCCTGCTGCTGGGCCTGTCGCTGGTGGCCCTGGCGCGACTGCTGGACCGGCGCACCGGCAGGGCAGAGCGGCTGCTGCATATCATCGCCATGGCGTTTGGCATGTACGGTGCGCTGTTGACACAGAGTCGTGGTCCGTTGCTGGCATTTGCCCCGGCGTTCGCGCTGTTGGTGTTATTGCATGCGCGACGCAGTGGCCATTGGCGTGCGGGGATACTGCTGATCAGCGGCGTGTGCGTTGGCGCCACGCTGGCGACGCTGGTCATGCACGACGAAATGACCGGGCGCTTCGCGGCCATCGGCTCGGAGGTGGCAACGTTTGACCAGCACCACGATGCGCACGGCGCCGTGCGTGAACGCCTGGAAATGTGGCGCACTGCCGGGCGTGCCGTAGTCGAGCACCCGCTGGTGGGCATTGGCATCGGCGAATTCGGCCACTACGTGGACAGCGAGATTGCCGCTGGTCGCAGCAACCCGTCCATCGGGCGCTATAACCAGCCTCACAACGAATACGTGGAAGCGGCGGTTACCGGGGGCGTTCCCGGCCTCCTGGTGCTGCTGGCAACGTTCGTGTTGCCATTGAGCTATTTTGCCCGTCACGTGCGCGATGTCGATGAGGCAGTGGTCATGCCGGCCGGCGCGGGCCTGGCGGTGGTTACGCTGTACATGCTGTGTGCGCTCACCGACAGCGTCTTTTACCGGGTGATGCCGCAGTCGTTCTACTTTTTCATCGTGCTGGGCATGGCCTTGCTGATCGCGCGACAGCGGTCAGCGCTCAGCGTCGTCGAATGCGACCGGGTGCGCGCTGACCCGCGTCAGGAGCTTGTGCGATAGAAACTCCCGAGACGTGAAGTGGCGGCGTGAGGATCGCCATCGTCGTTCGTCGGCCCATGTCGGTTCGACGGCCAGCAAGCGGTGCGGCGGTGTCCAAAACGGGAAGCCGCCGCCGCTGGTGTTTCTGTCGCCCACGCTCCTAGGCCGGATCTCTCGCCGACGTCCGCAGCAACGCGCGAGCCGGCTGGCGCGTTGCCACCCAGGTACGCAGATCGGGCGGAGCCTGCGCAAAATCGGCCAGATGCTGACTCACGCCCCACTGGCAGCGCACCAACTGCCGCTCCCTGGTGTCGCGCAGAATGTGGTCGTTGGGATTGTCACGCACGTCGTGTTTGCGGGTGGGGTGATACAGATGCGTGGCCAGGGCACTGAAGCGCACGTCGCGCCGCAACAGCCCGGCGTGAAATGCGCGCAACGCAAGTTCGCTGTCTTCGCGCCCCCAGCCAACCATCGCCTCATTGAAGCCGTTGATGCGCAGCAAATCATCCCGCCAGAACCCCATGTTGCAGCTCTTGATGCCACCTTGGCGTCGACCCGGTCGAGTGCTCCAGTACGCCAACGCCGGCAAGCGCAACGTGTGCCGGCGACGTTCGATACCCCGCGAAAAAAACCTTGGCATTGCCGTGGAGCGGTTGCCGCCCAGCATGTCCGCGGCCAGTTGCGCACCGCTCAATACCCGCGAGCCCTGCACAAAGCAGCCCTGCCGTGCGAACGTGCGATGGTCGGCAATGAAGTGGCGCTCGACCACCATGTCGCCGTCCAGCAACACCAGGTAATCGCCTTGCGCCGCCGCGATTGCGCGATTGCGCGCACGACTCATGCGTGCGCCCTGGTCCGGTTGCCACAGATGCACCAGCCGGGTCGGGTAATCGCGCGCCATGCGCAGCAGCACGTCACGCGTCGCCGGCCGCGAGCCGTCGTCAGTGACGACGACCTCCCAGGGCAATTCGGTCTGCGCAGCCAGCGCACGCAACACCAGCTCCAGCGCTTCTGGCCAGTTGTACGTGATGACGGCGACACTGATGCGCATGGCAGTGATCCTGCTCGCTCCGTGTTCGGTTGTATTCATGATGTGTGCCGATGCGCGCGAATGACCGACCACAGGATCGACGCCGCACGCCGCTGATTGCCCAGCCACGAACCTCGGCGCAATCGCATCAGCTTTGCGTAGCGGCAAGCCTCGCGCCAGGACGGGGCCTGTTTCGTGTGAAACTCGTGTCCTGCACTTTCCAGACAACGCTCGTCCAGGCCAATGCTTCTGGCATAAACGCCAATGAGGCAACGCGAGCGAAACCGGTTGAGATAACGGCTGGTCACGGTCTGCTTGCCCCACCATCCATTATCGCCGTGGATACGGTAGTGTACGGCCCCCGTGCGCAGGTAATACTTGTGCGCCCCCAACACGCTGGCACCGAAAACGAGGCAGTTGTCGGCGGACAAGCGCCAATGGTGGATGAGATTTTCCGGCACTTCGAGCGCACGCAGCGCCCATTGCCTGCGCATTGACAGGGCCGAGGTCGGCGCACCGTACCAGTGCATCAACATGTAGGTACTGATTACGGTGAAGCCGAGATCCTGCGAGTGCTCGCCCCACCCCAGCCAACGCTGCTCATCACCAAATAGCTGGATGTCGGAGAACACGAAATCGACATCGTCGTGGCTGTCATAGAGTTCGCCCAGCTGCTCGAGATAATTCGTACTCCAGTAATCGTCAGCGTCCAGGAAACACACCACGTCGGCGTGCGTCAAGGCGAGGCCACGCTGGAATGCGGCAAGCTGGCCAGTGTTCTCGCCAAACAACAAGGTCACGCGCGCATCGCTGGCATAACGCTCGCGCAAGTGCGCTGGCGAACCGTCGGTCGAACCGTCATCAACCACTATGATCTGTAGCGGGGGACGCGATTGTGCGAGTGCATTGTCGATCGCCATATCGACGAAGCGGCGATAGTTGTAGCTGGTGACGACGACCGCGAAACTGATCATGTCGTCGCCCCTCCCTGCAGCAAATGACGGAAGTAGCGAATTGTTTCCTGCAGGCCATCCGTCAGCGTCACTGCTGGCTGCCAGCCGAGCTGGGTGCGGGCTACGCCGATGTCCGGCTGGCGCTGGTGTGGATCGTCCGCAGGCAACGGCCTGTACACCAGCTTCGAGTGACCGCCGACCAGGGAAATCACTTTCTCGGCCAATTCGAGCATGGAGCACTCGGCAGGATTGCCGACGTTGACCGGGCCGGTGCAGCCTGGCCCGGATTCCATCATGCGCACCAGCGCCTCGATCACGTCGTCGACATAGCAGAAACTGCGGGTCTGGCTGCCGTCGCCGTAGATCGTCAAGTCCGCGCCACTGAGCGCTTGCACGATGAAATTGCTGACCACCCGGCCATCGCCAGGATGCATGCGCGGGCCGAACGTGTTGAAAATGCGCACCACCTTGATGTCCAGCGCGTGCTGGCGGTGATAATCGAAGAACAGCGTTTCCGCGCAGCGTTTGCCTTCATCGTAGCAACTGCGGATGCCGATCGGATTGACCCGGCCCCAGTAATCCTCGACCTGTGGATGCACTTCCGGGTCGCCGTAAACCTCGCTGGTGGATGCCTGAAGGATGCGTGCCTTGACCCGTTTGGCCAAGCCCAGCATGTTGATCGCACCGTGCACACTGGTCTTGGTGGTCTGCACCGGGTCGCGCTGGTAATGCAGCGGGGACGCCGGGCAAGCCAGATTGAAGATCCGCTCCACTTCCACGTACAGCGGAAAAGTCACGTCGTGGCGCATCAAGTCGAACCCGGGATGCGCAAGCAGGTGCGTCACGTTGCGCCTGCTGCCGGTGGAGAAGTTGTCGACGCACAACACCTCATGGCCATCGCGCAACAGGCGGTCGCACAGATGGGAGCCGAGAAAGCCGGCACCACCGGTGACGAGGATACGGTTCACAACCCGGCGCCTGCGGCGACTGCCGCCCGCGACGGGTGGCGCAATGGCGGCGAAATCACACGCACGCTGCTGAACGCTCGCATCATCGCTCCCCCCCGAAAAACCGATGTACCGAATTGTCGTCGAAAGGCCACCGGTTCCTTCACGCCATGCGCGCACTATAACCGCCGCGTGGTCTGGCGCGCGCTGCACTGCGACATGCGTTGGCGATCCGGCAGCGGCAGGTCATCGGCTAGAATTGCTCGCATGTCCAGCCTACCCCTGAGCCTCGTTGTCATCACCCACAACGAGGCGCTGACCATTGCCCGGTGTCTGGACAGCGTGCCGTTTGCGGCCGACAAGCTGGTGCTGGACAGTGGCAGCGACGACGCCACGGTGGCGATTGCCCAGGCGCACGGCGCGCGCGTCGTGCACCACGACTGGCCCGGCTTCGGCGCACAGCGCAACTTTGCCAGCACGCAATGCCGGCACGACTGGATTCTGGTGCTGGACGCCGATGAATATCTCAGCCCGGCACTGGCGGCCGAACTTGCGGCCCGGTTACCCGTCCTGATGGCCAGCGAGGTCCCGGCCGCATATCTGCGCCGACGCACGATCTACATGGGCGCGCCCATGCGCTGGTACCGGCCCGCCATTGGCGAGAAGCTGGCGCGCCTGTATCACCGCCAGCGCGCCCGCTGGAGCGACGCGCGGGTGCACGAAGCGCTGATTTTCGACGGCAGTGCACCGACGTTCCGCGCGCCGTTCGAGCACGCCAACAACCCGACCCTGGTCCACAAGCAGCTCAAGGTGCTGCGCTACGCGGAATTGAAGTGCCGTGACTGGCGCGACCAGCGCAAACCGGTGCGCATGTGGCAGACCCCGTTCGTGTTCGTCCTGGCGTTCGTCAAGGACTATTTCCTGCGCCTGGCGTTCATGGACGGCTGGCGCGGCTTCGTGATCGCACACACGGCCGCGAGCTACGCGAGCTACAAACGCATGCGCTACTACGAGATGCTGCACAACCCCGACTCGATCGACGCCGCAGCCAGTGCACTGAAACAACACAGCATTGACCGCTGAGACAACGTTGCAGTCGCCCATGCCTGCGGTGAACGCATTCGGCGTCATGCCGAATCTCGCACCGATCCACGCTGCGGGCTAATCTGCACATCGTTGCGCGTTTCCCGACAGGTCTCCACACCAAGTGAAAAAGCATTATCTGCTGTACGGCTCCGAGCGTTATGCGCTGGCCATCCTGCGGCCGGTGCAGACGGCCATCCGCGCCCGCGGCGATGAAGCCGCCTGGTTCTTTGACGGCCCGGGCGCCGAGGATCTGGTCGCCGGCGAGCGCCTGCTCAGCGTTGCCGAAGTGCGCGCCTGGCAACCCCTCGCGGTGATCACGCCCAGCAACGCGGTACCGCATTTTTTCCCCGGCGTGAAAGTGGAGACCTTCCATGGCTTCGACGCCGGCAAGCCACGACACATCTACATCCGCGGCTTCTTCGACCTGTATTGCACCACCGGCCCGCGCGATACCGCGCAGTTCCGGGCCATGGCCGAGCGGCTTGGCCATTTCACGGTGACGGAAACCGGCTGGCCCAAACTCGACCCGTTCCTGCGCGACAGCGGCGCCCTGCCACCGGTGCGCGAGCCACCGGTGATCCTGTACCACTCCACCTTTTCCCCGGCGTGGAGCGCGGCGGACATCCTGTATGAAGAAGTGCGGCGCCTGTCGCGCACCGGCCGTTGGCGCTGGATCGTCACCTTTCACCCGAAGATGAATGCAGACACGCGTGCCCGCTACCAGGCGCTGCAGAATGAGCACCTGACCTTCGCGCAAAACGACAACATCCTCGAACTGTTCCCGCAGGTCGACCTGATGTGCTCGGATACGTCTTCCGCCCTCAATGAATTCCTGCTCACGGGCAAGCCCGTCGTGACCTTCAAGAACCGGCGACCCGGCCCGCAACTGATCGACATTGACGACCCGGCGCAATTCGAGGGCGCCATCGAACGCGCGTTGCAGCGCCCACCCCAGTTGCTGCATGCCATCCGCGAGTTTGCCGACGCGATCCATCCGTACCGCGATGGGCGTTCCAGCGAACGCGTGCTGCAGGCTATCGATGCTTTCATTGCCAACGGGGCGCGGAACCGCAAACGCAAACCGCTCAACCTGTGGCGCAAATTGAAGATTCGCCGCCGCGTCGGGTATTGGGGTGCCGTGTAACCGCGAAGGTACCGACAACCATCCGCCCTGTGGCCGATTTGCGTCTGCCAGCAATGTGCCGTCCGCTCCTCGCGCGCCTCGGCCCGAGCTTCGTAGGGTGGGCACTGCCCGCCAGCTTTTCCGCCCTGTCGCCGTGTACCACGTGTGGGCGGCGGGCAGTGCCCGCCCTACAACCACGTCGGCTGTCCGTGGACCAACT
>DAITPL010000011.1:42274-47300 GCA_036833615.1 Rhodanobacter sp.
GTGGGCGGCGGGCAGTGCCCGCCCTACAACCACGTCGGCTGTCCGTGGACCAACTTCGGCCCTGGCAACTGCAAGCCCAATACAGCCGCAACTGCACATCCGTCGACGCGTCCAGCGTTGTCGGCGCCATGCGCAAGCTAGAATTCACTGCATCTGCCGGAGTCCTCGCGTGCCTGCCACCCCCTACAGCCGTTCCGAACAATTGCGCGCCGTATGGCCATGGCTGCCGTTGTGGGCGCTGGCAGCGCTGCTGGCGATTTTCTCGCACGGACCCATGCCGCTGTATTCCACGCGCACCCTGGCCGTGGCCTGGGAAATGTGGACGCATGGGCACTGGCTGGTGCCGTATATCAACGGCGCGCCATACAGCGAAAAGGCGCCGTTGCTGTTCTGGCTGATTCACGCCGGCTGGTTCGTGTTTGGGGTCAGTGACATCTGGCCGCGCGTGCTCGAGGTGTTGTTTGGTGGCACGCAACTGGTGTTGATCGCCTTGCTGGCGCGGCGGCTGTTTCCGCACAGCCCGTGGGTGGGCAAAGCCGCACCATGGATGCTGCTCGCGCTCGGTTTCGCGTTTCTGTTCGGCCTGCAGATCATGTACGACGTGCTGCTGGCAGTGTGGACGCTGGCTGCGCTGTTGTGCCTCACCGCCACGCCGCGGCGCGCCGAACCACGCTGGCTGCTGTTCGGCTTGTGCATCGGCCTCGGGTTGTTGACCAAGGGGCCGGTGATGCTGCTGCACGTCCTGTTCCCCTGGTTGCTTGGGCCGCTGTGGAGCGCCTGGGCCGACCAGCACCGCGCACGCTGGTATGGTCGCGGTGTGCTGGCCGTGCTGCTCGGTGGCGCGATGTTGCTGGCGTGGGCACTGCCGGCCGGCTTCAACGGCGGCGAGGCGTATCGGCAACGACTGTTTTTCACGCAGACGGCCGGGCGCGTGGTCAAGGCGTTTGATCATGCGCGACCGTGGTACTGGTATGTACCGGCATTGCCGCTGGTGCTGTTTCCGTTCAGCGGCTGGCCGCGCGTCTGGGTGGCCCTGGCGACGCTGCGTCGGCCGTTTACCCCGGGCGTACGGTTTGCGCTGTGCTGGCTGTTGCCGGTGTGCGTGACGTTTTCGCTGATCAGCGGCAAGCAACTGTATTATCCGCTGCCCGAATTCGGCGGCGCCGTGTTGCTGATGGCCGGGGCCATTGTTGCCCTGCGCGAGCGGCAGCCGACCCTGGCGCACAGCCACTGGCTTGGCACCTGGCCGCTTGGCGTCTCGGGCATGGTGTTTGCCGTGTTCCTGTTTGTGCTGCCGTTACTGGTAGCCGGCAACCAACTGCACGGCGAATGGCTGGACGCCGCTGCGCCCTACAGCCGCTACTTCAGCGTGATTTTCCTGTTGCTTGGCGTCCTGTTGTTGCTGCGCGGCCGTGGGGAGCTGCGCCGGCTGGCCGTCGCCGGACTGATCGGTGCGTTGGCACTCAACACGCTGTTCACGCTCACGCTGTGGCCGCGCTATGACCTCACGCCCACGGTGCGGCTGGTGCAGGCCGCCGACCACAGTGACCGACCCGTGGCTTATCTGGGCAATTACGCCGGTCAGTTCCATTTTGCCGGGCGCCTGCAACATCCGATCGCGGAACTCACCGAGGGCGAGATGCTGCAGAACTTTGCCCGCGACCACCCCGACGGCTTGATCGTGACGCACCCAGGCAGTCTCAACGCCAACGATCTGCGCTATTCCCTGCTGGTGCAGCCGTTCCGCTCCTCCTGGATCGTGGTGTGGTCCGCGCCATCGCTGGCGGCTCTGCATGCCGGTCGCGCACCGACCGAGCCCAGTTTGCCGACGCATGTATATCCGGATACCGAAGGGCGGGGCACGCAGCCGTGACCACGCCCCGGATCGCCGACCTGCGCCAGCAGTGCGGTGGTCCGCGCGATGGCGCGTTGCTGCGTTTCGCGCTTGCCAACGCGTTGCGCGACGCGGGTGACCTGCCTGCGGCGATCGAGCAGTTCCGTCACGCCGTAGTGTTTGATCCGCAGTATTCCGCCGCGTGGAAGCTGCTGGGCACCAGTTGTCTGGCCGCCGGTCAGCACGCTGCCGCTGCCGAGGCGTGGTGCCGCGGTATTGAGGCCGCCACCCGGCGCGGTGACAAGCAGGCGGAAAAGGAAATGACGGTGTTTCTGCGCCGACTGGAAAACGCCAAGCCGTAAGCACGCGAAACCGCAAGCATGCGCCCCGCAGATCGGGCGCGCTGCGGGATCCGTGCCCCAACGGCCACCAGCCCTCCGCACGACATTGCCCACGGCCGAAAGGATCCGTCGGCCACCGGCCGCGCAGCTATCGGCGGGCGTCGTTGTAAGGGCTGGGGCGATCCATCGCGGTATAGCGCTTGTACTGCCACTGGTATTGCGTGAAGGCCAGCCCGATACAGTCCTGCACGCCGCGGTTCAACGCCGCACAAGCGACATCCAGGTCCGCGTCCGCCACGCCGGCCGGTGCTGGCAGCAGATGGATGCGATAGCCCGCGCCGCGCGGCAAACGCTCGGCAAAGGCAAACAGCACACATGCACCAGTCCTTGCCGCAAGGCGCGGCAGCAGCACCATGGTCAGCGCTTCGCGGCCGAAGAACGGGGCGAAGCGGCCCTCACCCTCGCGCGGCTTTTGATCCGGCAGGATGCCGACCGTGCCGCCGGCGGCGAGACGCTTGTACAACGTGCGCACGCCGGCACCATCGGCACGTACCTGCGTGGGCGCCAGTGCTCCACGCACCTTGCGCAACAAGCCTTCGAGTGCGCCGACGTGCGGCGGTCGATACAGGATTGCCATCGGTGTCTTGCGGCACAACCAGTAGTTGAGCACTTCCCAGCAGCCCAGATGCGGCGCGGCAATGATCACCCCGCTGCGCGCCGCCAGTGCCGCATCGAGCAGCGCCTCGCCGCGTACTTCCCGCACCAGATCGAGTGCCCGCGTGGCACCGCCACCCCAGATCTTGGCGATTTCGCTGGCCGACTTGCCGCATTCGCGCGCCGCTGCCCGCAACAGCGCGGCGTGTTCGTCACGCGTAGCCTGCGGCCGCACAATGCGCAAGTTGGTGTCCATGTGCCGCATGGAGGAGGTGCGTCGCCACAGCATCAAGTGGCCCACGCCGGCACCGACCGCGTGCACTGCACGCAGCGGCAGCCAGGAAACCAGACACATTGCCCAGTAGATCAGACGGATGTCGAGACGCATGCGTACAGTGTACGGGACAGCCCGCTGCAAGGCGGCGATGCCGCAGCCGTCACCACCCATCTTTCGCCGCCCTGTGCATCGCCGTAAGCTGCACGCTTCGTAGCCGCGAACCGTCCATGATTGCCCTGATTCAGCGCGTCTTGTCCGCACACGTCGACGTCGATGGCGCAACGCTCGGTACCATCGGGCCGGGCCTGTTGGCGCTGGTGGCGGTGCAGCCCGATGACGGCGAAGTACAGACCCGGCGCATGCTGCAGCGATTGCTGGGCTACCGGATATTTGCCGATGCTGCCGGGCGCATGAATCGCTCACTGACCGATACCGCCGGTGGCTTGCTGCTGATCAGCCAGTTCACGCTGGCGGCCGACACCCGTTCCGGCATGCGTCCCAGTTTCACCAGCGCCGGCACGCCGGAACACGCCCGCGAGTGGTTCGAGCGCCTGCTGGTGCTGGCGCGCGCCAGGCACCCGCAGGTGGAAACCGGTCGCTTTGGCGCCCATATGGAGGTGCACCTGGTGAACGACGGACCGGTCACGTTCTGGCTCGATACCAGGTGAACTGCTTGCCAGCGCCCATGCATCGCGCCGGTACACGGCAGTTCACGCACGATCGTGATATTGGCGCGGTTTTTGCGTACCACAGGACGTGCACTTTTCACTTGAAAACTGGTCAAAAAAGCAGCACATGATTATACTGATCGGTTCTTGAACCCCGCGGTGGTCGGTGAATGAATAGCAGAGCTCCCAACGAGCAACAGTCGGAAATCAAAGCCCTGATCTCCAAAGGTCTGGAACAGGGTTACCTGACTTATGCCGAGATCAATGACCACCTGCCGGACGATGTCGTCGACCCGGAGCAGATCGAAGACATCATGGCGGTGCTCAAGGGCGTCGGCATTGAGGTGCAGGATGCTGCACCTGACACCGACACCATTGTCGATGGCGCCGCCCCGGGCACGACCACGGGCGACGACGACGCGGCGGCGGAAGAAGCGGTGGCGCTGCTGTCGGCCGTGGACGCCGAAGTCGGCCGCACCACCGACCCGGTGCGCATGTACATGCGCGAGATGGGCACGGTCGAGCTGCTCACGCGCGAGGGCGAGATCGTCATCGCCAAACGCATCGAGGAAGGCCTGGGTCAGGTGCAGACGGCATTGGCCAGTTTCCCGCTGACCATCGAATTGCTGCTCGAGGAATACGACCAGCATCTGGACGGCAAGCGCCGCCTGAGCGAGATCCTGGCCGGCTTCCTGGACCTGGAAGAAGCCGCCGACCTGGCCCGCAAGGAGGCCGAGATCGCGCGCAAGGAACGCGAAGCCGCCGCCGCGCTGCTGCCCGAGACGGAAGCGGGCGAAGACGACGAGGCCGATGACGAGGAAACCACCGAGGACGAGGAAGAAGCCGGCCCGACCGGCCCGGATCCGGCCGAGGTCAAGCGGCGCATGGAGCTGTTGCGCAGCTACTACGCCAAGTTCCAGACCGCTGCGCCGAAAGCGACCAGCATCACCGACAAGAAGATCGTCAAGCTGCGCGACAAGATGGCCGAGGAATTCCTCAAGCTCAAACTGCCGTCCGCGCTGATCGATGGTTTCGTGCGCAAACTGCGCGAAGTCGTCAACAACATCCGCCACCACGAGCGCGCGCTGATGGACATCTGCATCAAGCAGGTAAAGATGCCCAAGGCCGAGTTCCTGAAGACGTTCCCCAGCAACGAGGGCAACCCCGAGTGGGCGGCCGAACTCAGCCGCAAGCGGCAAAAGTGGACGCCCAACCTCAGGGCCCACCGCGAAGCGATCGACGCCGAGCAGGA
>DAITPL010000012.1:0-45224 GCA_036833615.1 Rhodanobacter sp.
GTCGGGTAATACCACGCGGCATCGGCATTCACCTCGCCATCCACCTTGATGTGCATGTAGTTGGCTTCGCCTTTCCATGGGCAAGTGCTGTGATGGGTGCTGGGAAAGAAATACTGGTAACGCAGCGAATTTTCCGGGAAGTAGTGGTTGCCCTCCACCACCAGCGTGTCATCACTTTCAGCCAGCAGGGTGTCATGCCACAACGCACGCACGGTCACGCCTCGACCGGCTGTTCGCCGGGAAACAACACATCGGTGTAGCCGAACTGGCTGAAGTCGGTGATCCGTGACGGGTACAAACGGCCAATCAGATGGTCGCACTCGTGTTGCACCACACGTGCATGGAAGCCTTCCGCCGTGCGTTTGATCGGTGCACCCTGTGGATCCATCCCTTCGTAGCGGATCAAGCTGTAACGGCTGACGGCACCACGCAGACCGGGCACGGAAAGACAGCCCTCCCAGCCTTCCTCCATATCCTTGGACAACGGGGTGATCACGGGGTTGAGCAACACCGTGCGCGGGACGGCATCGGCATCCGGATAACGCTCGCTGCTGTCGAAGCCGAACACCACCAGTTGCAGATCCACGCCAATTTGTGGCGCCGCGAGACCAACCCCGTCCGCGGCCTCCATGGTCTCGAACATGTCGGCAATCAGCGCAGCCAGTTCGGCGCTGCCCAGCATGGCCTTGTCCACCGGCGGCGCAATGCGCAGCAGACGCGGATCGCCCATCTTCAGGATTTCACGGATCATGGCCGCCTCATCAATCTGTACAACCGAGCTTTTATTGTGGTCAGCGCAACGTTAACGCAAGGTCGTGCGGGCGGTTCCCTGCGCCGCAACGGCGAGCGCCGGCCGGAGCGGAACCCGCATTGCGTTCTCCCACCATTTCAGCACCGATGCAGAAGCTGCAAGCCCCGATGGTCCGCGCTGGAGCAAACATCGTGAGCGAGGGCGGACCATCACCAGCGGTAACTTCGCACAACGACCGCACCGCCAGCGCACCTGGCGGGTTGTCGACACCACGGCTTCAATGGCCACCAAACACTTTCCGCAACAAATCGGTGCCGCGCGCAGCCGGATTGGTGCGGATGGATTGCTCCTGTTCGCCAATCACCGTGAACAGGCCGTCGAGTGTCTTGCGCGTGACGTAGTCGTCCAGGTCCAGCGCGCTGCCACCCTTGGCCGCGCCATGACCACCGCCCAGCGCACCGAGCGAGCCCAACGCGCCACCAAACTCGCCATTGCCGGCGGTGAGTGCCTTGTACTTTTGCGTCGCCCCGACACTGTCCGTAGCCCTGGCCACAATCGGGCGGATCCGCGCGGTCAGGGCATCACCGGCGACGCGGCGGAAAAAATCCGTGGCCGCATGCTCGCCACCGGTGAGAATGCCCCGCGCATCGTTCAAGGTCATCTGGCGAATCGCATCGCCAAAGATGTCCCCCACTTGCGGCACGGCCTTCTCTGCGGCGCGGTTCATGCTCAACTCGAAAGCATCGACCTTTGCACCCTGCCCCAGCTGACGCGCCAGCTTGCCGACCTGCTCCAGCTTGCCCGGCAGCGGAATGCGCACCTTGCGGTTGTTGAAAAAACCACCTTCGCGACCCAGGCTGTTGATGGCATTCGTGGTGCCCTTGGCCAACGCTTCCTTGAGCCCGGCGGCGATGTCGCCGTCCGTGACATTGGCCCCGGGTCGCGACGGACTGGTCGACGCCTGGGTGGCCTGTTTCGCCTTGTTCAACAGATCCTTGAACTGGCCACTACCGGCAGCCAGTACCGGGAGCGCGGCAGCGATGAGAACCAGGCCAAGCAGACCCGAGCGGGATGGGATACGCATGGCGAAAACCTGCACATGAACGGTACCGGCAGTGTACGCGGGACGCGGGCCCTGCCGACACTGGCCGGGGCGGAATCGACAGCAAGCCGGCGGACCAGTGCACGACAATTCATTCACGCCCGCAGCAGGATGGTCGCGCACCGGCATCCGGGCGACGGTGCAGCGGCGCATCCGGTCGGGGTACCGACCCGGGTTATCACGGCCGACCGCAGCACGCCGCCACCCGCCTACACCTCGTGGTGCGCCGCCTCGGTCGGGGCCGTGCCAAGCACTTCGCTCACCGCCTCATCGCGGCGTGGCGCCAGCTCCACCAGATACATGGCCGCGAGCACCAGCGCGCCGCCCGCGAGCATGCGCCAGGTCAGCACATCGCTGCCAAACGCGACGGCAAACGCAGCCGCAAATACCGGCTCGGTGGTCATCACGATGGCGGCGCGGGTCGCCGACAGCTGGGATTGCGCCCAGGTCTGCATCAGCATCGCCCCGGCGCCAGCGATCAAGGCCATGTACAACACCGCCAGCCAGGCGCTGCGATCCGGCGGCAACGTCGGCCCATGCGGCGCCGTGGCCAACAGACACACGGCGGCGATGGCCACCATTTGCAGCGCCGACAGGCCAAGTGCCTCGCCGGGACGCGACCACTGCCCGAGACCGACGACGTGCAAGGCGTACACCGCTGCCGAGGCGAGCGTCAGCCACACGCCCAGATCAACCGACACGCCCCGGAGCGACAGCAGGCCCAGGCCGATGGTGGCCAGTGCCACCGCCAGCCATACCACCGCGCGCACGCGTTGGTGCAGCAACACGGTCGCCAGGATCGGCGTGAACACCACATACATGCCGGTGACAAAACCGCTGACACTGGGCGCGATCAACGCCAGCCCCCATGTCTGCAACAACTGGCCGATCCCGTAGATCCCGCCCAGCGCCAGACCCTGGACGACCTGCACGCGACCCAGGTGCAACACCGGCCGCGCAAACAGCACCAGCATCACCACCGCGGCAATCGTGAAGCGCACGGCGAGGAAATCGGCCACCGCCATGCGCCCGAGCACGTCCTTGATCAACACAAACGTCGAGCCCCACACCGCCGTCATGACGATCAGGCCGAAGGTGGCAAGGGTGGTGAGGCGACGAGGCTTGGTCATGGGTGACCGGGAAAGGAGAAGCGACATTTACAGCGCACAAACTGGTGACGCACGTGCAAGAACAGGACGAACCCGGTGCAGCGACCCGACTCCGCACGCGCACCCGGCCCAACGCTACTCAATGTGCCGTGGCGGCCGCGGCGACAGCACCTCACGCATCGTGGCGCTCCCCACTGCTCCGCGCGCCCTTGCGCATATGCAGCCGCCATACCTGCCCGGGAATCTGCCACAGGAAATGCGCCCAGATGCCGACCCAGACCAGGCCGGCGAGCAGCGGCTGGCGCGCAGCCGGATCAAACTTGCGAAACCAGCGCCACATGCCGCGGTGTTTGTGCCGGCTGACGAACACCGGGCGGTGTCCACTGGAGCCGCCCTTGCCGTGCAGCGCACGCACGTCACCGGCCAACAGTACCTGATAGCCGGCATCGCGCACGCGTCGGCACAAGTCCAGATCCTCAAAGTGCAGAAAGTACGCTTCATCAAATCCGTTCATGCGCTCGAACACGACGCGCGGCAGCAACATGACTGCGCCGGACACCGCCTCGGCCGCGACGACATGATCAGGTAGTGGTCCGGCTACATTGATTCCGTCCGCCCGCTTGCCGAGCAGGCTGTTCAGCGTGCGGCGCAGCAGCGGATCGCGACGCAGCGATGCCGGATCGGGTACACCATCAGCACCGCAGACCACCGCGCCGAGCAGCCCGGCATGCGGCTCGGCGGCGAGAATGTCCAGCAGGCGCTGCACACCAGCTTGCCCCAGCACGCAATCCGGGTTGAGGATCAGCAACCGGTCGCTGCGCGCCTGCGTGGCCGCACGATTCACCGCCGGGCCGAAGCCGAGATTCGCGTAGTTGTAGATCAGCCGCAGTCGCGGGTCAGCGCTCAGCGCGCGATCCAGCGCCTGCGGCACGCCGTCACTGGAGCCATTGTCGATCAGCAGCAACTCCAACGGCACCGACCATGCAAGCACGGCACGCACGCAATCACGCAAGCTGGCGCCGCTGTCGGCGGCAACCACGATGACGCTCAGCTCGGGGACAACGGGATTGAACGGCGACACAGGCATGACCACGAGAGACGGGATTGGCACGTCACAAGAATAGCGGGGTACTGCTCACCCGGCAGCATCGCCTTGTGCCTCGTCCTCGCCCAGCACGTGTTGCAACGTGCGCGGAGTGGCGTTGGCATCACGCTGCAACCAGGGTTGCTCGCGATACCAGCCGGCAAGTTGCCAACCACGCAGGCGATGCACGCGATCGCGCCGGCGGTCCCACAGCAATACACCACGCGCGTGTTGCATGCGCGCGGCAAACCAGCGGCCGTCAGGACTGAAACACGCGCAGGCGTCGGCATCTTCAATGCGCCGATCACCGGCAAACCGGTAACCCGCGTCGCGATATCGCACCAGATGGCCCCACGGGTCGGGTATGTCCGCGGTGGAAGCCTGCCACTGCGGTGCTTCCAGCGTGATGATTTCGGCCGGTGGTCCCATGGCCGAAGACATCACGCGCGCCGGCCATTCCATTTCCGCATCGCCGGTCGACGTGGCATCCCGCGCAGGATCGGCGGCGGGATCCAACATGTGTGGAACGTCGCGATCGAGCCACAGTTCCAGGCCAACGATCAACATGTAGCCCACAAGCATGCCCAGCAGCGCTACGCCCCACGCCAGCGCGTCGCCGCCAAGCGCGCGCTGCAGCGCAAACAGTACCCCGGGCAGACCCCAGCGCAAGCCGTTGCGCATGCTGGCCGCGTAACCGCCAGCCAGCTGCAGGCTCGACAACAGCAACACCACCAACGCCAACAACAGCGACAGGCCAAGCCACCACGGCAACAGCGCCAACCCCACCAGCCATGCCGCCTGCGACAACACGATGTTCCACGGTGGCAGCTGCTGCAGGTTCACGACCCTGGCCCGGTCCTGGTCACCAATGACGCCTCAACCACACCACACGCGCGCGTTGCGGAACATGCGCATCCATGGCGAATCCTCGCCCCAGCCTTGCGGGTGCCAGCTCAGCTGCACGCTGCGAAACACGCGTTCCGGATGCGGCATCATGATCGTCACCCGGCCTTCGGCAGCCGTGAAGCCGGCCAGCCCGCCCGGCGAGCCATTGGTATTCAAGGGGAAGTTTTCCGTCGGCTTGCCGCGATTGTCGACAAAACGCACGGCGGCGGACGCCTTCGACGGGCTGCATGTCTGCGGGAAACTCACGCGCCCTTCGCCGTGCGCCACGGCCACCGGGAGGTGCGAACCGGCCATGCCGGCGAACAGGATGCTGGGCGAATCGAGCACTTCGAGCGTGACCAGGCGCGACTCATATTGCTCCGACGCGTTGTGCAGAAATTTCGGCCAATGCTGGGCACCGGGAATGATCTCCTTGATCTGCGACATCATCTGGCAGCCGTTGCATACCCCCAGCGCAAACTTCGCGGGGTCGGCAAAGAACGCGGCAAACTGCTCGCGCAGCATCGGGTTGTAAAGGATCGAGGTGGCCCAACCGCGCCCGGCACCAAGCACGTCGCCGTAGGAAAATCCGCCGCAGGCGGCAAAGCCGCGAAAATCCGCCAACTTGAAGCGGCCGCTGAGCAAATCGGACATATGCACGTCGACCGCGTCGAAGCCGGCACGCGTGAACGCGGCCGACATTTCCACCTGGCCGTTGACGCCCTGCTCGCGCAACACGGCGAGGCGTGGGCGCCTGCCGCCGCGGATCAGCGCCGCGGCGACATCGTCCGCCGGATCGAACGTAAGCTTCGGCGTGATGCCCGGGTCGGCATCGTCCAGCCGCCATTCCAGCTCGGCGTCCGCCGTCAGCGGGTTGTCGCGCAGGCGCTGCATGGCATGACTGGTTTCATTCCACGCGGCAAACAGCACGCGCCAATTCCACTTGAACAACGTGTCATTGCCGAGATACAGCTTGATCCCCAGTTTGTCCTTCGGCTTGCCGATCAGATGACTGCAGCCGGTCAGGCCGTGTTTGTCCAGAAGTGCGGCAAACGTCTCGCGCTGCGCCTCGGCTACCTGCAACACCGCCCCCAGTTCCTCGTTGAACAACGCGCGCAACGTGGCCTCGGCCCAGCCATCCAGATGGATTTCCAGCCCGCAATGCCCGGCAAACGCCATCTCCAGCAAGGTGGTGATGACGCCACCGTCGGAGCGATCGTGATACGCCAGCAGCAGGTCGCCCGCATTCGCTTCCTGCACCAGCGCAAACAACCCCTTGAGGTGCTCGACATCTTCCAGATCCGGCGGCAGGCCGCCGGCGCGATTGAATACCTGGGTAAGCGCCGAACCACCCAGACGATCGCGCCCGCCACCCAGATCGATCAGCCACAAGTCCGACTTGCCGCGATCCAGCCGCAGCTGTGGCGTCAGCGTGCGCCGCACATCGTTGACACGCGCGAAACCGGTAATCACCAGCGATACCGGCGACACCGTACGTTGCTCCCGGTCGCCCTCGCGCCACACCGTTTGCATGGACAGCGAGTCCTTGCCCACCGGTATGGAAATATCCAGCGCCGGACACAACTCGACCCCGACCGTCTTGACCGCATCGAACAACGCCGCATCCTCGCCGGGATGATTGACGGCGGCCATCCAGTTCGCCGACAGCCGGATATCGCCGAGCTGCGCGATCGGCGCCGCTGCCAGATTGGTGATCGCCTCGCCCACCGCCAGCCGCGCAGCATCGGCACTGCCCAGCAACGCCACCGGCGCACGCTCGGCCAACGCCATTGCCTCACCGGCGTAACCGGCAAAATCGGCCAGGGTCACCGCGCAATCGGCCACCGGCACTTGCCACGGGCCAACCATCGGATCACGGTGATTCAAGCCGCCGACAGTACGATCGCCGATGGTGATCAGAAAGCTCTTGCTGCCGACGCCGGGCAACCGCAATACGCGCAGCAGCGCCTCATCCATGCCGATGCCAGCCAGGTCCGGCAGCAGGTCCACACGTGGCGGGATGCGTCGGGTATCGCGATGCATCTTCGGCGGCTTGCCGAACAACACGTCCATTGGCAGGTCGATCACGGTCAGCTGGCGTCGCGGATCGGTCAGCACCAGCCGGCGCTCGACCGTGGCGTGGCCGACCACCGCGTACGGGCAGCGCTCGCGCCGGCACAACGCCTCAAATCCGGCGAGGTCATCGGCACCGATCGCCAGCACGTAGCGCTCCTGCGCCTCGTTGCTCCACACCTGCATCGGCGAAAGTGACGGATCGTCGCATGGAATCTTCGCCAGATCGATCACGCCGCCCACGCCTGCATCGTTGAGCAGTTCGGGAATGGCGTTGGACAAGCCGCCAGCACCGACATCGTGGATGCTGACAATCGGCGTCTGCTCGCCGCGCGCGCAGCACGCATCGATGACTTGCTGGCAACGCCGCTCCATCTCCGCGTTGTCGCGTTGCACCGAGGCAAAATCCAGCTCGGCACTGGAGGTGCCCGATGCCACCGACGACGCGGCGCCGCCGCCCAGCCCGATCAACATCGCCGGCCCGCCGAGCACGATCACCGCGTTGCCCGGCTGCACCTTGTGTTTCAGCACCAGGCTCGCGCGCAAGTTGGCCAGGCCGCCAGCCAGCATGATCGGCTTGTCGTACCCGCGGCGCAGGCCCGGCTCGCCGGTCTCATGTTCGTAGCTGCGGAAATAGCCGCCCAGGCATGGACGGCCAAACTCGTTGTTGAACGCCGCCGCACCGAGCGGTCCGTCGCGCATGATCTCGAATGCGCTGGCGACCCGCGGCGGCAGCGGCCGCTCCACTTCCCATGGCCGCGGATGGCCGGGAATGCGCAAATCGGACACCGAAAACCCGGTCAGCCCGGCCTTCGGCTTGCCACCGCGACCGGTGGCGCCTTCGTCACGGATCTCGCCGCCGGCACCGGTGGCCGCGCCGGGCCACGGCGCAATCGCCGTGGGGTGATTGTGTGTTTCCACCTTGATCGCAAAATCAATGCGCTCGGCGTGGCCGCGCCACACGTCATCGGCCGCATCGGCAAAAAAGCGCTGGCCCGTGCTGCCTTCGATCACCGCCGCGTTGTCCGAATACGCCGACAAGGTATGCGCCGGCGCCTGTTGATGGGTGTGCTTGATCATGCCAAACAGCGTTTGTTCCTGCTTTGCCCCGTCAACGGTCCAGGTGGCGTTGAACACCTTGTGCCGGCAGTGCTCGGAGTTCGCCTGCGCAAACATGAACAACTCGGCATCCGTCGGGTCGCGACCCAACTCGGCATAGCGCGCGGCGAGATACTCGATCTCGTCATCGGCCAGCGCCAGACCCAGGCGCGTGTTCGCCGCGGCCAGCGCCGCATGTGGATCGGCACCCAGCGCGATGTGCACCAGGGGCCCGGGCGTCCCCGCCAGAAACAGACCCTGGGCATCGTCCAGACGCACCAGCACGGATTGCGTCATCGCATCGTGCAGGGCGTTCACGATCAGCGCGTGCTCGGGTGTGCCGTCACCCGGCAAACCAGCCAGCTGCCAGGCGACGCCATGCTCGACGCGGCGCACATCGATCCCGGCACCATGCAGGATGTCAGTCGCCTTGCTCGACCACGGCGAGATCGTGCCAAGTCGTGGCACTACCCACAACGTAGCCGGTTGCGGCAGCGCATCCTTCGCTTCCAGTACGCGCAGCAGGCGCGCCCGCAACTCACCGGCAGGCGCCACGTCGACATCGAGGAAATAGACCAACCACGCCGCTTGTACGCGCACCCCCGGATACAACGCATCCAGGCGCGCATCAAGGCGATCGAAGCGAAATGGTGAAAGGGCGCTTTGCCCGTCGAGTACGATCATGCGGGAACGGCGCCATCCGACGAAAACGCCAATTCTAACCGATGCTGCAGCACGGCATCAGCGCCGTCGCGGGCAACTCGGCCGCGTGAACCGCCTCAACTGCCCTGGCGCAGCGCTGCCAGCAACTGCTCGGGCGTAAGGTAGCCACCCAGCAAGCGGCCGTCGGGCCCGATGATGCTGGGCGTGCCGTTGACGCCGAGTTTCAGGCCAAGGTCAAACTGGTCTTTCACCGGGTTCGTGCACGTTGCGGATTTTACGTGATCCTCGGTCGCCGCCACGAATGCCGCCTTGCGGTCACCCGCGCACCACACCGAAACCATTTCCGTGTAAGTCGGGGTCGGCCGTCCGGCGGTGGTGGTCACACCCTCGCGCGGCCAAGCCAGGTATTCCACCGCGATGCCCGCGGCGTTGAGCGCCGCGATGTGCTTGTGCAACGCGCGGCAGAAACTGCAATTGACGTCAGTGAACACGCTGACCGTGTACCGCGGGTTCTTCGGCGCATACACGATGCGCGCCGACGCCGGCACCTGCGCCAGTTCGCGCTGGCGAAACCTGGCCCACGCCGCGTCGCTCACGTTGCGCTTGGCCGCCAAGTCGAGCAAATCGCCGTTGAGCAGATAGCGACCGTCGCTGCTGACATAGAGCAGCTGACCGGACGCGATCACCTGGTAAAACCCCGGCAGCGGCGCCAGCTCGATCGAATCCACCTGCACCTTGGCCGACAACTTGGCGATCGCCGCGCGTACCATCTGCTGTGCCGCGGGCGAGACTGCCTGGGTCCCCGCCGACATGGCCGGTGCCATTGCAGCGGTTGCCGCCGGCGTCGCCGTTTCCGCGCGCGTCGCAGCAACCGCCAGCGCCAAAGCACCCATACCCACGACCAACCAGCTCAACTTTGCCATCCCGTACCTCGATTGCTGCATCCATGGCGTCGTCGCGACGCAAGCGACGGGCATTCTCGCACACGCCGCCACGCGTGACTGGGTTGCGGCGCACAAAGCGGCCCGTCGCCATGATGATCCGATTTGCCGCTGATCAACATGCTTGCCGGGCCGGCGCCGAACGCCGCCCCGGCGCTGACCGGCAACCAGCCGCGCTGACCCACTCGTTACCGATACTATCGCGCTCTTGACCGCAACCAAGGCGTGGCAGGGATGCAGGCTGTATTCGTCTATCTTCTGCCGGCATTCGGCGGTGCGTGGCTGGTGGCGTTGCCGCTGTGGATCAGTGGACAGGGATTGCAGACACCGCATGCGACGGCGCTGATGGTTGGCATGATGCTTACATGCGTCAGTTTCCGGTACGACCGCCCGCGTTGCAACCGTACGACCCCCGGGTCAGTCGATCGCCCCGCCTGACGAAGGGCGCGAAACGCGTCGAAGAGCGAGCAGTATCTGAACGATTGCCCGGCGCCCACCCGTCATGCCAGCCACCAGCAAACAGCGGATCGCTGGCATGCTGCCAAGCGGGCCCGGAGCGGGCTGACGAACGCGCATTTTTCCACCGGGGTCCACGTTCGCCGGCCGGTGTCTGCTCGAGCCTTTACGCTTTTTGTCCGGGCCGGTGCCGAGCGGCCAAAACCCCAACCACATCTGCCAACGACAAACCGCGCGCTCGTAACGCCACGATGAGGTGAAAAACCAGATCGGCGGCTTCCCCGAGCAGTTCATCATCCCCTTGCGCCACTGCCGCCAGCGCCGTCTCGACGCCCTCCTCGCCAACCTTCTGCGCGATGCGCCCGATACCACTGGCGAACAATTTGGTGGTGTAACTGTCGACAGGCCGCTCGGCATGGCGTTGCGCAACCAGCGCATCGAGTTCGGCGAGAAAACCCAGCGGCGTGCGCACCTCGGCGCTGGCGCCGAAGCAACTGGAGCTGCCGGTGTGGCAGGTCGGTCCATGCGGGTCGGCCTGGACCAGCAGGGTGTCAGCGTCGCAGTCGACGCGGATTGATTTAAGCACCAGTGTGTGGCCAGAGCTTTCGCCCTTGGTCCACAGCCGCTGCTTGGTGCGGCTGTAGAACGTGACATGCCCGCTGCCTTGGGTCTGCGCCAGCGCTTCCGCGTTCATGTAGCCGAGCATCAGCACCTCGCCGCTCAACCAGTGCTGCACGATGGCCGGCAGCAGGCCGTCGCCCTTGGCCCAGTCCAGACGGCTGGTAGCGGTGTCGTAATCACTCATGTCGGGCCTCCGTCGAGATGCACAAACGCACCGGAACACCGTGCCCGTGCAGGTATTGTTTGAGTGCGGGAATCCCGATGGCGCCGGAATGGAAGACGCTGGCAGCCAGTGCGCCGTCCACATCGGCGCAGGCAAAGGCGGCGCGAAAATGTTCAGGTGTACCGGCGCCACCGGAGGCGATCAATGGTACGTGACACAGGGCACGTGCCGCTGACAGTTGCGGCAAATCGTAGCCGCCGCGTACGCCGTCGCTGCCCATGCAATTGAGCACGATCTCGCCGGCCCCGCGCTGCTGCGCTTCACTGATCCAGTCCAGCGTGCGCCTTGGCAGTGCCTGGGTTCTTGCCGGGTCGCCGCTGTATTGGCGCACCCGCCATTCGCCGTCGGCATCGCGCAGCGAGTCGATGCCGACCACCACGCACTGCACGCCGAACGCGGCTGCCAGTTCGCCGATCAATTCGGGACGCTCCAAGGCTGGGGAGTTCACCGAAATCTTGTCTGCACCGGCGTACAGCACGGCCTGCGCGTCGTCGACGGAGCGGATACCACCGGCCACGCAGAACGGAATGTCGATCACGCGAGCGACTTTCTCGACCCATGCCCGGTCCACGCTGCGCCCTTCGGGGCTGGCGGTGATGTCGTAAAACACCAGTTCGTCGGCGCCTTCATCGCGGTAGCGCAGTGCCAGATCCACGATCTGACCCACCACGACATGGTCTCGGAAGCGCACGCCCTTGACCACCTGGCCGTCGCGCACGTCCAGACAGGGAATGATGCGGCGACTCAGCACGGCCGTTCTCCTCGTTGGATGAGCGACCAAGCGACGGCCAGCGCCGCCACCGCATGCCTGTCCCGGCGTGCAAGGAGTCCGCACCCGGCAGCCACACCGGCATGCAACCGGATGCGCCGAGACCGAGCGGGCGCAGCGGTGTTCACGCGAGTATTGCCTGTTGCATCGTGAAGCGCCCGTCCAGTAGTGCGCGGCCGAGGATCACCCCTTGCGCGCCAGCTGCACGTGCGGCGCGGATATCTTCCAGCGAGCACACCCCACCGGAAGCTTGCACCGCCAGTTGCGGGACGATTTCGGCAAGGTGGCGATACAAGTCGAGATTGCAGCCGGCCAGCATACCGTCACGGTCGATATCGGTGCACAGCAGATGGCGCGCCCCGTGCGCGGCGTACCACGGCGCGAGCTCGTCCAGGGTGCGCACTTCGACTTCGGTCCAGCCGCCGCTGGGCAAAACCCAACGGTCATCACGACGGCGTGTATCCAGCGCCAGGGTGAGGTGTTCAGCGCCATACCTTGCCAGCCAACCAGCTACGCGCTCGGGGTCGCGGATCGCCACGCTGCCCAGCACCACCCGCGCCACACCGGCATCGAACAGGCGCTGCAGGTCGACTTCGTCACGGACGCCGCCACCGGCCTGGATCGCCATGCCGTCGGCGGCAATCGACTCGATCACGGCAAGGTTGTCGAGTTGCCCGGCGCGGGCGCCATCCAGATCGACCAGATGCAGCCGGGTGGCACCGGCATCGGCATATCGCTGCGCCAATGCGCGCGGGTCTGCGTCGTAGGTGGTTTGTTGCGCGTAGTCGCCCTGCTTCAGGCGCACCACTTGACCGCCGCGCAGGTCAATCGCCGGGATCACTTCGCAACTCATAGATCGAGAAAGTTCTGCAGGAACCGCGCGCCAGCCGCGGCCGAGCGCTCGGGATGAAATTGCATGCCGTAAAAATTTTCGCGGGCGATCACGGCCGCGAACATCGCGCCGTACTTGCAGCCGGCTACGCTCCAGTCACCCATCGGCACCGCGTAGCTGTGGACGAAGTAAGCCTGTTCGCCATTGCCCAGGCCAGCCAGCAGCGGATGTTCGCGCTGCGCCACCACGGTGTTCCAACCCATGTGCGGCACGCGCAAACCGGGTCCAGCACGCAAACGCCGCACCGTGGCCGGGATCAGGTCCAGACATGCGGTATCGTCCTCTTCCGAATGCGCGCAGAGCAATTGCATGCCCAGGCAAACGCCAAGCACGGGTTGTGTCAGCGAGCGCAGAAGCTCGATCAAGTGCAGGTCGCGCAGACGCGCCATGCCGGGGCCGGCGGCACCCACGCCGGGCAAGATGACCTTGTCGGCTGCGCGGATTGCTGCCGCATCCTCAGTCAGCACGGCATCCACACCCAGCCGTTGCAGCGCATGGCGTACCGAACCGATATTGGTGCCACCGGCGGCCGCGAGCACGATGCTCATGTCAATTTCCCCGCCAGCGTCGCGCCCGCGCGTGATGCGCCAATCCTGCAGGCTCCGGCGACGGCGCAAGGTCTGACCCGCGCGGCAACAGGACCGATCGCCATCACAACGTGCCCTTGGTGCTGGGCAGCTCGTGACCCTCGCGCCGGATGGCGGCGCGCAGTGTACGCGCGACTGCCTTGAAGCATGCTTCCACCATGTGGTGAGTGTTGTCTCCGCGCACGCGCAGATGCAGATTTGCACCCAGCGTTTCGCACAACGAGCGGAAGAAGTGCGTCACCATCTCGGTGGGCATGTCACCTACCCGTTCACGCGGGAAACTGCCGTCGAACACGAAACACGGACGCCCGGAAAGATCCAGCGTCGCGCTTGTCTGCGACTCGTCCATGGGCAGCGTGAAGCCATAGCGGCCAATGCCGCGCTTGTCACCCAACGCTTCGCGCAACGCCTGGCCCAAGGCAAGCGCGCAGTCTTCGATGGTGTGGTGTTCGTCGATATGCAAGTCACCGGTGCAACTTACTTGCAAGGCAAAGCCACCGTGCTTGCCGAGCTGCTCGAGCATGTGATCGAAGAAACCCAGACCGGTGTGTACGTCGGGCGCGATGACCCGATCCAGATCCACGTTCACGACGATGCGCGTTTCCCTGGTGGTACGTTGCGTGTGCGCCGTGCGCGGAGCATCCAGCATCCCGTGGGCAATCTCTTCCCAACTCCTGCCTTGTCGGCCAACACGCAAACCCCGCACCCCGAGGTTCGCCGCAAACACCAGGTCCGTCTCGCGATCACCCACCATCGCCGAAGCGGTGCGACTCCAGCGCTCATCGGCAAGATAGCCCCGCAACATGCCTACGCCCGGCTTGCGCGTGTCAAGCCCGTCAGCCGGCCGGCTACGATCGATCAGCACCTCGCGAAACGTGATGCCTTGCGAGGCAAACACCCGCAGCAGCAGCGCCTGTGGCCCGGCGAAATCGGCCTCCGGATAGCTGGTCGTGCCGAGGCCATCCTGATTGGTCACCATCACCAGTTCATAACCGGCAGCGACGAATCGTTGCAATGCGGCGATCACACCCGGCATCAGAGCCAATTTTTCGTAGCTGTCGATTTGCCCGTCGGCGGGTTCTTCGATGAGGCAGCCGTCGCGGTCGAGGAACAGGATCTTGTCAGTCATGCGCAGCTCCTCGCCAAAGAGGCGGTAACGACCATGCGCAAGCGCATACAGGTCGTGCGCGCTCGCCTGCAGCCCGACGCAGTGGCATCGATGGCGCCGGCGACAAACAGTTCGCTTACGCAGGGGGCGCATCCGCCGCCGGCAATCACGACGTTGACTCCTGCAGCGTAGCCAACACCAGATCGTTTTCCAGCGGGCTACCGATGGAGATGCGCAGGGCGTCGCCCAGTCCCGGATAACGGCGCACGTCACGCACCACGATGCCCCCGTCAAGCAGTCGCTGATAACTTGCGCTCGCGTCGGCAAAACGTACGGTGAGAAAATTTGCCTGCGATGGCAACACCTCGCACACGCAGGGTAGATAGCGTAACTCCTTCGCCATGCGCGCACGTTGCGTGCATACCAGCGCAATGCGTTCGCGCGCATGCGCCTGCCCGCGGTTCGACAGTGCCAGCAGCGCGGCCTGCACGCTGGGGCGCGGCAACGGATACGGCGACATGACATGCCTGAGCAGACTGATCACGTCAGCGTGCGCCAACACACTGCCGATCCGCGCGCCAGCCAGTGCCCAGGCCTTGGACAAGGTACGCAATACGACCAGGTGTTCATGCCGATCAAGCAAACCGCCCACACTGGGCACATCAGCAAACTCGACGTACGCCTCATCCACCACAAGCAAGGCGCGGTCATTCAGTGCGCATGCCAAACGTTCCACGTCCGCAAGCGCAACGCGCTGTCCGGTGGGATTGTTCGGTGCGCACACAAACACGAGTTTCACCGCCGGCACCAGTGCGCTCAGCACGGCGTCCACGTCGAGCGTGAAATCAGCAGCCAGCGGCACGTCAATCACGGCTGCATTCTGGATCTGCGCCCATATCGCGTACATGCCGAACGTGGGCGGCTGAACCAGGATGGCATCAACCCCGGCACGACAAAACGCACGCACCAGCAGGTCAATGGCGTCGTCGCTGCCGCGCGTGACCAGCAACTGCTCAGTGCGCACCGCGTACAAATCGGTCAGTGCCGCGACAAGCTCGGCTGGCTGCGGCTCGGGATAGCGATTGCAGCCGACGCCTTCATCGCCATCGGGAGTCCAAGCCGATTCATTCGCGTTGAGCAGGACACTGCCGCCGTGCGCCGCCGTGCGTGCCGATGAATAGGGCTCCAGTGCGCATATCTCGGGGCGAGCCAGATCACGCACGCTCATGTGCATGCCTCAAGGCGATCCAGCTCGGCCAAGCGCAGGGTGACGGCGCGCCGATGGGCTTCCAGGTGCTCGGCTGCCGCAAGCGTCGCGGTACATGGACCGATGCCACGCAGGCCCTCGGCGCTGAGCTCCTGCACACTGATCTGCTTTTGATAGCTGGCCACCGAGACGCCGCTGAAGGTGCGGGCATGGCCGTAAGTTGGGAGCACATGGTTGCTGCCACTGCAATAATCCCCGACCGACTCGGGCGCCCACGGCCCGAGGAACACCGAACCGGCGTTGCGCACGCTTTCCAACAAGTCGCGAGGTCGATCGACTTGCAGAATAAGGTGCTCCGGCGCGTAGGCATTGGCAACCTCGATTGCTTGCAAGAGTGATGTCACCAGAATCAGCCGACTCTGCGCCAACGCCTTGGTAGCGGTCTCCCGCCGGGGCAAGTCGACGCACTGGCGTGCGACTTCAAATACCACGGCCTCGAGCAATGGCGCGGATGGCGTCACCAGCATCACCTGCGAATCCGGGCCATGTTCGGCCTGGGACAGCAGGTCGGCGGCGACGAACACCGGGTTCGCGGCGGAATCTGCTATCACCATCACTTCGGACGGCCCTGCCGGCATGTCAATCGCCGCGCCTTGCGGGTCTGCTGACACCTGCAACTTGGCCTCGGTCACCCACGCATTGCCCGGTCCAAACAACTTGTCGCTGCGCGGCACGCTGGGCGTGCCATACGCCATCGCAGCGATCGCTTGCGCACCGCCAAGCTGGAACACGCGTCGGATGCCAGCTACCTGCGCGGCAAACAACACGGCCGGGTCGCAGTGCCCATCAGCACGCGCGGGAGAGCACAGCACCACTTGCGGACAACCAGCGATATGTGCCGGAATGCCCAACATCAATGCCGTGGACGGCAGTGGCGCACTGCCCGCGGGAACATACAACCCCACGCGATTGATGGCGCGTAGCACGCGTTCGACGCGCACGCCCGGTGCCGTTTCCACCGTGCACGGCTGCATGGCCGTCGCGCGGTGATACAGCGCGATGCGTGCGGCGGCTTCGCGAATCGCCGACTTCAGGTCCGGCGCGAGGGCATCTCCGGCGGCAGCAAGTTCGGCTGCGCCAACTGCAAACGCAGCCGGGGCGCAGCCATCGTATTTCGTGCTGAGTTCGCGCAACGCGACATCGCCGCGCTCGCGCACATCGGCAATGATCTGCGCCACCTCGCGACGCAAACCCTGACGGCGTGCCTGCGGTGGACGCGCCAATGCCGTCGCGCGGCCTGCGTCATCAAGTCGATTCCAGTCGAGCTGTTTCATCACAACCTGTTCCAGGGTGGCATTACGTTGGCCATACGCTCAAGCCAGCGTCTTCTCCACCGGCAACACGAACATGTCGCGCCCACCGGCCTTCTTGATTTCTTCCAGTTGGCGCCAGCTCAACGGGCCAGTGCACAATGCCTGCAGCATGAACTCGTCGTTCTGACCGACCACCGGCAACAGCGTCGGCGACGGGCCGCCCGGCAACAGGCGAGTGATGGATTCCAGCGCGCCGCGCGAGGCCTGCAGAAACAACAGGCGCGAACTGCGCACTTGCAGCACGCCGTCCAGCCGATGCAACAACAGTTCCAGCATGTCCCCACGATCGTCGGCGGGCGCAGCCACCCGGCCGGCCAGCACGGCATCGCTGTGCAGCAGCACCTCGACTTCCCGCAACTGATTTGCCACGAGCGTGGCACCGCTCTGAACCAGGTCACAGATGGCGTCGGCGGTACCCAGCCGGGGAGCAATCTCGACCGAGCCGGACAGGGTTATCACCGCTGCCTGCACGCCGTGCTCACACAACCATGCGCCGAGCAAAGCGGGATAGGACGTGGCAATGCTCAACCCGGCAAGCTGCTGCGGTCGGTCATAGTCCAGCTCATCGGGCACCGCGATGGAAAGCCGACAGGCACCGAATCCCAGTGGGCGCAGTTCGGCCAGCGGTGCCAGTTCGATGCCGGCAGTGAGCTGAAACTCGTTGAGCACGTTGCGCCCGACGATGCCGATGTCGCATACGCCTTGCGCAATCAACCCGGGAATATCGTCATCGCGCACCAGCAACAAATCGACCGGTTCACCCTCGCCGAAGCAGAACAATCGGTCGCGGCTCTGGCGAAACGTCAGGCCACAGCGCGTGAGCAAGTCCAACGCAGGCTCGGTGAGACGGCCGGACTTCTGCAGCGCCACGCGCAATCGGTCACGCGCTTTCATGTAGCTGCCTTGCGCGCCGCCAACGGCTTGCGCCGCGCCGTGCGTGACGCTGCGGCCAGATAACCACCACTGCCCTGGTTGAGGTAGCGGGCGACGCGACCAATGGTGGTGATGCTGACCGCGGTCAGCGCGTGAATCTGGCGATACGACAAACCTTCCTGCAAATACGGCACGACGCGCCAACGGTCGATCAGGACCTCAAGCTCAGCCGGGGTGCACAGGTCGCTGAGGAATGCAGCCATCTCGGCGGTACTTTTCAGCGACAGTAACGCCGCGTACAAACTGAGCTCCGGGGACACTGCGGGGGTCTCGGGATCGAGCGAGCGTCGTTTCATAGCGTACTAATGCGTTAATGCAATGGTGCGCAAGCATAACCACTGATTAAGGCTGGCGCAAGCGCCAGGGCAGAGCTCTGCAGTGACGGGAAAGGTTACACGCGAGCCCTGTCACCCGCGCCAAAATTGCCGGTGCAGATGCATCGTCCGCCAGGCTGCGCAGGCCCTGCCCGAGCTTGGCCAGTGGCACTGGCAGACTGGCAGTCGGATGCGGCATTGACTGACACCTGGCCGGCTGCACCGAGCGAACGCGCCTTGCTCAACGGGCCGGTCGCAGTGGCAGGTGCACGTTGCAAGCCGTCGTTGCAGCAGCTCGCGGCTCCAGTGCTCCCCCGTGACCGCTCAGGCCGTCATCGCTCGTGAGTTGCATAGCCAGAACGCATGCGGTCGGAAAGACAGCCCCACGCGCTGCCGCCAATCCGCAGAGCGCGCCACGCCGACGCCATGGCCCGTATTGCCCCCGCACTCCACATGGCGTTCGCGCGAACCCACCTGCCATTACTGCGCACAAACAGAAAGCCCCGTTTGGCGGGGCTTTCTGGACAACGTGCCACTGACCGTCAGGTCGATTTCTTCTTGACCGCCGTTTTCTTCGCGGCTGCGGTGCGCGCAGTCGTCGACCTGACCGCAGGCGTCTTGGTTGGAGAAGACTTGGTCACCGTCGGCTTGCCGCCGACCACGGCCGGCACCGCGGCGTGAGCGCGAGTATTGCCGTAGCTGCCGCGATAAGTCTTGCCGCGACACGTCTTGCGATCACCCTTACCCATGGGAACTCCTTGATTTGTGGAACGAATGGCTGGTGATGATAACAGCGCCCAGCGAAAGCGCCATGCTCATGGCAGGCCGCGCTCGCCACAGCCATGGTGCTGGTCGGGACAGCCAGCCGGGTCCACCTGCACCGTGACGTGCTGAATGTCAAAACGTTCGCGGAGCGTCTGGTGGACCAGCTGTATCACGCGCCCGGCATCCGCGTATTCGCCCAATTCGACGTGCAAGGTCGCCATGCGCGACCCGGACGCAAGTTGCCACACATGCAGGTGGTGGATGCCACAAATGCACGAATCGGCACCGCGCAGCACCTGTTCCACCTCGCCGGCGTCCATGCCATCGGGCACACCTTCGAGCAGGATGTGCGTGGAGCGTCGCAGCAACCGCCACGCACTGTTGAGGATCAGCAACGCCACCAGCATGGACAACGCCGGATCAGCCCACAACCAGCCAAACCCGCGAATCGCCAGCGCAGCGGCAATCGCCGCCGCCGAGCCCAGCAAGTCCCCCAGCACGTGCAAGGCGGCGCCGGCCATATTGACGTCGTCGTGCGCGTGGTCACGCAGCAGGCGCAACACCAGCAGGTTCACCAGCAAGCCGATGGTCGCAACCACCAGCATCGGGCCGGACATGATCGCGTGCGGGTACAAAAGGCGGTTCAGCGCCTCGTAAATGATCCACGCCACCAGCAACAGCTGCGTCACGGCGTTGACAAAACCCGCCAGCACCTCCATGCGGCCGTAACCATAACTGCGTCGGGCATCCGCCGGGCGCGTCGCCAGCCACGCGCCCATGAACGCCAGCAGCAACGCCATGGCATCGACCAGCATGTGCCCGGCATCCGCCAGCAGCGCCAGCGAACCGGACCAGATACCGCCGAGCGCTTCGACCACCATCATGCCGACGGTCAGGACCAGGGCCAGCAGCAGCCTGCCCTTGCGTCCATCGCCGGCGTGTCCATGCCCGGCATGCACATGCGCATGCGTGGAAGTAGAAGTGATGTTCACAGGCGCATGCTAGAAACCGCGGGCGACGTTACACAATCACTGTGCGCGAACAGCTCAGTGTGCACACCGGGCGGTACCCGCGGCCCCGCCACGCAGATGCCGGTCACTGCGCAGGTTGACGAAATGTGCCGCAGCCAGCAGCAGCCCGCCGCACGTCACCAGCACACTGTGGGTGATGATCGAAGGGCCTTCCAGATACACGACGCCGAGCACCAGCAAGGCTACGCCCGGTGCGGCAAGGAGCAGCGGCAGCGGTTCCTGATTGCGGCGAAAGCCACGCCCCAACGCCAGTGTCGCCAGAACACACGCAAACAGCACAAAAACGCGCTCGAATCGGTGATCGGCGAGGAATCCCAGGCCGACAAACGGCAGCAGGGCCAGTACGAACGGCAACAAGGCGCAGTGCACGGCGCACAGGAAGGAAGCGATCGCGCCCACGCGGTCCGCCACTTGCCAGCCCCCGGATTTGAATGCGAACGCCATGACCTGTACCCGTAATGCCCGGACAGCGACGCTGCCACCCGTACCGGATGTTACCTTATAACATCACATGACGCCATGGCGATGCCATGGGGCGACGCGATCGTGGCGCTGCCCGGCGCCGTGGGGAACAGCGGACGCTGGCGCTGGCACGTATGCGGATCAATGTCCCGCTCCTGCCTTCGGCAAAGAGCTATCACGTCGCGGAAGCGTGACCGTCAGGCGCCGGCATTCCTGAGGCAATCTTTGCAAGTCCCGTGCACTTCAAGGGTCTGGGCTTGCGCGCGGAAACCGAGTGACTTGGCCTGGGCCTCAATCAAGTCGGCAACCCGCTCGTCGCACACTTCCTGCGCACCGGAACAGATGTCACAAATGAGAAACGGTACCTGGTGCGCTTCGGCCGGGTGGTGACAGGAGACGAACGCGTTGATTGACTCGAGCTTGTGGATGAAGCGGTTTTCCAGCAGGAAATCCAGCGCGCGATATACCGTTGGCGGTGCCGCATTGCCGTGCTTTTCACGCAACAGATCAAGCAGATCGTAGGCTTTGACCGGCTTGCGTGCGGCAGCTATCAGTCGCAACACTTCCATGCGCAACGGAGTCAGGCGCAGGCCACGCTGCTCGCTGACTTGCTCGACCGCACGCACAAATCCGCGAGCATCATGCACATGCGGATGATGGGCAGGCGGAATGGCGGCGGCATCGTGATTCACAGCGTTCACCTCACGGCTGACTATACACCGCGATGTGATCCACCCTGGCCCCGCGCAGGCGGCAATGGCGGTGGCGCATGGCTTGCGCCACGCCGCTTGAGCAGAATCACCACCCAGCCGATCGGCCCGAGCACTGCGGCCCAGACCACACCCCGTTGCCAGCTGCCGCGCCACCATCCGAGCAACCCGCCGACCACCACGAACAGCACGCTCCACCAGAACAAGGCGCCCCACGGCACCAGCGCGAACAGATTGGCGTAGACCTGCCAAATCGCGCCTGGCGCGTCCATATCAACGCCCTGGGTGGCGTGTGCCAGCAACTCATCCATGATCGTGCCGGTCGGGCGCCCGCGGCGCGGACATCAGTGCCCGGAGCCCGGGCGGTGGCAACCAGGCAGGCACGGCGTCGTTTTGAGGCAGCTTCCGCGACGGTTTGCAGGCCCCTGGTGGGTCCATGGGCCGAACAGCGGCGCGAAAAGTGCCCAAAACGGCGCTTGCGTCGCTGCCGCCCATGCACCTAGGCCTGCGCCATCGCCAATGCTGCGTCAATGCGTTTCAGCGCTTCGGCGCGACCGGCCAGATACACGGTATCTTCAATGGAGGGCGACACCTGGGTGCCGGTCATGGCCACGCGCAGCGGCTGCGCGATCTTGCCCAGCCCAAGGCCCAGTTCCGCCGCTGATTGCTCAACGACCTGATGCACCAGGTCTCGTGACCAGTCGGCCGCCGCTTCCAACCGGGTTTTCGCCAGCTGCAGAATGGCCACCGAGTTCGCGTTGCGCAGATGCTTGGCAACCGCCTTGTCATCCCACTGCTCGATTGGCGCGTACCAGATCCTGGCACGCTCGGCCATTTCCTTGAGCGTGTGCACGCGCTCACGCAATGCAACGAGTACATCGACCGGAGCAGGACCGCGAGCGACGTCAACGCCGGCACGTGCCAGGTGCCACTCGAACTCCGCCACCAGGGTTTGCGGATCATCGGTCTTCAGGTAGTGTTGATTGATCCACGCCAGCTTTTCGACATCAAATCGCGACGGCGCCTTGTTGACGTCGGTGATGGCGAACAACGCGATCATTTCCCGGGTGGAAAAAATCTCCTGATCGCCGTGCGACCAACCCAGGCGCACCAGGTAATTGAGGATCGCATGTGGCAGGAAGCCGGCCTCGCGATACTCCATGACACTGACCGCGCTGGTGCGCTTGGACAGCTTCTTGCCTTCCTTGTCCAGGATCATCGGCAGGTGCGCAAATTCCGGCACCCGGGCGCCCAGTGCCTGATAGATATTGATTTGCCGCGGCGTGTTGTTGACGTGGTCGTCACCGCGAATCACCTCGGTGATGCCCATGTCGATATCGTCGACCACGACCGCGAAGTTGTACGTGGGCCAGCCATCAGAACGAAATATCACCAGATCGTCCAGCTCGCTGTTGGCCCACTCGACGCGGCCCTTCACCCGGTCCTCGAACACCACCGTACCCTCACGCGGGTTCCTGAAACGGATCACGCGGTTCGGATCATCGCGCAGCGGTTCATTGCGGTCGCGGTAATAGCCGTTGTAACGCGGTTTGCCACCGGCGGCCATTGCCGCCGCGCGCATGTCGCCAATTTCTTCCTTGGTCTCATAGGCGTAATACGCCTTGCCGGCGGCGAGCAGCTCGGCGGCCACCTGCTGGTAACGCGCGAGGCGGGTGGTCTGGTAGAACGGGCCTTCGTCATACGTCAGCCCCAGCCATTGCATCGCATCGATGATGGCCTGCACTGCCGCGTCCGTGGACCGTTCGCGATCCGTGTCTTCAATGCGCAACACAAATTGACCGCCACGCCGCCGCGCCTCCAACCAGCAATACAACGCGGTACGCGCGCCGCCAATATGCAGAAAACCGGTAGGACTGGGGGCGAAGCGCGTACGTACGGTCATGATCTCTTCAATGGCGGCGGAACCAGGACATGGATTTTAGCCGATACCGCGCCAACAACTGCCAGGCCTGCCGCAGCCGGCACTCCAGGCTGCCGATGGCGCTGGCGCTGGCCGCCTTGAGCGCGGCGCCGTCGGCCTGCTGGGCGAATCGTTAATGGGCTCGCCCGTGCGTCACCCTCGGCGGGTACCAGCGCACCCTCCACGCCATATCGATGCCCGAAGACGCGGGACCGGTCCTGCGATTCTGTCCGCTCACGCGCCAACGCGTAGTCGATGAGTCGGCCGCTCACGCGCCAAGGGCGGCGGCGACCATCCTGGGCAGCGCTTCGAGCGAGAACGGCTTTTGCAGCACGCCATACACCACCGATTGCAACTCCGCGGGCAACGGCGTTGGCGCGTAGCCAGTCATCAGGATCACCCGCAAACCCGGCTGCAGCGCGCGACCGGCCTGGGCGATCAGGTAGCCGTCCAGGTCCGGCAACTTGATGTCGCTGAGCAGGACGTCGACGTGGCGGCCCGACTGCAGGACCGCCAGGGCGGCGCTGCCGTCGCTGGCCTCCGACACGCTGTAACCGGCGTCCTGCAGGTTTTCCATGAGCAGCTCACGCAGGAACGTTTCATCCTCGACCAGCAGGATGTGCGACTGCGTAGTATCGGCGGAAGCCATCACGCTACCTCGGGTGTGACATCGCTGCTGGCACGCGGCAACACGATATGGATGGTAGTGCCGCGGCCGGGCACGCTTTCGATGCTGGCAGCGCCGCCGGATTGCTCGACATAGCCGAGGATGCTGCTGAGCCCGAGCCCCGTGCCCTTGCCCACCGGCTTGGTGGTGAAGAACGGATCGAAGGCCTTGCGCCGCACTTCCTCGCTCATGCCGCTACCGGTGTCCTGCACGCACAGGTGCACGTATTCGCCGTGGCCCAGGTCGCTCAGCGGGTGTTGCGCGTCGACCTGCACATCGGCCGTGCGCAGGGTGATCTGGCCGCCGTCGGGCATGGCGTCACGGGCGTTGATGACCAGGTTGAGGATCGCGTTTTCCATCTGGCTGGAATCACACAACACCGGCCAGTGCGAATGCAGTTGGTAGGCGACGTGCACGCCCGATCCCACCGAATGATCCAGCAGCGGCTGCATGCTGCCGACCAGCGCATCCAGGCTGAGCGATTTGGGCGCCAGCGGCTGCCGCCGCGCGAAGGTAAGCAGGCGCTGGGTGAGGCTGGCGGCGCGGTCGATACCACGGTGCGCGATGTCCAGGTGATGGAGGATCTGCTGATGTCGGGTCTCACGCTGCGCCAACAGATCCAGACCCTGGGTCAACACCGGCAATAATTGCGCCGCGTCCTGGTCGCTGCCGGCGGCGATGCGCCCACGCGCACAGCCGGCAATGCGTTCCAGCGCGGCGTCGTCCTGCTGCAGCTTCTTGTGCAACATCGTCAGGCTGCCCTTGATGATCATCAGCAGGTTGTTGAAGTCGTGCGCGATGCCGCCGGAGAGCTGGCCGATCGCCTCCATCTTCTGGCTCTGGCGCAGCGCCTCCTCGGTGCGGGCGCGCTGTTCCATTTCGGCGGTGAGCCGTTCATTGCTGTCGGCCAGCTCACGTGCGCGCTGTTCGAGGGTGGCGTTGACGTGGGTCAGCGCGCGCTGCGCCACGGCCAGCGCAGCCAGCATCAGCACCGCCATGAGCGTCAACAACACCACGCTGCTGTAACGCGCCAGTTGCACCCTCAACGGTGTGTCCGTTGCGCGCAGGTAGACCGTGCCGACGGGGGTGCTGCCCTCGCGCGCGGGCATTTCCACCAGCAGATGATTGCCCGGCAACAACACACCGCGTACCCGGCGGTCGACGATGGGCGCACTGCCCGCACGCTGGAAGCTGGCCACCTGCTCGCGCTGCTCGTTGTATACGGCCACCGCGTCCAGGCGCGGGTCGAGCGCCAGCGCATCGACGTATTCCTGCGCGGTGGCGCGGTCGTCGAAGGCGATGGCGGCGGTCACGCTGGCAGCCAGGATGGTGGCCTGCACAGTGAGCTGGCGCCGGTGTTCGATATGCCCGGCGCGATACTGGTAAGCCGTGACCAGCGCGCCGGCGAGCAGCAGCAGCACGGCGGCAGTCACCGCGGTGATCGGGTTGAACAGGAAAAGCGGGCGGCGCTCGCCGGTCTTCATGGCGCGGCCTTGATCGCCACCGCAAGCTGCAGCAGCTTCGAGCTGATCGTCAGCTGGTTGCGCGCGGCCGCGTCGGTGTTGATCTCGAACGCCACCCGCCCGCGGTCAATGACAAAGTGCACGATGCCGCCCGCGTCCGGCGCGGTGGAATCGGTCACTGTCAGCACCGGCTTGCCGCTGACCGCCGCCAGCGCCTCGCGCGTGGTCATCTCCGGTAAATGGCTGATGAAGAGGATCTGGCAGTCCCCGGCGCCGGCCAGCGACTCCAGCCGGCGTACGGCAAACGCGTGCTCGCCCATGCCACGTCCGGCGACCGCCTTGTCCAGAAAGTCGTCAAACGGATCAGCACCTGCGACGCAGATCTGGAACGGTGCGTCCGCCGTGGCAAATTCACTGGGCGGCCAAGTCACGAACGGCGCCAACTTGTACAGATAGGTGGCCTTGACCGCGTACTCCAGCGACAACCCCTCCGCTGCCGGTTGCGCCAACGCGCCGCAAGCGGCGCAGGCCAGCAGCGAGGCGAGCAACCAGCGCAGCTTGCTTGTGTGGCCACGGTCAGCACCAACCCGCGATTTGGTGTTGATGGGCACGCCGCGCGCCGCCGCGTTGCAGCAGGAGGGCGCCCGCTCTCGGCTGTGGGCGCGCACGTCAGAACCTCAGACGGGTGTCAAGCAGCACACTGCGACCGCTGCGGTCGCTGCCGGGAAACACGTACTCCTGGTGCGCGGGATGCAAAAGGTTGAAGCCTGCCAACGACAATTCCAGGCGGTCGCTCACCTTCCAACCCAGCCGGGCGTTGAGCTCCACGTAGCCAGGGACATGCGGGTTCGGCAGCGGACCTACCTTGCGCAGGTCGGCGTTGAGCGTCCAGCGCGTGGACAGGGCCATCGTCGAACGGATGAAGGCCCGATGCTGCGGATCATTGCCGGCCTGCCAGGTGCCCAGCAACTTGCTGGCACCGGGCTTGAAGCGCAGGTGTTCGCGCTGCAGCGTCAGCCCGGCGGACAGGCGCCACCAGTCGGCCGGCTGCACGCTTCCCCACATTTCCACGCCGCGGACGTGACCGGCCATGCCGTTGCCGAAGAACAGCGGCAGCAAGGTGGCGGGCGTGGGCTCGATGGTACGCAGGTTGTTGTAGCGATGGTCGAACACCGACACCGAAAGCGATACGTGCTCGGTCATCTGCTGGCGATAGCCGAGTTCGAAGGCGGTCAATTTCTCCGCCTGGAAATCACGATTGCCGAGCAGGAAATCCTGCGTGCCGACCTTCTGCACGAGCTGCGTATCCAGCGGCGTTGGTGAACGGATGGCATGCGAGGCGGCAGCCCACAACGTGGCGTCGTGATCCAGACGCCATGCCGCGCGCACGCTGGGCAGCGGCGTCCAGCCGGAATACGGATCGTCCTCCAGCTTGAGGCCCAGCACGAGACTGAGACGCTTGCCCAGCGCGATCTGGTCCTGCGCAAACACATCGAGCACGTGCGATGTGAATCGGGAAGGGACAAACATGAAAGAGCTGGCGGCGGTGACCGAATTGACGATGTCGAAGCGGTTGCTGCGCGCGCCGGCGCCCCATACCACATGGTGCGAGCCCAGCGTGATGTCGTGCTGCAGCTGCAGGTTGGCGGTGTTGATGGTGAAGCCGCCGAGGCGTGGCGCAGCCATGCGATGCACGCGGTCGTAATAGGCCACCACCTGCAACGACGAGCCGTCGGCAAAGCGCCGCCGCCAGTCAGTCAGCAGGTGGCCACCGGAGATCAACTGGTCCGGCGCGCTGCCCTGGTCCTGCCGGCCATCGAACGCGGCGCCCTGCACGCTCAGGCTGTCGCGGCCCGGCGTCCAGTCCAGGCGAAAACCCGCCTGGGTTTTCCACCAGCCATCCTCGGCGGAATGGCCGTCCGCGCCGTCGAACGCGCGCTCATGCAACCGCGTGGCATACGCGCGGTAACGGGTATCGGCGTTGATGTGTCCACCGTATTGCACGGCCGCGCTGGCATAGTGATTGCCGACGCCCACATCCAGCAAACCGCCCTGGGTCTGCGCGGAGTCGCGGGTGACGATGTTGATCACGCCATTCATCGCGTTGGCGCCCCACAACGTGGCGCCCGGGCCGCTGACCACCTCGATGCGCTCGATGTTCTCTGGCAACACCTGCTGCATTTCCCAGTACATGCCGGAGAACAGCGGGTTGTAGACGGAACGGCCGTCAATCAACACCAGCAGCTTGTTGGAAAGGTTCTCCGTGGTGGGGTTGCCGTTGAAACCGCGGGCGGTGATGACGTAGGTCGCCGGGCTGGTCTGGAACACCTCCAGATTTGGCGCCAGCCGCAGCATCTCGGGCACGCTGGTGGCGCCCGAGCGGATCACGTCGTCGTGGCTGATCACGTAGACCGAAGCCGGCGCGTCGCTCAACGCTTCCGGACTCTTGGTGACCGAAGACACGATCACCTGGCCCAGGTCCTCCAGCGACAGATCGCCAAGGTCCTGCACCCGCGTCTGTGCGCACACGTTCACCGACACCATCAGCAGCAGCAATATGCCGGCACCACCCCGGCAACCGCGCAGCCCTCCGCTCACGCCACGATTCCGCCGCAAGCGCAACTCATCCAGCGCATCAGAGCCCCTTCCCGTCTGGTCCAGTCCGACACATCGCGCCGGCGGTTTTTATCGAGTCGATGCCGCCATCCACTGCAAGCGGAGTATCCCGGCTGCAGGCCGCAGTCAAATCCTCACCGAGTGTAGCGAATTTGTTTGCGCGCCGTTGGACGTGACGCTGGTCGTTTGCACCGATGTGGCCTGGACCTCACAACTTTATCCGTCGATCAAAGCCATCCGCCCACTTGGCCCACGCCACGCCCATCAACCCGCCCATCAACCCGCCCACCAGCGCGCATCGCCAAGCGCGATGACCACTCCCCGTTCGAGCAACCGACCACGCATCTGGTTGCTGATCGCGGTTACGCGCTACCGCCAGTGACGCGCGCGGTGAGGTGATGTTGTCCGTGCGCTCGCCGTGGTCGCCCTGCACAGGCAGCGATGCCAGACAGTGGCCCCGCGAGCTGCAGGTGGTCAGTTCACCTGTGGTGCCCGCATCAGGATGCCGAACAGATCGGCCAGCTTGTCGCGCATTTCGCGGCGATCGACGATCAGGTCGATGGCGCCGTGGTCAACGAGGAACTCCGAACGCTGGAACCCCTCCGGCAGCGTCTCGCGCACGGTCTGCTCAATGACGCGCGGGCCGGCAAAGCCGATCAGTGCCTTCGGTTCACCAATATTGATGTCGCCCAACATGGCCAGACTGGCAGATACCCCGCCTGTGGTCGGGTTGGTCAACACGCTGATGTACGGCACCCCGGCATTACGCAAGCGCGCCAGCGCGGCGGAAGTCTTGGCCATTTGCATCAACGAGAACAGCGCCTCCTGCATGCGCGCGCCACCGGTGGCAGTGAAGCACACCAACGCGCTGTGGTCGGCCAGCGCCCGCTCGGCGGCGCGGGTGAATTTTTCGCCCACTACCGAGCCCATCGAGCCGCCCATGTAGGCAAACTCGAACGCCGCCGCCACCAGTGGACGGCCTTTCAACTTGCCGCTCACCACCAGCAGCGCATCTTTTGCGCCAGTCTTTTTCTGCGCGGCGACGATGCGATCGCGATACTTTTTGGTGTCGCGGAATTTCAGCGGATCGATGGGCTCCATGCCTGCCCACAATTCCTGCATGCTGCCCTCGTCAAGCAATGCCTGCAGTCGGGTGTGCGCATTGATCGCGTGATGATGGCCGCATTTGGGGCAGACCATCAGATTGCGTTCCAGCTCGGGCCGGTACAGCACCGCGCCGCAACCGCCGCATTTTTCCCACACGCCTTCGGGTACCGAGCCCTTGCCGGTACCGGCGTGCGATGCACGCGTGGCGGGATTCATGATCTTCTGCAACCAATTCATCGTTTCATCCCGGCAGTTCGCCGCTCGTTCGTTGCCCGTTCATCAGGTTGTTCCACCACCTCTGGCGGCAAACGCGGGCACGGCGCAAATACTCCATCACGCGTCAAGCGCAGCGCGTATTGGCGCAAGAAACGCCCGGGCACGAGCGTCAATGCAGACCGCCTCCGTCGCCCCGCTCAAGGCTTCCACCAACGCGCTGCCAATCACCACTGCGTCCGCAAATCCGGCAATGGCCTTCGCGCTGGCCGCGTCACGGATACCAAAGCCAACCGCCACCGGCTTGCGGGTGTGCGCACGAATCTGCGCAACATGCGCGGCAACATCAGCTGCGCTCAAGCGGGTGCTGCCGGTGATGCCAGCAACCGACACATAATACAGGAACCCCTCGACTGCCTTGCACAGCGGCACCAGCCGCGAATCTGCCGTGGTGGGCGCCGCCAGCAGAATCTGCTGCAGGCCCGCGTCGCGCAGCGGCTGCAACACGGCGGATTCTTCCAGCGGGCAATCGACCAGCAACACGCCGTCGACACCCGCGGCCACGGCCTCCCGCGCAAAGCGCGCGTAGCCATGGATTTCCACCGGGTTGAGGTAACCCATCAGCACAATCGGCGTGGTGTCATTGAGCTGGCGAAACGCCGCGACCCACCCCAGTACCTCGGTGAGCCCGACGCCCCTGGCAATGGCGCGTTCGCTGGCGTGCTGGATCACGGCACCGTCCGCCATCGGGTCGGAAAACGGCACGCCCAGTTCGATCACATCCGCCCCGGCGGCAACCAGTGCATGCATCAGCGTCACCATGTGTGCAGGTGCCGGATCGCCGGCGGTGACGAACGGGATCAAGCCGGTGCGACCAGCCGCCGCCAACGCCGCGAAGCGCGCATCAATGCGACTCATACCTGTACTCCTTCGCGCGCGGCGATGGTATGCACATCCTTGTCGCCGCGACCGGACAGGTTGCACAGCACCAGCGCATCCTTTGGATACTCACGTGCCAGCTTGATCGCCTGGGCGACCGCATGGCTGGATTCCAGCGCGGCCAGGATGCCCTCCTGACGACACAGCAGATGGAACGCTTCCAGCGCCTCGTCATCGGTAACGCCAACGTACTCGGCGCGTCCGGCATCTTTCAGGAACGCGTGTTCGGGGCCAACCCCGGGGTAATCGAGGCCGGCGGAAATCGAATGCGTTTCGGTGATCTGGCCGTTGTCATCGCACAAGACGTACGTGCGGTTGCCATGCAACACGCCCGGCCGACCAGCCGCCAGCGACGCCGCATGCTGTCCACTGGCAAGGCCCCTGCCGGCCGCCTCGGCGCCAACGATGCGTACCTCTGGATCATTCAGGAACTCATGAAACAACCCGATCGCGTTGGAACCGCCACCGACGCAAGCCGTCAGCACATCCGGCAGCCGACCAAATTGTTCCAGCATCTGGACCCGCGCCTCGCGCCCGACCACGGCGTTGAAATCGCGCACCATCAGAGGGTATGGATGCGGTCCGGCCACCGTGCCAATCATGTAGAACGTGTCGGCGACATTCGTGACCCAGTCGCGCATGGCCTCGTTCAGCGCATCCTTCAGGGTCTTCGAGCCGGACGTCACCGGCACTACCTCGGCACCCAGCAGCTTCATCCGGTAGACATTCATCTTCTGTCGCTCGATGTCCACCGCGCCCATGTACACCACGCATTTGAGGCCCATGCGTGCTGCCACTGTGGCGCTGGCCACGCCATGCTGGCCGGCGCCGGTTTCGGCGATGATGCGGGGCTTGCCCATGCGCCTGGCGACCAGCGCCTGGCCCACGGTGTTGTTGATCTTGTGCGCGCCGGTATGGTTCAAGTCTTCGCGCTTGAACAAAATCTGCGCCCCGCCAATGTGCCGCGACAACCGTTCGGCGTGATAGATCGGGCTGGGTCGGCCCACGTAATACTTCAGGTCGCGATCGAGCTCGGCAACGAACGCCGGGTCACTGCGCAGGCGCAGGTACGCTGCGGTCAGCTCGGCGAGCGGCGCCATCAGCGTTTCGGCGACGTAGCTGCCGCCGTAGTCGCCAAAGCGGCCGTGGGCATCCGGGTAGGCGTTGAAATCCACAATCTGGCTCATGTTGTCGTTCATGGCGGCGAAGGCGCACCGCGTTGCGCGGAAGATTCCTGGCCACATAACGACTGTGCGCTGTGTGCCGGGCATGCCGCACTGCGGCAAGCAGCCATCTTAGCGGCAACGCCGATGCGAGGCACCGATCCCCACCACGACAGACAGCGCCGGATGGTTTCCCGCAAGGTGTCGATCTGCGCTGGCGTGAGCACGCCGAGGACGCCTCGACGCGCAACGGGAACATGCGCGCAAGGTCTTCGTCGCTGAACATGTAACTCCAGCAAGCCTTGTCACGCGGCGCGTAGGCCGCTCGTTCATGTGGCGTCTGCCGCACGCACCGCGCGGATGAATGCAGCAAGTTTATCTGCCGCCTTGATGCCGGGTGCCGATTCCACACCACTGGATACGTCCACTGCCCAGGGGTGCAGCGCGCGGATGCCCGCCCCGACGTTTTGTGCATCCAGGCCGCCGGCCAGAATCATTGGTTGCGGCAACCCGGCGGGCAGCAGCGCCCAATCGAAAGCGTGGCCGCTGCCACCGGCTGCACCGCGCGCATGGCCGTCCAGCAACAACGCGGCGGCATGCGGGTAAGCGCGCAACCCGGCAAGCCCGGCAACGCCATCGCCCATCGCGATGGCTTTCAGGAACGGACGACCGAACTGCATGCACCACGCATCAACTTCGCCGCCATGAAACTGCAGCAGCGTCGGCTGCACCTCGTCCACTACCTGCTGCACCCAACGCGCGTCGTCATCCATGAACAGCGCCACGCTGGCGACGAACGGCGGCAGCGCCTGCACGATCAGCCGTCCCTGGGCAAGCGTCACCTGACGCGGACTGCGCGCGGTGAATATCAGGCCAATCGCATCGGCACCGAGTTGCGTTGCCAGCAGCGCGTCCGCCACCCGGGTCATGCCGCAGCATTTGATGCGGGTCACTGGCTCACCTGCGCAGGCAGGCCCCAGTGCGCTGCATAACGCGGGCCGATGAAGGTCAGTCCGGAAGATGGCGCCGTGGGTCCCGCCACGCTGCGATCGCAACCCGCCAGCAGCTCGGCCATCCACGCCACGGGCCGTTCCCCGCGGCCGATCACCAGCAACGAGCCGACGATGTTGCGCACCATGTGATGCAGGAAACCGTTGGCCTCGATATCCACGAACAATTGCTCGCCTGCGCGGCGCACGCTGGCCGCCAGTACCGTACGCCGCGGATGTTTGGCTTGGCAGGACAGCGCCCGGAACGCAGTGAAATCGTGCGCGCCAAGCAAGGCCTGAATGGCCGCATGCATGCGTTCGGCATCCAGCGGCAAGCGCTCCCACGTCACCCGGCGCGCGTCCAGCGCCGCGCGGATCGGCCGGTTGAGAATGCAGTAACGATAACGCCGACTGCGTGCCGCATAGCGGGCGTGGAATTCCGGCGCCACCGGCTGCGCCCACAACACCGCGACACTGGTGGGCAGGAGCGAACAACTGCCGAGCACCCAGCCGCGCATGTCGCGCAGCGCAGTGGTATCGAAATGCACCACCTGACAGCGTCCGTGCACCCCGGTATCCGTGCGTCCAGCGCAACTTACCTGTACTGGATGTGCCGCGATCTTCGACAGCGCGCGCTCAACTTCCGCCTGCACACTGGCACCCACGGTCAGCCGCTGCCAACCGAGAAAATCGGTGCCGTCGTACTCAATACCCAGGGCGATGCGCATGAAAGGGAACAGTGGCGAATGACAGGAAACTCTAGCAGCCCCGGACGAATACGGGCCGACAAGCGGCCCGATTCATTGCGCGCAGCCAGCACCCGGCGGCTAATGCGACAGCTTGCCCAGCAACTCCCGGGCAACATCCTGCTGCGTCTGACTGCCCTCCTTGATGACTTCACCGAGCATGGCGCGAGCGCCATCGGCGTCGCCCATGTCCAGATAGGCGCGCGCCAGGTCGAGCTTGGTGTCAATTGGATCGTCGTTGAACTCGCCAAGATCATCCGCGGCGGTTGCGGCCGACGTTCCGTCGGACTGTTCGAACTGCCAGGTCGATGCTGCGGTGTTGTCCACGTCCAGTGCTGCCGCGGTTGACGGGCCTGCCGTCGGCGCCGAGGTTGCTACGCTCACGTCATCGCGTCTGCGGGCGGTTGCCGGCAGGTCTGGCGGCAACACGGGCGGCGTCGTCAAATCAAAATCGAACGCATAGCCACCGACGGGTTTTGGTGAATCCGCCAGGTGCACCCCATCGGTCGACGCCGGTGGCATCCCGGCCGCACCCTCCGTCGGGGCATCCGCATAGTCGTCAATGTCAAAACCTTCCAGCGGATCCTCACCCGGGAGCGCCGGCGCTTCCACATGGTGATCGAACAACGGGTGCCCGGGAACCAGATCCTCGCCCATGTGCACCACGTCCTGCCACTCGTCCTGCTGTGGGTCGGTGACGTGTGCGTGCATTGCCTCGGCTGCAGCCTCGAAATGCTCCACATCACGGCGCGAGTAATACAGCGTGACCAATTCCAGGTGCAGGCCAATATCGTCAGGGCGCTCGGCCAGCTGGTCCAGCAACTCATCCTGCTCGGCATCATCTGTCGCCAAGGCGCCGGTCGTCGGCGTCGCGACAAAGCGATCAGCCAGCGAAGATCCGCCAGCAGCATCAGCCAGGGGCTTGCGGCGGCGGCCAAGCAACGCCAGCAACAGCAGCAACACGACCGCACCCGCACCTGCAGCCCATGCCCATTTCTGCATGTACCACGGCGCGCTGGTCACTTGATTGCCCGCTGCCGACGTGGCGTCAGGCGTGGTGGCAGTGGGCGCACTGGCCGCCGCCACCGGTGCCGGCGTCGACACCGCGGCCGTGCTGGCTACGGCACCTGCCGCCAACCCGGCGACGCCGGCGGTGCCGCTGGCGGCGGGACTTGCCGCGGAACTGGCGGCGACCGGTGCGGGTGCTGCAGCCGACCCCGCCGCGGCTACCGATGCCGCATCCTTCGTCGCCGAAGCAGTGGCCGACACGGTTTCCGCTGGTGCCGTGGCGACGCCTTGGCGTGCCGCAGCCAGTTTGGCCTGCAAATCGGCAATCTCGCTGTCCTTGAGCGAAAGCAGGCGCACGTTCTTGTCATTGATGTCGGTCAGATCCTTCACCTGCGTCTTCAGGTCGGCTGACTGCTGTTGCACGGTGGCAAGGCTTTCCTGCGCACGCAACAAATTCTGCCGCAGGGTCGATGCCGACGCGGTGCCCTTGCTGCCAGCGCTGCCACCAGCCCCGGTTCCGGCAGCGTCAGCACCTTCCATGGCTGGAACGAGCGCAAGACGATCATTGGTATCGGCGGCAACCGGCGTGGGCGCACTGGACGCCGAGGCACGGGTGGCCGTATCTGCCACAACGGCCGGGCTCACCGCGGCCTTCGCATTCCAGTCGCCATTCTGCCGGCGTACCTCGGCGATTGCGGCCACCACAGCCATGGTTTGCGCTTCGGTTGCCGTTGGCAGGCGCAGGATGGCGCCCGCCTTCAACGCATTGATGTTGTCACGATAAAACGCATCGGGGTTGGCTTGCTTGATCGCCAGCAGCATTTGATGGACGTCGACGCCGGCCGGTGTGGCGGTGCGGGCAATGGCCGACAACGTGTCTCCACGAACGACCGGACCGTACTGTCCGCCAGCGGCAGGAGCCGGGCTGGTCGCAGCCGCCACCGTATGCGGAGGCGTACGTTCAACGGCGCCGACCGGACTCTGCGGCTGTGGCTGGATCGCGGCAGGCGCGGGTGACGGCGCCACCGGCGCCGGCTGGGTGCGAGGTACCGCCGGCGCAGCCGCCATCGCGGCCGGCGCTGCCGCACCGGGCGGGTCAAGCAGGATGGCAAACTCGCGCACGCTCTTGCCGGATTGCGCGTTTACCTCGATCAGCAAGTCGAGAAACGGGTCCTCCACCGGCGTCGCGCTGGTGATGCGTATCACGGGCTGACCGCCGGCCGCGTCGGCAACGCTGAAGTGCAGCGGAATCGTGGTGCGCCCGCCAGCAATGCCGGCGCGGGCAAATTCATCATTGGAGGCCAGCTGCGCGGTCAAGTGTTGCAGTTCCGCGGGGGTGGCCGCGTGCACCGGGATTTCTGCCAGCAAAGGCTGCCCCAACGCCGACTTGACCTGGATTTGACCCAGGTCCACGGCCAGCAACGGTGTGCTGGCCAGCGCCAAAGCAATCAGCAACGGCAACTTCAACGAACGGTTCATCGTGTATCCCCCAAAACATGGTGGCGCCATTCATGGTGTCACCGCGGTCGCGGCAACGACTCCAAACGAGGTGCCACTTTAGTTACAAGCGGGCCAATCAACAATAGCCGTGGCAAATACTTGCGATGCATTGCTGCAACACGTTCTCAATTTGAAACAACCGACCCTGCCGCATACCCGCGACATCGCCACGGCCACAGCCGTACAGGTGTACCAAAGTGCGAAAGCAGCGACCCGCGTGCCACAAATCGCACTGTCCAACCAATGCATCACAGATAATCGGCGACCAGCAGTTCGGCAATCTGCACGGCGTTCAGTGCCGCACCCTTGCGGATATTGTCCGCGACGATCCACAAATCCAGTCCGCGCTCGTGCGAGATATCCTCGCGGATGCGGCCGACAAATACCTCATCGTGACCTGCGGCCTCGCCCACCGGAGTGGGATAACCGGCCGCCTTGCGCTCATCCATCAGCACCACGCCCGGTGCCGCGGACAGCAGCGCACGTGCATCCTCCACGCTGAGCTTGTCGCGCGTTTCCAGGTGCACGGCCTCGGCGTGACCATAGAACACCGGCACGCGCACTGCGGTCGGGTTCACCTGGATCGACTCGTCTTCCAGGATCTTGCGTGTCTCCCACACCAGTTTCATCTCTTCGCGGGTGTAGCCGTTCGGTTGAAAGTCGTCGATATGCGGAATGACGTTGAACGCAATCTGCGCGGGAAATTTCTGCCCCGGCTCCACGCTTTTGAAGTTCAGCAGCGCGGCCGTTTGCCGGCCCAGCTCCTCCATGCCCGAGCGACCTGCTCCGGACACGGATTGATAGGTCGCCACGTTGATACGCTCGATCCCCACCGCATGGTGGATCGGCGCCAGCGCCACCAGCATCTGCATGGTCGAGCAGTTCGGGTTGGCGATGATGCCACGCGCCGTGTAATCGGCAATCGCGTGCGGGTTGACCTCGCTGACCACCAGCGGGATATCGTGCTGATAGCGAAACTCCGCCGTGTTGTCGATCACCACGGCGCCAGCCGCCACCGCACGCGGTACATGCTCACGACTGACCGCGCTGCCGGCGGAGAAAAACGCAATGTCGACACCGGCAAAATCAAAAGTGTCCAGCAACTGCACGGTGAGATCGCGGCCGGCAAACTTGACCTTGCCTCCGGCCGAACGCTCGCTGGCCAACGGCACCAGCTCGCTGACCGGAAAGTCGCGCTCGACAAGGATCGCCAGTACGGCTTCCCCCACCGCGCCGGTAGCGCCAACCATGGCGATCTTGTAACTGCTCTGCTTGCTCATCGAATGGATGCTTTGCTCAAAGGTGAGTGTTGGTGCCAGCCGGAGCCAGCATTTCGGGGCCGGGAATGGAGGCCGAACCACGCCAGCACATTATCAACAGCCAGCGCCCTCATCGCACGCCGCGTGCCACCTGGCGGGGTGCGTGGGGACTGGAAACCCATATGCGCGATTTGCGGCCTTTGCGTGATTACGCACCTCAGGGCCCGGATTGCGCCGGAATGCGCGGTGTCACCATGCCGACATCCGCGCATTGGGCGCGATGGCGCAACGCATGGTCCATCAGCACCAGGGCCAGCATCGCCTCGGCAATCGGTGTCGCGCGGATACCGACACACGGATCGTGCCGCCCCTTGGTCACCACCTGGGTCGGTTCACCGGACAGGTTCACGCTACGCCCGGGGAGCACGATGCTGGAAGTGGGCTTGAGCACGATCGAAGCGGTGATCTGCTGGCCGCTGCTGATGCCGCCGAGAATGCCGCCGGCGTGATTGGACATGAAGCCGGCCATGCTCATCTCGTCGCGATGCTGACTGCCACGCTGGCTGACTGCCGCAAACCCGTCGCCAATCTCCACGCCCTTGACGGCATTGATCGACATCAGCGCGGCTGCCAGGTCGCCATCGAGCTTGCCATACACCGGCTCGCCCCAGCCTGGCGGCACGCCATCGGCAACCACATTGACACGCGCGCCCACGGAGTCCCCAGCCTTGCGCAGCGCATTGATGCACGACTCCAACGCCGGCACCTGCGTCGCGCACGGCCAGAAGAACGGATTGGCCTCCACCGCGTCCCAGTCAAACGCATCCGGCGTGAGGTCACCGAGCTGGGCCAGATACCCGCGCACGCGCACGCCGTAACGTGCGGCCAGCCACTTCTTGGCGATCACGGCCGCCGCCACGCGCATGGTGGTTTCCCGTGCCGAGGCGCGCCCGCCACCGCGCGGATCGCGAATGCCGTACTTCTGCCAATAGGTATAATCGGCGTGGCCGGGGCGGAAAGTCTGCTCGATGTCTGCGTAATCGTGGCTGCGCTGATTGGTATTGCGGATCAGCAACGCGATCGGCGTGCCGGTGGTCTGGCCCTGGTACACGCCGGACAGGATTTCCACTTCGTCCGCCTCGTGCCGCTGCGAGGTGTAGCGGCTGCGACCGGTGGACCGGCGCACCAGATCCGGCTGGAATTCCCCGGGGCCCAGCGCCAGTCCCGGCGGGCAACCATCGATCACGCAGCCAATTGCCGGCCCGTGACTTTCGCCAAAGGTGGTGACGGTAAAGAGCTTGCCAAAGGAATTGCTGGACACGAGGTTTGGACGTCCAGGGAGGAAACTGCCACAGCTTAACCGTGATGACGCCGCGCTGCCCGCCATTCGCGGGCCAGCAAGGCGAAGATCGCATCGTCGACCCACGCGCCGTGCAGCCACAGGCTCTCGCGGTGATGCGCCTCCTGGCGCATGCCCAGGGCACGCAACAGCGCCATGCAGGCAAGGTTGCGCGGGTCGACCGAGGCGTGGACGCGATGCCGTCCGAGCTGGCCGAACACGTGATCGAACACTGCACGCATGGCCTCGCCGGCATAACCGTGACCCTGCCGGGCCGACACGATGCTGATGCCGAACTCGACCGAGTCCGCAGCCGCTTCGGGCAGGTTCACGCCAAGATCGCCGATCAGCGTGCCGTCCGCGCGCAGGCGGATCGCCCGCTGCAACCAGCCGTGCATCGGTGGCTGTGGCTGGGCGTTGATGAACGCGCGCGCAGCGGCGACATCGACCGGGCACCAGCCCTGGTAGCGTGCCACCGCGGGATCGGCGCGGCAGGCAAACAAGGCCGCCGCGTCCAGTGGTCGCAACGCGTCGATCCGCAGCCGCGCCGTGACCAGTTCCATCGCTCAGCCCGGGCGCCGCGCAGCGGCCGCCGCGTGGATCGCTGGGGCATGCGCAACCAGGTCGCGCCGCTCCAGTGCGAACACGCCCATCTGGCCGACCTTGAATTCGATCCAGATGAACGGGATTTGCGGCAGCAACGCGGCCAGGGCCTGTTCGCTCTCGCCCACCTCGACGATCAGCAGACCGCCGTCGGTGAGGTGAGCGGCCGCCTCATTGAGTATGCGCAGGCACAGGTCCAGTCCGTCCTCGCCAGAGGTCAGGCCCAGCTTCGGCTCGTATGCGTACTCGCCAGGCAAGGCAGCGTATTCGTCTTCGGTGACATACGGCGGGTTGGAGACGATCAGGTCGTATGTGCGCCCGGGCACGCCCGTGAACAGGTCCGACTGGATCGCCGTGACCCGGTCCTCGACGTGCTGGAAGGCAATGTTCTCGCGCGCCAATGCCAGCGCCTCGACGCTGATGTCGGCGATGTCCACCTGCCACTCCGGGTTGTATTCGGCAATCGCGATGCCGATGCAGCCGGAGCCGGTGCACAGATCCAGTACACGTTCGACCGGGCGCTCGTCCAGCCACGGGGTGAAGCCCGATTCAATCAGCTCGGCAATCGGCGAGCGCGGCACCAAGGCGCGCGGATCACTCTTGAATTTCAAGCCGGCAAACCAGGTTTCGCCCACCAGGTAGGCCACCGGCACCCGCTCGCTGACGCGCCGTTCGATCAACGCCAGCAATTGCGTGCGCTCACTCTGGACCAGCACGCCAGCGCCATACGCCGGCGGCAAATCTGGTGGCAGATGCAACGTGGCCAGCACCAGGTGGGTGGCCTCGTCGATGGGGTTGTCGTGACTGTGACCAAACGTGAGCTCCGCCGCCGCAAAGCGGCTGGCCGCATAGCGGATGAAGTCGATGATGGAGGCAAGTTCGGTGGTCACGGTTGATCCTGCAGCACTAACGCCAAGGGTGGCCAGTATACGGGCCGGCATCCTGCGCGCCGGGGGCGTTCCCTATACTCGGCAGATGAATTTCAATGTGCTCCTGCAATACGCCCTGCCCCACCGCGCGCTGACGCGGGTTGTCTACTGGGCCACGCGCTGGACCTTTGCGCCGTGGAAAAACTGGCTGATCGGCACGGTGGTGCGCAACTACCACGTCAACATGGCCGAGGCGGCGCAACCCGATGCGTTGGCGTATCAGCACTTCAATGCGTTCTTCACCCGCAAACTGCGCTCTGACGCGCGCCAGCCCGATCCTGACCCGCAGGCACTGCTCTCGCCCGCCGATGGCCGCATCAGCCAGGCCGGGGCGATTGTCGACGGGCGGATTTTTCAGGCCAAGGGGCAGGATTACACCACCGCGGAACTGCTCGGCGGTGACGAAGCCGCCGCTGCACCCTATCGCCATGGCAGCTTCATTACCGTGTATCTGTCGCCGCGCGATTACCACCGCGTGCACATGCCACTGACCGGTACGCTGCGGGAAACCGTGCACGTGCCCGGGCGCATCTTCAGCGTGGCGCCGTTCGCGGTGGCTGCCATTCCGCGCTTGTTCGCACGCAACGAACGATTGGTATGCCACTTTGACGGCGAGCGAGGTCCGTTCGCCGTAGTCATGGTTGGCGCATTGCTGGTGTCGTCGGTGGCCACGGTGTGGGATGGACTGGTGATACCACCCTATGCGTCGTCCATCCGCCACAAGGCATTTGCCGAGCGCAAGATCACGCTGGAGCGCTTCGCGGAAATGGCGCGCTTCAACATGGGCTCCACGGTCGTCGTACTGCTCCCGGCAGGTACCGCCACCCTCGATCCGCTGCAGGCCCAGCAGGAAGTGCAAGTGGGACAACGGCTTGGCCGCGCCTGACGACGGCCCGCGCGGCACCCGGGCACAGATGCGAAGTCTTGCGGCCTGACACGCAACGTCATTTTGTGACGCTCTGCGCGCAATCGCGCGACCCACTCGTCTACGCTCAACCGGCCGCTGGTGCGTCAGCGCGACCGATTCAGTCGAGGTGAAAATCATGAACCTGCTGGTACCCGTCATCGCCATGTTGCGCGTACGCCAACTCGGCCGTCAGTTCAACACCATCGAACGCAGCGTCCGGGCGCTATCCAAACGCAACCGCATGCAATTGAGCACGCTGACCCTGCGCGAGATAGGTCAGGCCGCGCAAAGTGACTTCCCGCATTTGTACGGCACGGCGCCGGAATCACGTTACCTGCCATGGGGCAGCGGCACCAACATCGGCTACGCGCGTGCGCAATCGGCAAACACCGAGGTGGCACTGCGTGGCATTGCCCTGTGGCTCGCGGTCGCTTATCACGAAACCAAGGAATCACCGCACGCCGCCGTGCGGGCGCAACATCGGCAACTGCTGCACGTGCTGCGCGAGCTGAAAGAAGTCCATCGCAGCGCCCACGTCACCACCCAGCCGTGGGCGCTGCCGGAGCGTGTTGCGGCTTGAATCGCTGCGGGCCGGAGAGTGAGCACGCACCGCGTGGCGGCTCACTCCCGAAGCGTACGCCTGGGTCAGAATTTGCCCAGAAAATCCCGTTTGCCAATGTCCAGGCCACTGTGGCGCAGCAACGCGTAGGCGGTGGTGACGTGGAAGACAAACTGCGTCATGCCGTGATGCAACAGATAGGCCTCGCCACTGAGCCGACGCTCGCTCGGCTTTCCCGGGTGCACCACCACTTCGCGCGTCTCACTGCCATCGAACTGTGCCGCCGCGAGCGCACCAATCGCGGCCAGCGTATGTGCAATCAGCGCACGCAGCTCGGGCAACGTGCTGGACTCGCCAGCGAACTTGGCCACTTCCGCGCCTGACAGTTGCGCGCTGACCGCGCGGGCTAACTCGCAGGCAATCTGTACCTGCCGGGTCAGCGGAAACATGTCCGGAAACAATCGCGACTGGGTCAGCGCCGTGGGCTCGATGTTCCTTTCGGCAACGTGCTTCTCGGCCTTCGCGAGGATGGCGTCGAGGCTACCCAGCAGCTGCTGGAATACGGGTACTGAAGCGGTATACATGAATGAAGTCACATGGATTCCCTGACTGGTGATGGAGACAACCCTTTCATTGTATGCCGGTGTCCATGTTCGCGACTGCCGCAACAGCACCACCCGCCGGGCGCCAGGCCCATCCCGCTCAGCCAGCGGCCGCCGCCAGCTCGGCATTGAAGTCGCGCCGCAAGCGCTGCCACTCCAACTTCAGCCAGGGCGTGAAGCGGTCAGGATGCGCCGCAATCTCCGCGTCCAGCCCGGCCGGGCTGACAAAGCGCCAGGCGCCGACTTCGTTGCGGTTGGCCTGTACCGGTGCGGCCGTCCGGCCGACATACACGGAACACAGTTCGTGTTCGGCCCCGAGCCCCTGGTAGTCGGCCTCATACTCGAACTTGAACAGATAGCGCAGCTCGCAACGCATGCCCAACTCCTGCAACAGGCGACGCTGCGTCGCTTCGTCCATGCTCTCGCCACGGCGTGGGTGGCTGCAGCAACTGTTGGCCCAATACCCCGGCCACAATCGCTTGCCCCGGCTGCGCTGCTGCAACAGCAGCGCACCTTCGTGGTTGAACACGAACAACGAGAACGCGCGATGCAGCTTGCCGTGCCCATCATGGCAGGCCGCCTTGCTGTCGTAGCCGCGCACATGATCATCGGCGTCGACCAGGATCAGCTCCTCGGCCTCTGACGATACGGTGGCGTGCGTTTGCCGGATGTCAGCCAAACGCCACCTCCATCGCCTGGTAACCGGCGGCCTGCATGGCGCGAATCACCGGCGCGGCGCCATCCGGGCACAACGCAATCACCGAGCCGCCGCCCCCGCCGCCAGTGAGCTTGGCCCCGACGGCGCCATTGTCGCGGGCCAGCTGCACCAGTTCCTCGAGTTGCGAACTGGATACCTGCAGCGCGTTCAACTGGCCCTGGCAGATATTCATCAGTTCGCCGAGTTGCGCCACATCGTGCGCCTCCAGTGCGGCAAGCGCCTGCAGGGTCAGCGTGTCGATTTCATCGAAAATGCGCTCATACAAGGCGTGATTGCGTTCCCACGCCTGATGCACGCGCGTGACCATGCGCGCGGTGAGACTTTCCGTGCCGCTCATGCCAATGACCAACGGCAACGGTTCCGGCAAAGTGAGCGTGCGCACCAGCGGTGGCGTGCCGCGCTGATACAGCAACGGACGGCCATACGTCGCCACGGTATTGTCGATGCCCGACGGCGTGCCATGCGCGATCTTCTCGCACGCAAACGCCAGCTCGCAGATCGCCGCGTCACTCATGTTGAGCTTGCAGTGGCTGTCCAGGGCGCGAATGACCGCCACCGCCAACGCCGCGGAACCGCCCAGCCCCATCGCTCGCGGCACGCATGGATACGCCTCGATTTGCAGCGGGCGATCGGAAATACCCAGCTTGTCCAGAATCATCACCAGCGATTGCTGGAACGAACCGGGACTGGCGACTTCGCGCTGCACGCGCTGCTCGATACCCCAGCGCGGGATCACCAGGGTGATGCCTTCGCGCACGTCCTCGACGCGGGCGCGAATGGCCAGCGGCACCGGCCCGGCAATGGCGTGGCGGCCATACACCACGGCATGCTCGCCCAGCAGGATGACCTTGCCATGCCCGGCCGAGAATTCCTCTTCGGTCGCTTGCCGCGGTCCGTGCGTACCCGGCCGGGGCGTGGCCTGGGCACGCAACTCCGCCACAATCTCCTGCGCCTTCCAGATCTTGATCTCGCCATCCGCCAGCAGTCGCCTGACCACGGCATCAAAGATCTCCGCGGTGGCGCCGGCGGCAATGGCAACGCTGCGCGCGTGCAGACTCATGTGCCCGAGTTGGATGCCTTCGGTGACCAGCGCGCGCAACGCGGAAAAATTCTGTGCCAGGCCGACCGCGCCCATCACTTCCGCCAGCTCTCGCGCACTGTGGATATTCAGCAGGCGATGGTTGAGCGCGACCGTCGGATTGGACTGCAACGGACCGCCGACAATGCCTACCTTCATCGGCATCTCGATGCTGCCCACCAGGTTGCCCTCGGCATCCTTCGACCAACTGGTGAGCGCGGTGTAGCTCTTGCCGCGTGCCGCGTAGGCGTGTGCCGCTGCTTCCAGCGCGCGCCAGTCGTTGCCGGTGGCCAGTGCCACCGCATCGACCCCGTTCATCACGCCCTTGTTGTGCGTGGCGGCGCGGTACGGGTCCACGATCGCCAGGTCATTGGCGAGAATGATGCCGTCGCGCACCTCCGCCCCGTCGCGGCCCTTGGTCGCCAGCAGCGCGATCGGGATCACCGCCCTGGCCCACACCAGCGCACGATCGGTCAGATTGGACAGGATGCGCAGAAACACGCGCCCACCGGTGATCGATTCCACCAGCGACGCCACGCCTTCGCACATCGAGTTGACCAGGTTCGCGCCCATGGCATCGCAGGTATCCACCAGCAGGTGCAGCACCACCATGTCGCTGCCACCGTTGGGCGCAGTGTGGATCACCACTTCCATGTCCTGTGCGCCACCGCCGCGCGCCACCATCTTCGGGTGCAGGCTGTTGGCAAGGTTGAGGATCTCGTCCTTGTGCTGCAAGAGCGCGATGCGCGCCTGCCCGGAGTGCGGCGCATCCACCACCTGCACCTGGCCAATCAGCACGGGTTTGGTACTGCGCGTGACGAAGCCACCGGCGCTGCGCACCAGTTTGGCCGCGGAGCTCAGTGCGGCGACGATGGACGGCTCCTCCACCACCAGCGGGATCACGTAATCCTTGTCGTTGATCAGGAAGTTGAGCCCCAGGCCAACCGGCAAACCCATGACGCCGACGACGTTCTCGATCATCTTGTCGGCCAGCGCGACACCAAGCGTGTGTTCGCCACTGAGCCAGGCGCGACAGTCCTGACGCGACAACAGACCGCGTTCATGCGCCAGCTGCACGCGCTCGCTCACTGACAATTTGTAGAAACCCGGCATGCGCGCGGGATGCTTGGCGCGCGATTGGGCCTGCGCTTGTGGTTGATCCATGATCGTGCTGTTTCCCGTTGCTTCAGTTCACCTGCAAACCACGCGGTTCAAGTTGCACGTCGAGTGTCTGCAGGCCGGCCTGGGCAACGCGTTGACGAAACGCCTGCAGCCGTTCGGCGTCGACCGTCAGCGCGATGCCGATGTCACCGCCACCTGCGCCGCAGGTCTTGTACACCACGCCACATTCCGCGGCGATCGCGGCCAGCACGCGATGCTCGGCACTCACGATGTCCAGGCCACTGGCTGCGCCCAGTCGCGCCAGACCAGCCGCATACGCGGTGATGGCTTCCAGCAGCGTACCGACCACGTTGTCCGCAAACGCTGCCGCGGCCACCTCGGCGCACCGCGCCAGCTCATGCATCAGCGCGGTATAACGCGCTGGCGCCCGTTCCCGCCACGCAGCAAGACGACGCAAGAATACTCCAGTGGACACCGCCTTCCCTGACCAGGCGCAGGCAAACAGCAGTCCGGCCGGCCAGGGCACAGGCGTGATCTGCGGCTGTCCGGCGCGCAATCGATACACGATCGCACCACCGGTCAGACTCGCCGCAATATCCAGCCCGCTGCCGCGCCCACC
>DAITPL010000012.1:45324-47280 GCA_036833615.1 Rhodanobacter sp.
CGGCGTGGTCACGCAACGTCACCCGGGCGCGTCGATCCAGTGCCAGCACGATAGCCGGTGCGCCCTCCAGCACGGCATATTCGCCCGTCAACACCAGCTTGCCCGGGGCACTGGCGACGATGCCCATCAGTCGACCTCGGCGTCGGCCAGCAAACGGGCGCCGGCGCCCAGCGCGCTGGTCAACACCTGCTCGACACCCCGCACGGTGCCAAGCATGGCCGCAACGCGTGGCGCCGCGGCGGGCAGACACACCGCCTTCACTTGCGGGCCGGCGTCAATCGTGAAAAACACCGGCACCCCGTCGCGCTCGCGCAGCGCGCGAATGGCGCGCACACATTCCACCGTTGCCCCATTCCAGTACAGCAGCGCCGGACGGCTGGCGAGCATCACCGCGTGCATTTTCAGGCAACTGTGTTCGCTTACGGCAGCGAGTTCGGCAAAATCGCGCTGCTGCAGCGCATGGCGCGCACTGGCCAGATCCGCATCGGCCCCGGCCAGCCACGCGGCATGGAATGGCGAGGTACGCCGACTGAGCTCCATGCCGGCACCGGAGCCCACGGCCTTGGCGCGCGTGGAGGTGACCGCCACCACCACGCACAACGGCCATTGCGCAGCGTCGAGCAACGGTGTGGCAAACGCATCTTCACCGTCGGCACGCATGCCCGCGGCCATGCCTACAAAACCGCCAAAGATCGAGCGCGCGGCCGAGCCCGAACCACGCCGGGCCAGCACCGACAGGGCTCGCTGATCCAGCGTCAACCCGAGCGCCGCACTGCCCGCCAGCACCAGTGCGGCAAACCCGGAGGCGGACGAGGCCAAGCCCGCCCCGGTTGGAAAATTATTGTGCGTATCCACCTGCGCGCGCATGGAGCTGCCGGCGCGCGCGCGCAACAGATCCAGGCAACCGCTGACGCGAGCCAACGCCGCCGGATGCTCGGCGCCATCCAGCAACAGCTCATCGCGCGTCAAGGTCGGGTCAAACGCGACGCGCGTGCGCGTCCACAGCGAGTCCAGCGTGATCGACAACGAGCCGCTGGCTGGCAGATTCAGGGCGCTGTCGCGCTTGCCCCAATACTTGACCAGCGCAATGTTCGGTTGCGCCTGCGCCCGCGCCATCAACGCCACTGGGCGACAAGCACGGCGACGAAACCATCACGAACGCTGCAAAAATACATGTCCTGCTTCCAGACGCCGCGCATGGCGACGGACAAGAGATGCCAGTGCGCCACTGGCAAATGGGTATTGTAGCGTTGGCTGCGGCGCCGACCGGCGCCCCTGCTCAGCATCGATCCGGCGCGTCAGCGCTTGACGCCTTGTTGCTACCCGCCTAGCCTTGCAATCTTTATATCGCGATGGAGAGATTGCGATGGATCTGGCGACCGCCTCCGGCGTCCTGCGCCTGCTCGCCGACCCGACCCGGGTGCGTCTGCTGGCCTTGCTTGAACATGAGGAGCTGACCGTGGCCGAACTGGCCGCCGTGCTGCATCTGGCCCAGCCGCGCGTGTCCACGCACCTGGCCAAGTTGAAAGAGGCGGGGCTGGTGCGCGACCGCCGCGCCGGCGTGTCCGCCTATTACCGCGCCAACAATGAAGGCGACGCCGCGCAACACACCTTGCTGGCATCGCTGCGCGAAAGCATCGACGACGCGTTGCTGCACGAAGACGCCGCGCGCGTGCCGCACGTATTGGCCGAACGCGCGCGCGGCGAGGGCTGGGCGGACACGGTAGCCGGCGACATGGAGCGGCACTACTCGCCCGGACGCACGTGGGAAACGCTCGCGCGCTCGCTGCTGCAATTGCTGGACACCGGCGACGTGCTGGACATTGCTTCGGGCGACGGGGTCACTGCCGAATTGCTGGCGCCACACGCGCACTCGATCGTCTGCGTGGATTCCAGCGAGCGGGTGGTCGAGGCCGCCAGCAAACGCCTGCAGGGGTTTCCCAACGTGCAAGTGCG
>DAITPL010000013.1:0-32876 GCA_036833615.1 Rhodanobacter sp.
ATGATGATGCCGTACACGCCCATCGAGGTCATCGCCAGCAAGTACAAGATGCCGGCATTCGCGTTGGACAGGACCATCTTCGTGCTGAACGGCACCACCGCCCAAGCTGCCAAGGCCGGGATCAAGGCCACCAGCGGCGCCATGAAATACAGGAAGCGATTCGCCTTGGTCGGCAGGATCACCTCCTTGAACAACAACTTGAACACGTCGGCAAATGCCTGCAACACGCCAAACGGGCCAATCTTGTTCGGCCCCAGGCGCACGTGCATCCAACCAATGACCTTGCGCTCCCAATACACAAACATGGCCACCGCCACAATGAGCGGCACCGCAATCGCCAGAATGTAGGCAACTGGCAGCAACAACTGATTGGTGAGTAAATCCGCCATTGGTGTCAGGCCCTGCGCAAGGTGAGTGCCGCACCATACGGTGGCAGCGTGGCGGTAAGGTCGTTGGCAGCTTCGATCCACACCGTGCCATCGGCGACGGTGTCATCCACCACCAGCGGCAACACGCCGTCGGCAACGTGCACCTGGCAGCCATCGTCCAATTGCAGGCGCCGTGCCTCATTCGCATTGACGCGCGCAGCCGGCGCCCGATTCAGCGGATGGGCGTTGAGCGCCGTGGCACGTCGCAACACCGCATCGCCACGATAAATTGGCCAGCTGGCGAAGCGGATGAGCGTGGCAGCAGCCGGTGGTTCGTCGGTGGAGGTGCCGCCAGCTTGCTGCGGAACGAAATCCGCGGCGGCAACGGGTCTGCGCTCGACAATCCCTGCGCGCAGCCCGGCAATATCGTCGAATGCGAAACCGTCGATCCCAAGTGCGCCACCGAGCGCCCGCAACACCTTCCAGCCAGCTCGCGCCTGGCCCGGTGCCTTGGCCCCGGCCACCACGCCCTGTGCCAAGCCGTCGACATTCACCAGGGTGGCATCCAGTTCCGGAAGCAAGCCGATGGGCAGGATCACGTCGGCCACCTCGCGCAACGCGGCACCGGCAAACGCGCTGCACGCCACGACATGCTGGGCGCCACGCAAGGCGGTCATGGCCGCACCACCATCGGCGAAATCGTACGGTGGCTCCACGCCATACAGCAGATAACTCTTGCGCCGCTGCACCAGCATCGCCTGCGCGTCCAGTCCACCGTGGCTTGGGACCACGCGAAGCTGGGCCAGACCCAGCGCATTGGCACCTACCGGCAACTCGTCGTAACCGGCGCCGGTGGCATCAGCAATGAAGCCGGCCAACGCGCGCAACCACGCGGCGTACGGATGGGTGACAGCTGCTTCGCCAACGATCACGACGGCACCGCCCGCACCACTGGCGGCCTGTTTCAATGCGGCAATCGCGTCGTCGTCGCCCTGATCGCAATGCGTGGCGTCGATCGCAGCCGCCAGCGCCGCTGGCGCAGTTGCACCCGCGGCCACGGCCGCCTTGGCCAATGCCAGCAACGCCTTGACCATCGCCTGGGGCGCAACCACCACTTCGCCGGCGAGCTGGTAATTGAAGTTGAAGTGCGCCGGATTGACCGCAAAGATGCGCGCGCCGTGCTTGCTCGCCTGATGCACGCGGTGGTTGAGCAGCGGCATTTCGTAGCGCAGATCCGAACCAACCAGCAAGACTGCCTTCACTTCCTGCACGGCAGCCACCGGCATGGTGAACTGCTGTGCCACCGCATGATCCGTGAAGTCCAGCTGATGCAGGCGATGGTCGATATGCGCACAACCCAGGCCACGTGCCAGCCGCAGCAGCAAGTCGCCTTCTTCGTTGGAAGTGGATGGATGCACCAGCATGCCCAGCTCGCTGCCAGGGACCTGCTTCAGCGTTTGTTGCGCGAACGCCAGCGCATCTTCCCAACTGACAACCTGCCACTGACCGTCACGCTTCACTTCCGGTGCGCTGATGCGATCCGGCGCGTACATGCCCTGATGGCTGTAACGGTCGCGATCGGCCAGCCAGCATTCGTTGATGGAATCGTTGTCGCGGGGCACCACCCGCAACACTTCGCCCCGGCGTGTGTGCAGCCACAGGTTCGAACCCAGTGCGTCGTGATAGCCGATGGAAGGTTTGGCAATCAGCTCCCACGCCCGGGCCTTGAACTGGAACACCTTGTCCGTCAGCGCCCCGACCGGACAGACGTCAATGATGTTGCCGGACAGCTCGGTCTCCACGGTCTTGCCGATGTAGGTGCCGATCTGCATGTCATCGTTGCGGCTCATGCCACCGAGTTCGTAACTGCCGGCAATCTCGCTGGTGAAACGCACACAACGCGTGCAGTGGATGCAACGCGTCATCTTGGTCGCTACCAGCGGCCCGATGTTCTCGTCGGCTACCGCCCGCTTGCCTTCGGTGAAACGCGACACGCTGCGCCCGTAACCAAGTGCCAGATCCTGCAATTCGCACTCGCCGCCCTGGTCGCACACCGGGCAATCCAGCGGGTGGTTGATCAGCAGGAATTCCATCACGTCACGCTGGAACTGCAACGCCATCTTCGACCGCGTCAGCACCTTCATGCCTTCGGCTACCGGCGTAGCGCAGGCGGGCGAGCCCTTCATCGCCGGGCGACCACCCATCTCCACCTCGACCATGCACATGCGGCAGTTCGCGGCGATCGGCAGTTTGCGGTGATAGCAGAAGCGCGGGATCTTTATGCCGATTGCGTCGGCGGCCTCGATGATCATCGCGCCCTTGCGGATGGCCGTGGGCTTGCCGTCGATCTCGATGTGCACCAGGTCCGCTGCGGCGGGTGTGGGTTGCGTGCTCATGCAACCACCCCACGGTTGACTTCAGCCATGTGGTCTTCCGCCAGCGAACGCCCGTTGGTCACGTAATACTCGAATTCGTCCCAGAACTGGCGCAGGAAGCCCTGCACCGGCCACGCCGCCGCCTCGCCAAAGGCGCAGATGGTGTGACCTTCGATTTGCCCCGCCACGGTCTTCAGCCGATGCAGGTCTTCCACCGTGCCTTCGCCGGCAACGATGCGCTCCAACACGCGGTGCATCCAGCCCGTACCTTCCCGGCACGGCGTGCACTGGCCGCAGGATTCCTGGTGATAGAAACGCGAAATGCGGCAGGTCAGCTTGACCGTGCACACGCTGTCATCCAGCACCATGATCGCCCCCGAGCCCAAACCCGTGTGCAGCGCCTTCAAGGTGTCGTAATCCATCGGCAACCCCTTGAGTTGCTCGGCCTTGAGTACCGGCATTGACGCGCCACCGGGGATGGCACCCTTGAGCGTGCGTCCCGGGCGCAAGCCACCTGCCATCTCCAGCAGTTCGTCGAACGTCGTACCCAATGGCACTTCGAAATTGCCGCCGTGTTGCACGCAGCCGGACACGGAGAACACTTTCGGGCCGCCATTCTTGGTCTTGCTTTGCGCGAGGAACCAGTCCGCGCCATTGCGCAGGATCGACGGCACCGACGCATATGTTTCGGTGTTGTTGATTGTCGTCGGCTTGCCGTACAAGCCGAAGCCGGCCGGGAACGGCGGCTTGAAGCGCGGCATGCCCTTCTTGCCTTCCAGCGACTCCATCAATGCCGTTTCTTCACCGCAGATGTACGCGCCGGCGCCGAGCGCATTGTGGATATCCACATTCACGCCGCTGCCCTGGATGTTCTTGCCCAGCAAGCCAGCCGCGTAGGCCTCGGCCAGCGCCTCTTCGCAATGCTCGAATGGCTCGTGATGAAATTCGCCACGCAGGTAGTTGTAAGCCACGGTGGAACCGGTGCAGTAACACGCAATCGCGATGCCTTCGATCACCGCGTGCGGGTTATAGCGCAGGATGTCGCGGTCCTTGCAGGTGCCCGGCTCGGATTCGTCCGAGTTGCACAGGATGTACTTCTGCATCGTGCCCTGCGGCATGAACGACCACTTCAGGCCAGTGGGGAAACCCGCGCCACCGCGTCCGCGCAGATTGCTGCGCTTGAGTTCGTCAATCAGGGTCTTGGGGTCGGGTTTCTCGGCGAGGATCTTTTTCCACGCGACGTAGCCACCAACCTGCAGGTAGCTGTCCATCGCCCACGGCTTGTCGAAATGCAACGTGGTGTAGACAACCTGGTGTTCCTTGGGTGCGGGTCCGACGGCCATTAGAACCTACCTGTGATTTCGCAATGGCCTGCGCCGGGAGCTGTTGGTGCGCAGGACAAGGAAGAACGAAGGAGTGCACGTCGACACACCACCGGGTGATGACGCCGGCCTGCACGCAAGCTGATCTGGCGCGCAGGGTTGCACAGCAGCGCGGGCTGGTGCGGAATCATGGTCAGGCTCTCCATTACTCCAACCCGTCCAGAATCTCGTCGACTGACTCGATCGTCAGGCGCTCGTGATAATGACCGTTGACAGTCATCACCGGTGCACACGCGCAAGCGGCGACGCACTCTTCCTCACGCTTGAGATACACCCGGCCGTCGGGCGTGCTCTCGCCAAGCTTGACGCCCAGTTTCGCTTCGCAATGACGCACCAGATCCTCGGCGCCATTCAACCAGCACGAGATGTTGGTGCAGATCGCCACGTTGTTGCGCGCGACCGGTTTGGTCTCCAGCATCGAATAAAAGGTGGCCACTTCGTAGGCCCAGATCGGATGCACTTCCAGGTATTTCGCCACCGCCGTGATCAGTTCGTCGGTGAGGAAGCCGTGGTTCTGCTCCTGCGTGGCAAACAACCCCTGGATCAGCGCCGAGCGCTTGCGCTCGGGCGGAAACTTCGCGACCCAATGATCGATGCGTGCACGCGTGGGTGCCGTGAGCACGACAAGCGGGTCGACGTTCTTGACCTGTTCAAAATGTCCGGTGGATTTCATGCGTTTCTCCCGTCGTGCCGGCTCAGCGATCCACTTCGCCGAACACGAGGTCATAAGTACCGATCATGGCCACCACGTCGGCGAGCATGTGCCCGCGCACCACGGTGTCCATGGAGGAAAGATGGGCGAAGCCGGGCGCGCGCAAGTGCACGCGGAACGGCTTGTTTGCACCATCGGAAATCAGGTAGCAGCCAAACTCGCCCTTCGGCGCCTCGACTGCGGCGTAGGTCTCGCCGGCTGGTACACAATAGCCTTCGGTGAACAATTTGAAGTGATGGATCATGGCTTCCATGTCCTCCTTCATTTCCATTCGGGTCGGCGGTGCAACCTTGAAATTCTTCACGATCACCGGGCCCGGATTGGCCCGCAGCCAGGCCACGCACTGGCGGATGATCCGGTTCGATTGGCGCATCTCGGCGATGCGCACCAGATAGCGGTCGTAGCAGTCGCCATTGGTGCCGACCGGGATGTCGAAATCCATCTCGGCATACTTGGCATACGGCTGTTTCTTGCGCAGATCCCACTCGATGCCCGAGCCACGCAGCATCACGCCGCTCATGCTCCACTGCTGGGCCAGCTCCGGACTGATGACGCCGATGCCGACCGTGCGCTGCTTCCAGATGCGGTTGGGCGTGAGCAGTTCTTCGTACTCGTCGACCTTGGTCGGGAAGTCGGCGGTGAATGCATCCAGGTAATCCAGCAACGAGCCTTCGCGCCAGCTGTTGATGCGCTTGAGGTCCTTGCCCTTGTGCCACGGCGACTCGCGATATTGCGACATCTGCGTCGGCAGGTCGCGATACACGCCACCGGGACGGTAATAGGTTGCGTGCAGCCGCGCGCCGGACACCGCCTCGTACACGTCCATCAGTTCCTCGCGTTCGCGGAACGCGTACAGGAACAACGCCATCGCTCCCAGATCCAGTCCGTTGGAACCCAGCCACATCAGGTGATTGAGGATGCGCGTGATCTCGTCGAACATGGTGCGGATGTACTGCGCACGCTCAGGCGCCTCGATGCCCAGCAGGGTCTCGATGGCGCGCACGTAGGCGTGCTCGTTGCACATCATCGACACGTAGTCGAGCCGATCCATGTAGCCGATCGACTGGTTGAACGGCTTGGACTCGGCCAGCTTCTCGGTACCGCGATGCAACAGGCCGATATGCGGATCGGCACGCACGATCGTCTCGCCATCCATCTCCAGCACCAGGCGCAGCACGCCGTGCGCGGCCGGATGTTGCGGGCCGAAGTTCATCGTGTAATTGCGAATTTCCTGCATGGTTGTCCCCGGCCTCAGTTGTCGCGCCAGTTGTCGGCTGCTTCGGCCCGGGCCTGCACCAGATCGACGTCATCGCGGATCACCCGCGGCACGCCAATGCGGGGCACGATGGACACCGGCTCATAGATCACGCGCTTCTGCTCGGGGTCGTAGCGCACCTCGACGTTGCCGATCAGCGGGAAATCCTTGCGGAACGGATGGCCGACAAAGCCATAATCGGTGAGGATGCGGCGCAAGTCCGGATGGCCATCGAAGATGATGCCATACAGATCAAACGCCTCCCGCTCGAACCAGTTCACTCCCGGCCAGACCAGCGTCAGCGATGGAATGATCGGCAGCGTGTCGTCGTCGCAAAACACATGCAAGCGCAAACGCCGGTTGAGCTCCAGCGACAGCAGTTCGATCGAGACTGCAAAACGGCGTGGCGCATCGTGTCCGCGCGGACGCTCGGCCCAGCTGAAACGGCCCATCGCCTGGCCCTGCACCCCGCGCGAGAAACCCGTACCGGTGGCGTCGTCGGTGATCCACTCGGTCTGGCCGTAACCCAGATAGTCCACGCCGCATAAATCAATCAACACGCCGAAACGAAAATCCGCCTCGTCCCGCAGTGCCGTGGCTACCGCAACCAAGTCAGCCGCGGCCAGCTCGGCAATCGTCTCGTGGCGAGCCGTGGTGACGGCCAGCGTCTCGCCAAACCGCGCAACAAGACGCTCGGCCAGCGAGGTCGGAACAGGATCGGACATGGCAGAGCCTCTACGAACGCGCGATGGTGCTGGTGCGGCGGATTTTCTTCTGCAACTGCAGGATGCCGTGGATCAGTGCCTCGGCCGTCGGCGGACATCCAGGTACGTAGATGTCCACCGGCACGATGCGATCACAGCCACGCACCACTGAATACGAATAATGGTAATAACCGCCGCCATTCGCGCAGCTGCCCATGGAGATCACCCACTTGGGCTCGGGCATCTGGTCATAAACCTTGCGCAGTGCCGGTGCCATCTTGTTGACCAGCGTTCCGGCGACAATCATGACGTCGCTCTGGCGCGGGCTTGGCCGGAAAATCACGCCATAGCGATCCAGATCCAGTCGTGCGGCGCCGGCATGCATCATTTCCACCGCGCAACAAGCCAAACCAAACGTCATCGGCCACATCGAGCCGGTGCGCGCCCAGTTCACGAGTTCATCCATGCGCGCTGTGGCAAAGCCACGCTGCGCCGTGGGTTCCTCGGGGGCCGGAAGCAGGATGTCGTCGACCAGATTGACCGGGTCGGGGTTGTGCATCATCCCGTTGAGGGAATCCATCACTCCCATTCGAGTGCTCCTTTCTTCCACACGTAGGCGAAGCCGATGATCAGCAACAGCAGGAACAAGCCCATCTCGATCATCGCAATCGCACCGATCTGTTGAAACACCACCGCCCACGGAAACAGAAAGGCAATTTCCAGGTCGAAGATGATGAACAGGATCGCCAGCAGGTAATAGTGCACGTCAAACCGCATGCGTGCGTCTTCGAACGCCTCGAAGCCGCACTCATAGGGCGCCAGCTTCTCCGCCTCCGGGCGGCGCGGCCCGGCCAGCAGGCCGAACACCAGCAACACCACACCGACGCCGGCAGCGACGACGATGAACAACAGGACAGGCCAGTATTCGGCAAGCACGATGCAACGTACCTCGCGCCAGAGGGCGCATCAGTGATGATCAGGCAGCTGCGCTCGTGCTCAAACCGCGACACGCCATTCAATCACGCCAACGTACAACCCAACCCGCAGTGTCCGTGCGCTGACAATGAATCCTGCCATCACGCATTGTACCAGTGCGCGCAGGTACATCGACAAGCCTTGGCGCGGATTTCTGCCGTTGTCGTCCATGCAAACGCGCGTATTGGTGGTTACATGGTGTGCGTCGTGCGCTCGGAATTCAGTGCGCCAGCAAGAATATTCTCGATGCGGCCGCGCGCAGCTTCCGCATCGCCCGACTCGTTGAAGTGGATGCCGACACCGGCCGGGCGATTGCCCTGCGCACCGGCCGGGCTTATCCACACCACCGTACCCACCACGGACAGCCGCTCGGTCTCCTCGGCCAGCGTCACCAGCAACACGACCTCGTCACCCAGCGCATGCCGCTGGGCAGTCGGTGCAAACAGGCCGCCGCGCTTGAGAAACGGCATGTACGCGCTGTACAGCTCGGCGGCATCCTTGATCTTCAGTGAAACAATGCCCTGACGGGCAACGACCGGTTTCATGGCATCTCCTGCCGCACGAACGGGGTGTGCACGCGGCAATGGTGTTCGGTTGGCGGCAAACTAACACGCCAGTGCATGCATGGTCACCGGCACGATCGGCGTGGTCGTGCAATCAAGCCTGGTCGTGCGGCCCATCGGGTTGGCCAGCCAGCAGCGTACGCCGTTCATCCACGAGATGCGCCCACGACCGGGGTGGCTTCCAGCGCGTCACCCAGCCGGGAACCGCCACCGAAGGCATGGGCCGCGAGATGGAAAAGCCCTGCAACTGATGGCAACCGAGCGAGGCCAGCAGGTCGCCCTGCGCAGCCGTCTCCACCCCCTCCGCAATCACGGTCTTGGCCAGCATGCGCGCAGTCGTGATGACACCGGCGGCAATGGCCATGTTGCGTTCGTCACTGAGAATGTCGCGCACGAAACTCTGGTCGAGCTTGATGTGCTCGACATCCAGCTTCTGCAAGTGGCTCAGCGACGCACTGCCCGTGCCAAAATCATCCAGGCTTACGCGGATGCCGCGCAGGCGACACTCTTCGATGACCACTTTTGCCCGCGCCTCGTCCATCGCGGGGCCGGTCTCGGTCACCTCGATGCCAAAACCCACGTCCAGCACATCGGGATAAGCTTCCAGTACGGAATCAATATCGCCGAAAAACGCCGGATGCAGCAGGTGTCGGGTACTGATGTTGACCGCCACCGGCACCGACACGCCTGCCAACATCCACGCATGGCATTGTTTCAGTGCCTCACCCAACACGAAACGTCCGATCGGCCGGGCGAGCTGCGAATCATCCAGCACATGCATGAATTTGGCCGGCTCCACCAACCCCAAACCCGTGTCGTCCAGCCGCAGCAATGCCTCCATGCCCGCCACACCATTGCGCCCGGGCAGGCCATCGATATACACGATGGGCTGGAACAGCACTTGCAACCGTGAAGTCTGCAGGGCGTGCGCGACGCGCTCGCGCATCGCGCGCAGACGCAGCTGTTCGGCCTCCATCGTCGGGTCGTACAGCAAGCCGCAATCGCGACCTTCCTCCTTGGCCGAATACAGCGCCAGCTCGGCATGCCGCACGAGACCTTCCGCATCCGCACCATCGACGGGAAACATGGTCCAACCCACGCTGGCGGAAAGCTGCACGTGTTCACCAGCCACGTCAAACGGTGTGCGCAAGGCCTGCAGGATGACGCGGCTGATGGCGTCCAGTTGCTCTTTGCTGTCCAGCCCGAAAATGATCAGCGCAAACTCGTCGCCACCAAAACGCGCGAGTACGTCATTGGGCCGCAACAGGCCAAGAACCCGCGCGGAAGCTTCCGCCAGCACACGGTCACCACCGTCACGGCCCAAGGTGTCGTTGACGTTCTTGAACCGGTCCATGTCCAGCACGCCGACGGCCAGCATTGATTGCTGTGCCCAGGCCGACGCATGCGCCGCTTCCAGCAACTCGAACAGGCGGCGGCGGTTGGGCAGCCCACTTACTTCGTCATAGAACGCCAGTTGCTCCACGCGCAGTTCGTGACGCCTTTGCACCGTGATGTCGCGCAACTGCCACAGCGACCCCTGCCCCACGCCATCAATCACGATCGGAGTGAAGTCGCGCAGGAAAACCCGTCCATCGCTTGCCTTTACTTCGTCACCGGTGACTGCCACGCCGGCGGCGAGGATTTCCTGGATGCGCTGGAATTCCCGTTCGGGCAACGCGTAGGTTGGCGTCAGACGCATGTGCAGCGCCTCAATCGACTGGTTTTCCAGCTCCTGCGGCGCTGCGTCCAGGCCGAACAGCGTGCAAAACGCCGCATTGGCAAAGCTCACGGTCTGCTGCGCGGACAGCACCATGACACCCGTATGCGGTGCCGACAGCGCGGCATGCAGTTGCTGCACATGCAGCGCTGACGCCCGCTCGGCCGCCAGCCGCGCCACGCCCGCACGTTGCTCGCGCAAGCCAAGCCCAAGCTCGCCGACCAATTCGGCAGCTACCCGCACCTCGGGTACGGTGAACCGGGTCGGCTCGGCGCTGATCAATACAACGACGCCGACAACCTTGCGCTCGATACACAACGGCAGCGCCAACAGCGCACGTACCTCATCTTCCTGGCCAACCAGTGGCCAACCCGCAGGGGTCGTCGATGTCACGCGCCATGACTGCACCCGCCCGCTGTCGACGGCAACTACCGCGGCATCGGCTGCGTGCGTGATGTCGTCGACAGCCAGCCTGGCTCCCAATGGCGGTCCATCGCTCAGACCCGCCCGGGCCGCCAGTTGCAGCTCGCGCGCGGTCGCATCAAACAACCCGATCCACGCCACGTCGTAACCGCCAACAGAGCACGCGATGCGACACGTTTCAGCCAGCAGCAGCGTCTCGTCCGACGCGTGTGCCACAAGATTTGTCATCGAATCGAGCAGGCACATCGCACGGTGCTGTGCGGCCTGCTCCTGCACGGACTGCTGCAGCTGCTGTTGCTGTTCATGCAGTTCGATACGCATGCCAATCGTTGCCGCGAAGCACCGCAAAAATGCCAGCACCTCCGCGCTAAACACATCTGCGCTGACTGCACGCAGCAGAAACGCGGCACTCGCTTCGCCGGCTACTGGAACGGGCACCAACACGGTGGCGGCGATGGCATGTTGTCGATAGGCGCGCACCAGGGCCGCCGATCCCTGCATCTGCCTTGCATCCAGCGCGACCTGTGGTTCACCACGCCAGAACGCGTGCAAAGTCGAGGGCAACTGCAGGCGTTGCGGGTAGAGCGCCTGCAATTCGTCAGGGACATGCTGCGGGCTCTCGCGATGCCAGCCATCACCTTCGTGATCCGGAACCACCACCAACGTCAGCAAATCGCCAAGCGTACGCTCAAGTACACCGGTCGCTGCCGCATACAGGGTTGGCGGATCCAGTTGCCGTTGTACCAGCTCGGCAAGTTCTCCCAATGCCGCATACGGACCTTCGCCCAAGAAGGAGGCCATGCCTGGCAGTAGATTGTGATCCATCTTGCGCATAGATGCCGTCAGTGACGAAAGCAGCGTTCGCACGACACAATATACCCTGATCGTACTCGCGTTACGGTGCGGGAACATTTCTCCGACAAGTCGGGCGCAACCGGTATGCATGCGGTCGCGCAGCCACCGATCACCGCACGCGAGTGCCAGTCGGTCAGCCGAATTCGCACCATCCCCAATGATCGAAAATCCATGGCGATGGCACTTGCAACGCGAGCCGTGCGAAACACGGCGTGTCATGGTCCACGGCTGGCAGCAGATGGGTGACGCCGTGGCTGTCACGTTGCACCGGCGCCTGCGCCCAAGGCCAGCTACGCGCACCGCGAACATCGACCACACTCAGACGCAAGCGCGGTCCCAGCCACGCTGGCGGACGCCACGGCAGCACATCACCCGTGCCGCAGCATGCGGATAACTGCGCAATATGCTCGGCGCGAGTGGCGAGCCGTCGCATGCGGGAACCGCTGAGCGCCATCTGGCTGGCATGTGCGGCGAGCGCCAGCTGCTTGTTCGACCGCTGCGCCGCAGTGCCTCCGGATTCCCTCGGCGGGGCACTCACCGTCGTGGCGTGTACCCCATAAGTCCACTGCGCCGGCGGATTGACGGCACCCGCCAAAGCCAACCGCATCAGCACATGCGCGCTCGCGTGATCGGGGTGTCGATCGGCCAGCGCCGGCATGACCAGCAGGTTGGGACGCAATTGGGCAAGCACCCCCGCAACCGTCTGCACGGCCATGCTGGCGGGCTGCAGCAGCAGTTCGGCCAAGCCGAGATCAGGCCAGCCCAACGGATGCAGATGTTCCGCGGGCACGCCGAGATGTTGCATGGCCTGCGTCATTTCAGCCCGCCGTCGACGCCCCCAGCGCGCACGCTCCGCAGCGCCGATATGCAGTCGTCGTTCCAGCACACGCTGCGGCCAGGGATTGTTGTCACCATCCGTCAGCAGCAGGATGTCCACCACCCCGCCCGCCGCACACACGCGCTGGATCAACATTCCGGCGGCGATGGTTTCGTCATCCGGGTGCGGCGCGATCACCAGCAATCGCGTCTGCGCCGTACAGTGTGGCGTGGCCGCGGTCGCGACCATCAGCGCCAGCGCGCCAGCAGCTCAAGCACCAGCAGATCGGCACGCAGCGGACCGCGCAAATTCTCGCGCGTGCGATTGGCTGCGGCATACCAGCGCTCCAGACCTTCACCGTCCAGTGCGCTGCCAAGGGGCGGCTGTTGCCTGCGCGTACGCGCCTCGCATTCGTCTGCAGCCGCTTGTGCGGCAAACCACAAGCGCTGCGCCGGTTCACTTTCCAGCCAACGCTTGACCACGGCCACCGGCTCGCCACGACCAGCCGCCAATGCCGCCAGGTCCTTGCGCACTTCGCTGCGCCGTTCCAGCGCCCCGTTCCGGGACCAGTCGCGCGCGAGTCCCGGGTTGCCGTCGGCGGCAACCAGCGCGAGTGCACCATCATCAACCCCTTCCGCCCGCAGCCAGGCCAAAGCCGGCTCGGTTGGCGGCAGCTGGAACTCGACGCGCTGGCAGCGACTGCGGATGGTTTGCGGCAAACGCCACGGCGCGTCGGCGAGCAGGATCAACAGCGTATGCGCGGACGGCTCTTCCAATGTCTTCAGCAGCGCATTGGACGCGGCGGGATTCATGGCGTCCGCCGGGTCGATACACGCTATCTGCCAGCCGCCCAACTGGCTGTTCATCGCCAGCCGTGCGGAAAGCTCACGGATCTGGTCGACGACGATTTCACTGCGCGGCGTGCCGTCCTTGCGCAAACCGTAGCTCAGCTCGACGAGGTCCGGGTGGGTGCCGGCGGCCAGCAACAGACAACTGCGACACTGTCCGCAAGCATCTCCTCCAGCTGGCTGTGTGCACAACAATCCACGCACGAAGCGCTGCGCAAACACGCGCTTGCCCAGGCCGGCGGCGCCGCACAACAGCAGTGCGTGCGGCAAGGCATCGCGCTCGCGACGCGCCTGCAGGCGTGCCCAGTCTTCGGCGTGCCACGGCAGCACCGTCACGATGCGTACTCCGCCGCCAGCGCCGACGTCGCCGCCAGCGCCGCGCGCAGGACCACGTCGGGTGACTGACTGGCATCGAGCACGCAAAACCGCCCGGGTTCCGCAACGGCCCGAGCGCGATAGGCGGCGCGCACCCGCTCGAAAAACGCATCCGCCTCCACTTCGATGCGATCGGCACCGCCACGCCCGGCAATGCGTTCGCGACCCAAAGCCACCGGGAGATCCAGCAGCAGGGTCAGATCCGGTTGCAGTCCAGCGCAGGCCCAACGCTCCAGTTCGACAATGCGCGCTGTCGGCTGCCCACGCCCGGCACCTTGATAGGCATAGCTGGCATCGGCAAAGCGATCGCACAGTACCCACTGACCCGCACGCAACGTCGGCTCGATGATTTCGCGTACGAGTTGCGCGCGCGAGGCAAACATCAGCAACAGCTCGGCCTCTGCCGCCATGCCGTGCAGCGCCGGATCCAGCACGATCGCCCGCACTGCCTCGCCAAGTGCGGTGCCGCCGGGTTCACGGGTTTGCACCACGTCAATGCCGCGCCGCGCAAGCGCGCCGCGCAAGCCGGCAAGCAACGTACTCTTGCCGGCGCCCTCGCCGCCTTCAAGGCTGATGAATTTTCCACGTGCAGAATTCATGGGCGACCACTCGTTGACCGCGGGCTGGATGACGACCGGTTCATCGACAACGCTTGCGCTGATAACAGTCGACATTGCGATTGTGCTCGTCCAGCGTATCGGCAAACACGTGAGTGCCATCTCCACGTGCAACAAAATACAGGGCACTGCCGGGCGCCGGATGCAACACCGCCACCAGCGCCGGCTTGCCGGGCAAGGCGATCGGGGTGGGCGGCAAGCCGGCGCGAGTGTAAGTGTTGTACGGTGTATCGGCTGTGAGATCGGCTTTGCGGAGGTTGCCTGCATACGCGGCACCCATGCCGTAAATCACGGCCGGATCGGTCTGCAGCAGCATGTGGTTTTCCAGCCGGCGTACAAACACCCCGGCGATGCGCGCGCGTTCGTCCGCGCGCCCGGTTTCACGCTCGACGATCGATGCCAGGATCAGCGCTTCGTAGGGTGTCGCCAACGGCAGCTGGGGGTCCCGCGACGGCCACAAGGTGGCGAGGGTCTTGACCATCGCCGCATGCGCACGCTGAAGCACATCCAGATCGCTGTCGCCTTTCACATAGGCGTAGGTTTCGGGCAGGAAACGGCCTTCCGGTGCCTCGCCGCCTGCACCAATGCGGCGCATGATCGCTGCGTCATCGAAACTCACACTGTCATGGCGCAGGTGATCCACCCCGGCCAGCGCCTGCCGCAACTCGGCGAACGTCCAGCCGTCGACGATGGTGAAATTGCGCTGCAGGACCTTGCCGGCAGCCATGTTGGCCAACAGCTGGCGCGGCGTGGTTCCGGGCGCCAACGCGTATTCACCCGCGCGCAATTTGCCAGCCACCTGCATCTGCTCGGCCAGCGCGCGCCAATACCACGCATTGGCACGAGTCACGCCGCGCTGCTGCAATTCAGCAACGATGCTGCGAAAACTGCTGCCACGGCCAACATCCACGCTGTCGCCCTGCGCGCTCACCGGCAACGGCGTGTTGCTGAAGCGGTTGAAGTCATGCCAACCCCATGCCAGCGCGCCGAGCAGCGCCAATCCGCACACCAGCAGCAACGCACGCCAGGCAACGCGCCCACGCGTCTGTGGTTTCAGTGCTCCGTGCCTCATGTCGCATCCTCCGCGGAAAACCCCAGCTCGCGCCAATGCCGTTGCAGGCGGCGTGCCACGGTGCCCGGAACATATTGCCACGAGGCAATGGATCGCACCGGGACGATGCCGCGTACGCTGGAGCTGAGGAAGATTTCGCTGGCCGCGTGCAGTGCGTCCATGGCTAGCGTCGTGATGCGGACCTGTGGGCAGACTGCCAGCACCTCGGCGCGGCCAACGCCGGCAATCCCGCAACGATCCAGTGCCGGCGTCAACAACTGGCCATCAACCACCGCGAACAAGTTGGCCATGGTCGCTGAAATCACCCGGCCATCGCCAGCGCACAACACACCTTCGGCAATCTCCGGATCATTCCACTCGGCGCGTGCCAGCACCTGCTCCAGCCGATTCAAATGCTTCATGCCGGCCAGCGCCGGTTGCTCGGCCAGACGCAGGACGCACACCCGCATGCGAATGCCTTCGACATACGCGGCTGCGGCCATCCGGGGCGGCGCAAACGCAGCCACCACCCGGGTCGGTTGGGCAGTGGCCGGCGGTGCGTAGCCACGCGCCCCCACACCACGCGTCAGCGTGATACGCACCACGGCGTGTGGCATGCCTTGACTCACCGCCAACGCCTCACGCCATAGCGTTGCCGTATCGGGAGGCGGCAAGCGCAGACGCAGGCAACCCTCACCGAGCCGCTGCATGTGGCGTGGCCACAATGGCGCCCTCGCGCCGATGAAGCGAATGCTTTCAAACAAGCCGTCGCCGTAGGCCAGGCCTCGATCCAGCGCGGGCACCATGTCAGCGGCGAGGCCGTTGATGAGCATGGGGCATACGACCATCAGCCGGGCACTCCGAGCGCACGCAGCAGGCCACGGGCTTTGGCGCGAGTCTCTTCCAGCTCGCGCTGCGCCACGGAGTCGGCCACGATACCGGCGCCCGCGCGCAAGGTGACCTCGTTGCCCAGCACGGTCAGCGTGCGAATCAGGATGTTCAAATCAAGGTCACCACTGCGATCGAGATAGCCCAGCGCACCGGTATAGGCCCCGCGCGGGGCGTCCTCCAGCGTGGCGATGATTTCCATGCAGCGCACCTTTGGACAGCCGGTGATCGTGCCACCCGGGAACACCGCCGCGACCACCTGACCAGGCGTCACCCCATCACGCAATCGTCCGCGTACATTGGACACGATGTGGTGAACGTGGGCGTAACTCTCCACCGCCATCAATTCATTGACCTCCACTGATCCTGGCTGACACACGCGACCAAGGTCGTTGCGCTCCAGGTCAATCAACATCACGTGCTCGGCCTGCTCCTTCGGGTTTGCCCGCAAGGCCTGGATGTCTGCGGTGTCATCATCGCCGGGCAAGCGCGGTCGGGTGCCGGCAATCGGCCGGGTCTGTACCAGGTCGCCGCGCACTTCAACCAGGCGTTCCGGCGACGAGCTGACCACCGCCCACGCCGGTTGCTGCAACAGCCCGGCAAAGGGTGCCGGGTTGGCCCCGCGCAATGCAGCATGCAGTGCGGCCGGTGCCGGAGGCGTGGCGTAACGCGCTCGCCAGGCCCGGGACAGATTCACCTGAAAGATATCCCCGGCCTGCAGGTGCTCGTGCACGCGCGCCACACCAGCCAGGAAATGTTGGGGGTCATCCTCAGTCCATGCCGTCGGCGTCGCCAGAACCGGCATGGTCGGCGCCTGCGCAAGATCGGCCTGCATCTGGTCCAGCCACGGCGCGTGGCCATCCTCGACCAGCAGCATGGTGCAATCGCGCACATGGTCGACAATCACTGCACCCGCACAACGCAACGCCAGCGCCACCGGCAACGCGGGTTCAACGCGCAACTGCAGCGTTGGCTCGATCTGGCTGGCCAATTCATACGCCAGTTGCAGCACCCAGCCGCCGTGAAACGGCAAGTCATCCAGCGTTCGCGGCACGCGCTCGGATTGCCACCAGGCGTCCAGCGCAGCAAGGAAGTTGCCGTGCAGTTCGCGCCCGGCGCCGTCGCGCAAGCTGCCGTCGCCATGCAAGGTCAGGCTTGCCTGCGGCAGCGCAAACAGGATGTCATAGCGCGACTGCGCGGTGCCATGCACGACGCTTTCGAGCAGGCACGGGTAGCGGTCCGGCCAGGCGGCGGCCAGCGCAAGCAAGTCACACTGGCCAGGCAACTCGCGACTCTGGCAAGTCACGCTCAGGTGCGGCGAAATGCCAGCGTGCCGTTGGTACCACCAAATCCGAACGAGTTGGAGATGGCGACATCGATCTTCGCCTCACGCGCAACGTTCGGTACGAAATCGAGGTCGCAACCTTCGCCAGGTTCGTCCAGGTTGATCGTCGGTGGCAACACCTGGTCACGCAGTGCGAGGATGCTGAAAATCGCCTCCACGCCACCGGCCGCGCCAAGCAGATGTCCCGTGGTCGATTTGGTCGAGCTCATTGCCAGCTGGTGTGCATGGGCGCCGAAGACCGTCTTCGCGGCCATCACCTCGCCCAGATCGCCCAGCGGCGTCGATGTGCCATGCGCATTCACGTATTGCACGTCGGCGGGGTTGAGCTGCGCGTCATCGAGCGCATTCTGCATGCAGCGCGCGGCACCCTCGCCACCAGTGCTGGGCGCGGTCATGTGAAACGCATCGCCGCTCATGCCAAAACCAATCAGCTCGGCGTACACGCGCGCACCACGAGCCCTGGCGTGCTCGTATTCCTCAAGCAGCAGGATGCCGGCGCCGTCGGACAACACGAAACCGTCACGGTCCTTGTCCCACGGTCGACTGGCGCGCGTCGGCTCATCGTTGCGGGTCGACATGGCCTTGGCCGAACAGAAACCCGCCATCGCGGTACTCGTGGTGGCGAACTCGGCGCCGCCGGCAAGCATCGCATCCGCGTCACCGTACTGGATCATGCGCATGGCCAGCCCGATGTTGTGGGTCGCGGTAGTGCAGGCGGTGACGCACGCTATGTTCGGCCCCTTCAGGCCAAACATGATCGACAGCTGGCCCGACACCATGTTGATGATGGAGCTTGGCACGTAAAACGGCGATACCCGACGCGGACCTTTCGCTGCCAATTCCAGTGTGGTTGCCTCGATCGTGTACAGCCCGCCGATACCGGCACCCACCGCCACGCCAATCCGCGGTGCATTGGCTGCCGTCACTTCCAGACCGGAATCACGCAACGCCTGGGAACCCGCCGCAACGCCGTAATGGATAAATGGATCCATTTTCTTGACGTCTTTCAACGGCATCCACTGCGCCGGGTCGAAGTCACGCACTTGCCCGGCAATACGTGTGGCGTAGGCAGACGTGTCGAAATGGGTGACCGGGCCGATGCCACTGACGCCCTTGAGTACGTGCTCCCACGCCGTGGCAACGTCGTTGCCGACCGGCGAAATCATGCCCATACCCGTGACTACTACGCGTCGTTTGCTCATGCTCACCTTGTCCTTCCTGATCCCGCGAAACGGCGCCCGGGAACCGTACCCGCACCATCGATGCAGTGGCGGCGCGGCGCCGCCCGAGTGCCACGCGCGCCGCGCGTGCACCATACGGACTCGGACGTTACAAATACACAAACGAAAACTGCGCCAGATCGGCGCAGCATTCGGTCAAACCACATGACGGGGAGCGGCCGTGGCAGGTCAACAGCCACTGCTGGCGAATCCCGCCAGTTGGCCCGGTCAGCTCTTGGAATGCGCCTTGATGTAATCAACAGCCTGCTGCACGGTCGTGATCTTTTCGGCGTCTTCGTCAGGAATCTCGGTTTCGAACTCTTCTTCGAGCGCCATGACCAATTCGACTGTATCCAGCGAATCTGCGCCCAGATCGTCCACGAACGAAGCGTTCGCCGTGACCTCATCCTCTTTCACGCCCAACTGCTCGATGACGATTTTCTTGACGCGCTCTTCGATGGTGCTCATGTTGCCCATACCTCTCAAGGAGTAGTGGTTTGTCCCGCCTGCAACCGCCAGGCAAAACGCCGACGCATTGTAATGGCTAAGCCGGGAGCCCGCCACGTTCTGCCGGTGAAACCTGAAAAACCGGCCATGACAGCCAGCACGAATAGTCAATTATCCTGCAAAACGGAGCCGCGCGCGACTCCCTTGCGTCCGCACGTACTCACGGCATGTACATGCCACCGTTGACGTGCAACGTCTCACCGGTGATGTAGGCGGCCGCCGGCGACGCCAGGAAGCCGACAGCTTCGGCAACATCGGACACGGCGCCCAACTTGCCCAACGCAATTTGTGCCAGCAACGCGCTCCGCGCTTCTTCGGGCAATGCCTGCGTCATGTCCGTATCAATGAAACCCGGTGCCACGACATTGACCGTGATGCCACGCGAGCCGATCTCGCGCGCCAGCGATTTGGAAAACGCGATGATTCCGGCCTTGGCTGCCGCGTAATTGGCCTGCCCCGGATTGCCGATCAGGCCCACCACCGAGGCGATTGAAATGATCCGCCCCTTGCGTGCTTTCATCATGCCGCGCAGCACCGCCTTGGACATGCGATAGACCGAGCTGAGGTTGGTGTCCAGGATGATGTCCCAGTCCTCCGCCGACATGCGCAACAACAACTGGTCGCGCGTGATGCCGGCGTTGTTGACCAGGATCGAGACCGCACCAAATTCCTTCGTGACGCCCGCGACCATGGCTTCCACGCCGGGACCGTCGGTGACGTCCAGCACCCGGCCACACCCACCGTGTGCCAGCAACCGTTCGCCAATCGCCACGGCGCCGGTCTCACTGGTCGCGGTACCAATGACAACGGCGCCGCGGGCGGCCAGCTGATCGGCAATCGCCGCGCCAATGCCGCGGCTGGCGCCGGTCACCAGGGCAATTTCACCTTGCAAACTCTGACTCATGGAGGGGGTCCTTGAAAAACGGGAATCAGGATCGCGGCAACCTGCGGGATGGTCGCGCAATCAGCCAGCGCCAGGGTCACGCCCACTCGGCACGCGCCGCATCCAGCTCCGCCGGCGTACCGATCGCATGCGTGGCCAGTGTCTTGTCGATGCGCTTGAGCAAACCACTCAATACCTTGCCTGGGCCACACTCGGCGACACGCGTCGCGCCACCCGCAGCCAGTACCCGCACACACTCGGTCCAGCGCACCGGTTGATACAACTGCCGCTGCAATGCCCGGCAGATTTCCGCCACCGTGTGGTAAGTGCGCGCATCCGCGTTCTGCACCACGGGGATCGTCGGCACCTGCCAACGCATGGTGGCCATGCGCTCGCCCAACCGGTCCGCCGCTTCGCGCATCAGCCCGCAATGCGAAGGCACCGATACCGCGAGCTTGATCGCCCGCTTCACGCCCATTCCGGTGAGCTTGGCCAGCACGCGATCCACCGCTTCCGCATGACCGGAAATGACCAGCTGTCCTGGTGCATTGAAGTTTGCCGGTGCCACGACCTGCCCCTGCGCGACCTCGGCACACACGGCGGCAATCTGTGCGTCATCACCACCAATGATGGCTGCCATCGCGCCCACGCCCGCCGGCACGGCCGACTGCATCAGCCGTCCGCGTTCGGCGACCAGCGCCGCCGCGTCGTGCAACGACAGTGCTCCGGCACATACCAATGCGCTGTACTCGCCAAGGCTGTGACCGGACAGTTGCGCCGGCTGCGCACCGCCCAGCTGTTGCCACACGCGCCACACCGCCACGCTGGCAGCCAGCAGCGCCGGCTGCGTGTTCTCGGTCCGATCAAGTTGATCTGCCGGGCCGTGCTGACTCAGCTCCCACAGATCCGCACCGGCGCCCTGTGCAGCTTCGTCGAAAGTAGCGCGTACCACCGCATGCGCGGCAGCCAGTTCGGCCAGCATGCCCACGGCCTGTGCGCCCTGCCCGGGGAAAACAAACGCCAGCGATGAGGAAAGTGAACTCATGAATACGCGGCCCTGCGTCAATGAAAGAAGCATGGTGTCACGGCGACCGGCCCATACGCAGCGGTATCGGCGTCGCCACTGGCTACCACCTGCCACAGCGCGAAAACACCGCGCGCCCGGCTCAATAACGCAATAGTGCCGACGCCCAGGTGAAACCGCCGCCAAACGCTTCCAGCAACAGGTTCTGCCCCCGCTGCACCTTGCCCGAACGCACGGCATAGTCCAACGCCAGCGGCACGGAACCCGATGAAGTGTTGGCGTGCTTGTCCACGGTCACGATCACGCGCTCCATCGGCATGCTCAGGCGCTTGGCGGTCGCCTCGATGATGCGCAGGTTCGCTTGATGCGGGATCAGCCAGTCGATCTGCGATTCCTGCATGCCAGCGGCGGTCAGGGTTTCGCCCACCAGGGCGTCGAGCGTCTTCACTGCCACCTTGAAAACTTCGCGGCCGGACATGTGAATGCGCACACCGTGGTTCGGCTCGTCGGCAAACCCCACCGACACGCCGACCGGGTTGTACAGCAGGTGCTTGTAGCCGCCATCGGCATGCAGGCACGTGGCGTGAATGCCCGGCTCCGTCGCCGCCTCAAGTACAACCGCACCGGCACCGTCACCGAACAACACGCAGGTTTCGCGCTCCTTCCAGTCGACCATCCGCGTCAACGTCTCGGCGCCCATCACCAGCACTTTCTTCGACTGTCCGCTGCGGATGAACTTGTCGGCAATGCCGAGCGCGTACATGAACCCCGAACAGGCTGCGTTGACGTCAAAGGCGGCGCAACCGTTGGCGCCAAGTCGATGCTGGATGAGACATGCAGTCGACGGGAAAATGATGTCTGGCGTGGTCGTGCCCAGGATGATCAAGTCCAGTTCGGCGGCCTTGACCCCGGCCGCTTCCAGCGCATTTTGCGCCGCCTGGAACGCCAGGTCGCCCGTGGTCTGTCCATCCGCCGCGACATGTCGCTGGCGAATGCCGGTGCGGGTGCGGATCCACTCGTCAGTGGTGTCGACGAGCTTCTCCAAGTCGATATTGCTGACCACGCGTTCCGGCAGCGCACTGCCAGTGGCCATGATACGGGCGTAAATCTGGGACATTCAGCTATCCACCACCAGGAACACGGATTTGAAGTAACGACCTTTGTACCACGCGGGCACGGGTGTCGGTGTCGGCACAAACACAAAACGGCGCATTGCCGCGCCGTTTTGTCTGGTCACGCTGGCCAGCACACACCGGCCGAGCGCGCAGGCCCATGCATGCAACCGATCACTGCCGACTGGATGAAATCAATCCTCGACCGTGACCACGTTCCTGGTCTCAATCACTTTCTTGCCACGGTAGTAGCCGTCCTTGGTGACGTGGTGGCGCAAGTGCACCTCGCCACTGGTCGGGTCGGTCGACAGCTGCGCAGTAGTAAGTGAGTCATGGGCGCGGCGCATGCCACGGGTGGACGGGGTACGGCGGCTCTTGGCAACAGCCATGGTGGTTCTCCAGCAGAAACTTGGTGATTGGAATGAATGAATGGCCGGCGTCGGCTGACGCAGACCTGGGCTTGATCTCTTTGACCGCTACTCGCTTTTCAGTTCGCGCAACATGGCGAACGGATTTGTCCTGTCATCATCGCCGGCAACGTCGGGCGGTGTCACCACATCCAGCAGGCTGCTATTCGGGTTGATTGCCACCAACGGCAACGCCAGCAACAATTCATCCTCGACCACATCGGCCGGATTCAACCGGCCATCAGCAGGTACCAGCAACGGCTCGCAATCCGGTGGCAATCCCGCCTCGTCACTTTCCTGGCGGATCAAGCCAAGCCGCGTGCTGACCGTTACCGGCAGTGCAAACGGCTCCAGCGTGCGTTGACAAAGCATGGTCAGCGACACCTCCGCGCGCACGTCGACGTAGCTCACCTGCAGGCTGTCGCGACCAAAATCCAGCGCGAAACGCACCGCTCCACCAGTATCCGCCAGCGCTCCACACAAGCGACGGAGGCTGGCAACCGGCAGGCTCCCTGCGAACGAACGCCGTGCCGAAACCATGCGCCAAACATCGACAGACTCTGGCATTGTCCCGGACATAATCGCGGAATGTTATGTTTGTGCGGTGCGCAAGTCAACCGCGGCGACGTTGACACCCTTGCCCAACGCCGACATCCTGCGGCATTGCGTGCCCTGGGGCAGACCGCCATATTGTGAACCCACCACCTGCCCGAGCCAATTGCCCGTGAACGTCTACCTGCTGCCCGTTGTCGGCGCGCTCCTGCTTGTGGTGCTGGCCGCCATTGGCGCGGCATTCTGGCAGCGGCGACGCCAGACCTTGCACACGGCCCGGCTGCAAAATCTGCTGGATCTTGCCGACGCACTTGAGCGTGACCTCAAGAGCTGTCGTCGCAACCTGGCGCAGGCGCACGCCGTGATGTCCGTCAATCCCGACTCACCTGCCGCGAGCGAACAGGACGCACAGCACGCCGTGGACGCCGGGCTGCGCGCCCTGCTGCAGCAGCGCTTGTGGATCCGCGATCGCTCCGCCCAGGCCAGTGCCAGTGAATTCGACGCGGCAGCCACTTCGGTGCGCCACATCCGCGCGCGGCTGCAGCCCCTGCTGCTGGCCCTGGCCCAGGCGCAAAGCGCGTTGGACCAGGCGATGCGCGAGCACATACGGCAGGAGGGCAAATCGTGAACAGGGCAACGTCACGCCTCATCCTGGGGTCCACGTCACGCTACCGCGCCGAGCTGCTGCGCCGCTTCGGCCTCGACTTCACCATGCGCGCACCTGCAGTCGACGAACAGGAACTTGCCGGCGAGCCGGCATCCACGCGGGCGCTGCGTCTGGCCCGGGCCAAAGCCGACGCCGCTGCACAAGGCGAGGACAACGTGGTGGTGGTCGGCTCCGATCAGGTGGCCGAACTCGGTGGCAGCATCCTGCACAAGCCCGGCAGCATCGAACGCGCACATGCACAACTGCGCGCCAGCTCCGGCCATGCCGTGGCGTTTCACACCGCGGTCTGCGTGCGTGACATGCACTGCGGTCAGACGCATGTCCATACCGACTGCACCACAGTGCATTTTCGCGATCTGCAGGACGCGGAGATCCAGCGCTATCTAGAACGCGAACAACCACTGGATTGCGCCGGCAGCTTCAAATGCGAAGGCCTGGGCATTACGTTGTTCACGCGCATTGAAACCCGGGATCCGACGGCACTCATCGGCCTGCCGCTGATCGCACTGGCGCAGATGCTCCGCGACTGCGGCGTCGAGTTGCCCTGAACCACAACCCCTGCAGCTGTCGGTCAATCCGGAATTTGCCACGGCCTGGCCTCAACCGGGGACATCAACGATCGTTATCTGGCACCCCGGTAAGGCCGCCGGCACACCACAGGTGTGTCGCACTTCCGCGACGCAGCCGCGCGGGCATGGCACAGTCTGACTTGCAGCGGCCCGTGCGTCCGCGCCACCCCGCACGCGCACTACACTGACCCGACCCCATTCAACCCTTACCGCGCCTGTCGCGGACACCTGAAGAACCCATGTCTGCCATTACCGAGCAACCCGATGAAATCCTGCTGCATCGACTGCGCGCCGCCATGGCCCAGGTCAACCAGGTGTTGCTCGGCAAACCGGCGCAGGTGAAGCGCGCCTTTACCTGCCTGATCGCCGGCGGACATCTGCTGCTGGAGGATGTGCCCGGCGTGGGCAAGACCACGCTCGCGCATGCGCTGGCGGCCACGTTTGCGCTGGACTTCCAGCGCGTCCAGTTCACCAGCGACTTGCTGCCCTCGGACATCATCGGCGTGAGCGTGTACGAACGCGAGACCGCCCAGTTCCGCTTCCATCCCGGCCCGATCTTCACCGGGTTGTTGCTGGCCGACGAGATCAATCGCGCCAGCCCGAAAACCCAGAGTGCCTTGCTCGAAGCCATGGCCGAAGCGCAGGTGACCGTCGATGGCCAGACGCATGCATTGGCGCAACCCTTTTTCGTCGTCGCCACGCAAAATCCGCTGGATCTCAACGGCACGTTTCCACTGCCGGACTCGCAACTCGACCGCTTCATGCTGCGCCTGTCGCTGGATTACCCCGATGCCGCTGCTGAACGCGCCCTGCTCACCGGCAGCGATCGCCGCGATTTGCTCGCGCAACTGACACCACAGCTCGACGGTGCGGCGTTGCTGGCCTTGAACCGGCAAGCACAAGCCATCACCGCCAGCAGCGCCTTGCTGGATTATTTGCAGGCACTGCTGAGTGCCAGCCGCCGACACGCGGATATCCGGGTGGGCTTGTCGCCGCGCGCAGGCCTGGCACTGCTCAGCGCCGCGCGGGCGTGGGCGCTGCTCAGCGGTCGCACGCATGTGTTGCCCGAAGACATCCAGGCACTGTTCGTGCCGCTGGCGGCGCATCGCCTGCTGCCGGCGCGCGGCGCCAACGGTGACACCCTGGCGCGGCAATTGTTGGCCGAGGTAGCGGTCGACTGATGCACGCCCTGCTGCAACGCCTGGCCCGCTGGGGTGAGCGTCGCCTGCCTGCGCTGACCCGGTACCGGCGCATGGAAAGCCTGCCCATCGAGCTGCATCGCCGACGCATCTACATCGTGCCCACTGGTTTCGGCATCGGCTTTGCGGTGCTGCTGCTGGTCATGCTGGTTGGCGCGTTGAATTACGCCAACAACGCCGCATTGCTGTTGACCTGTCTGCTCGGGGCATCCAGCGCCGCCAGCATGTTGGTGACGTTCCGCAACCTCGACGGGTTGCGCCTGGGCCAGCTGCAAGCCGGTCACGCAATGGCCGGACAGCCCATCGAACTTACCTTGAGTTTCGACTCGGCACGCGCCCGCAACGGCGTGCGCATCGACCTGGCGGACACCCGCACCGCTTTCGCGGCGTCGGGCAACGGCACGACGCGAGTAAAAATTCCTCTGCCCACCGTCCGGCGCGGCTGGCAGCCAGTGCCACGATTGCGGGTGTGGACCACCTGGCCACTGGGCCTGTTTCGCGCCTGGAGCTGGTTGCACCCGGAACAGTCGGTGCTGGTGTGGCCGCGCGCGGAACGCTTCGGGCCGCCGCCGCACGCACCCGCCGCCCAGGCCCAACAAACCCGTCGTCGCCTGGGCGATGAACTGGCGGCATTGCGCGACTATCGCGCTGGCGATCCGCAGCGCCACATTGCCTGGAAGGTCAGCGCGCATCACGAAGGTCTGCTGGTGAAGGACTTTGCGCGACCACAAAGCCGGCCGCAATGGCAGCTTGACTGGCGTGAGTTGCGCGGTCTGGACAGTGAGGCACGGATCACCCGGCTCGCGCGCTGGCTCGGTGAAGCGCAAGCACAACGCCACGGCTACAGCCTGTGGCTGCCCGGCAACGAGCTGCCACTGGGTAGCGGGCCGTTGCATTATGTGCATTGCATGAATGCGCTGGCCGAGCTGCCATGACCCCGGCCTCGATCCGTTCGCGCAATGCGCCGGTCAGCACCCGCACATTCGACCTGTTGAGTCTGACCACGGTCATGGTGCTGGGCGTGCACGCGCAGCACCTGCCGTGGTGGCTCGGCGCGATGCTGCTGGTGCTGCTGGCCGCGCGCTGGTGGCAGCGTCGCCAGCATGGCGCCCGGGTGCCGCGCTGGATCAAGTTGCCACTGTTGTTGCTGCTGACGCTTGCGGTCACCGGCACCTACGGCAGTATCTTCGGGCGCGCGCCTGGCACCGCACTGGGCGTGGGACTGCTGGTACTGAAGCTGCTGGAAACCGAGACCGCACGCGACGTGCGGGTCGGTGTGGGTTTCGCATGCTTCGCGCTGATGTCCGCGCTGCTGTTCGCCCAGGCCATGACCACCACGGTGGTCGTTGCGCTGGGCCTGCTGCCCGCCCTGGCCACGTTGCGCGCACTGGAGCCGGCGCAGGCGCCGACCAGCCTGCCGCGCGCACTATTGCCCGGTTTGCTGTTGCTGGCCGCAGCCTTGCCGCTGACCCTGCTGGCGTTTGTACTGGTGCCGCGGTTGAGCTCCCCGCTGTGGGGTGCGCCGTCGCCAGACCAGGGGCGCACCGGCTTGAGCGACAGCATGTCCCCGGGCAACTTTACCGAGCTGCTCACCGACGACAGCCCGGCGCTGCGCGTCAGTTTCGACGGGGCGCCGCCGCCACCGGACTTGCGTTATTTTCGCGCCTACGTGATGTGGAACTACGACGGGCGACGTTGGCAACGTGCGCGCGACAATGGCTATCCACCGGCACCGATCGAAGCCGCCAGCTCGATCGGCTACCGCGTCACCCTCGAACCCAGCAAGCAGCGCATGCTGCCGACCCTGGATGTACCGCTGAACGCGCCAGCAGACGCCAGTTTGCGCACCGATCATGAGCTGATTGCCGACAAACCGGTGACCAACCCTTTCAGCTACACGCTGCGTTCGGCGCTGCGTTATCACCTGCAGCCGGAGTTGGACGCACGCTCACGGCAACTCGGGTTGCGGCTGCCCCAAGGTTTCAACCCCCGCACACGCGCGCTGGCCGACCAGTGGCGCCAGCGGTACGGCACGGACGATGCGGCCATCGTCCGTGCCGGTCTGACATTGCTGCATGACGGCGGCTTTCGCTACACGCTGACGCCTGCACCGCTTGGCCGCGACGCGGTGGATGATTTCCTGTTCAACACCCGCGAAGGCTTCTGCGAGCACTACGCCTCGTCGTTCACCGTACTGATGCGCAGCGCCGGCATCCCGGCGCGCGTCGTCACCGGTTATCAAGGCGGCTACTGGAACCAGCTTGGCAATTACCTGCTGGTGCGCAACTCCGACGCCCACGCCTGGACCGAGGTATGGCTGGCGGGGCGCGGCTGGGTCCGGACCGACCCCACCGGCGCCGTGCGCCCCGAACGGGTCACACTCGGCGCCGCAGCGGCCATTGGCGACGAACGCGGCTGGTATCACAACGACTGGCTGCAAGGCTTGCGCAACCATTGGGATATCGTCAATCGCTGGTGGAACCAGGGCGTGGTCGGCTTTGACGCGCTGCGCCAGCGTGGCCTGCTCACGCCGTTCGGCGTGCGCGATACGGATACACGCCTGCTGGGCATCCTGATCGCCATCAGCAGCGGGCTGTTCATGGGTCTGGGCCTGGCCTGGGCGTTGTGGCGACGCCAGCGCCACGATGTGTTGCGCGAAACCCTGCGCGCACTGGAACGCAAGTTGGCACGCCGCGGCATCGTGCGCCGTCGCGGCGAGGGCCCCCGAAACTACCTTGCGCGCGCGGCGCGTGCCCTGCCCGGCCAGCGTGCCTCGCTTGCGCAACTGTCAACGGCTTATCTCCAGCTGCGTTACGCCCAGGACGAACCGCCGCCTGAACCACTGCGTGCGTTCCGCCGCGCGGTGCGGGACTTCCAGGCGGCGCGCGTGGTCAAATAGCACAGGCGTAGTGACACAATGCCGCTACCAACGATGGAGAAACCGCCATGTCCCTGTACCGTCCACTTGCGCTGGTTGGCGCGTTGGCTCTGGTTGGTGGCTGCGCGACGATACCGCAACCACTGCAAGGCACGTACACCAGCATTTCTTCTGCCAGTGCCCAGCAAGGTGGTGCTGGCGGGGAGCGCGTGCGCTGGGGTGGCGAGATCATCAAGACCGAACCCGGTGTGCAGCAAACCTGCTTCTACCTGTTGTCACGGCCACTGGACAAGCAGGCACGCCCACGCATGGGCACGTCCGGCGAGAGCGACGGACGCTTCGTCGCCTGCCGTGCGGGCTTCTACGACCCCGAGGTATTCGTGCGCGGCCGCGAACTCACCGTAACCGGCACACTTCACGGCACCGTGTCGCAAAAGGTCGGCGACTACGATTACGCCTACCCACGCGTCGAGGCCGATGTCGTCTACCTGTGGCCCAAGCGCGTGCCGGTCACACGTTACCCGGCGGGCTACTACGATCCGTTCTGGGGCCCCGGCTTCGGCCCGTACTGGGGTGGGCCGTGGGGCTACCCGTACTGGGGCGGACCACGCGTGATCGTGGTGCGCCCGCATGCACCGCCACCGCCACCGAAGAAATAATCCGGCACGCAGCGATCTCGTGCACCAACGCCGGCTGCACGCCGGCGTTGTCGTCTGTGCGTTACCGCTTGCGGACCGTACGACTCAACCCGGCGGCCAATGCAGGCGGCGCCCGGCCAGCAGGTGCATGTGCAGATGGTACACGGTCTGCCCACCATCCTCGTTGCAGTTCACCACCACGCGGTACCCGCGCTCGGCCAGGCCAACCTGCTTGGCATAGTTGGCAGTCGCCAGCAGCAATTTGCCCAGCAGTTCGGCATCTGCCGGCGTGGCATCGTTCAAGGTCGGCATCGGCGCCTTCGGGATGAACAAGACGTGCACCGGCGCCTGCGGGTTCACGTCGCTGAAGCCCAGCACTTCGTCGTCCTCGTAGACGATATCGGCTGGTATCTCGCGGCGGATGATCTTGTTGAAAATCGTGTCACTCATCATGCATTCCCCGAGGCAAGTCATTCAAGCAGCTGGCGCCCGCCAAAAGCGTGTGCCAGCGTGCTGCGGTCAACGTATTCCAGCTCGCCACCAAGTGGCACACCGTGCGCCAGCCGGGTCGGGCGCACCCCACCGGCGCGTGCAAGCTGGGCGAGATAGTGGGCCGTGGCTTCACCTTCCACCGTGGGGTTGGTGGCGACAATCAGCTCCTCGATCTCGCCCTCGCCCAAGCGCGCGGCGAGTTGCGGCAAACCAAGCTCTTCGGGACCCAGACCGTCGAGCGGCGACAGGTGACCCATCAGCACGAAATACTGACCACGGAAACCGGTGGCCTGCTCGATTGCGGCCAGTTCAGTGGGGGACTCCACCACGCACAAGGTGTGCTGGTCGCGGCTGGTGTTGGCACACACCGTACACAGTGGCTCTTCGCTGAAATTGCGGCAACGCTGGCAGCGCCCGACGCGTTGCATGGCCTGGTGCAAGGCGTCGGCCAGCCGCAAACCACGGTCGCGGTCACGTTCCAGCAAATGAAAGGCCATGCGCTGTGCACTCTTGCCACCCACGCCAGGCAGGCAGCGCAGCGCCTCAATCAACTCGTCGAGCAGGCCGGAGCCGCTCACGAAACGTCCGCCAGCTGGTCAGCGCCAACCATGTCGCAGCGCTCCGCCATCAAAACGGCATCTTGAAGCCCGCCGGCAAATTCATGCCGGCGGTAATGCCACCAAGCCGATCCTTGCTGGCGGCAGCCACCTTGTTTACCGCATCGTTCATGGCTGCGGCCACCAGATCCTCGGCCATCTCCGGGTCGTCGGCAAACGTCTGCCGGTCGATCTGCACGCGACGTACTTCATGCGCGCCGGTCATTACCACGCTGACCAGGCCACCACCGGCACTGCCCGTGACTTCGAGCTTGGCGATTTCTTCCTGCGCACGCTGCATGTCTTCCTGCATGCGCTGCGCTTGTTGCATCAACTGACCTATCTGTCCTCGCATCACGTGGCTCCCGATTCGTTTGCCAAGGGTTTGATCGACTGCGGTACGACTCGCGCACCGAACTCGCGCTTCAATGTTTGCACCAGTGGATCGTTTTCTATCGCGGCCTCGGCCGCAGCCTGGGCCGCATCGTGCGCCAGCGCGGCGCGCGCTGCCGGGGTCCGTTCGGCCGCAGCCGGGCTGCTGACCGCGACAAAGCGCAGACGCACCGACTCGCCCAATGCCTGGCTGATGTGTTCTTCCATCTGGCTGACCATCGGTTCCACGGCCATGTGCAGGTGCACCGGTTGCAGCGCCAATACCAGCGTCCGCCCTTCCCGCGCTCGGAGCACGGCGTTTTGCGCCAGCATGCCCAGCGGTCCGCGCAATGCCGCACGCGCGATCAACGCTTCCCAATCCGGCAGGCCATTGGCATCAAGATTGACAACTGCCGATGAGGTATCTTCTGGCGATCTCGACACTGATGTGGGCGCCACCACCGGTGGTGATTTCACGGCTTCCACTCCCGGCTGCGGGTTTGCGTCACGCGGTGGCCGCACAGCGGCAGTCGCCGCGGGCGCCGCGGCGCGGGTGGTGGCGGGTGCGGGCGAAGATTGCGCGTGCCCCGATGTCGATGAGCCGTCCTCCGGACGAAAAGCCAGCATGCGCAACAACGCCATCTCGAATCCGGTACGCGCATCCGGTGCCAACGTCAGGTCGCGACGGCCAGCGATGGCCACCTGGTAATACAGCTGCACGTCTTCGGGCGCCATCCGCGTGGCCAGCGCCGCCAACGCATGATCGTCGTCCGCACCCTCAGCCGGCTGGTAGCCGGCAATCAATTGCAACAACTGCAACTGGTGCAGGGCGCTGGCGAGGTCGTCCAGCACGCCGCCGAAATCGGGCGAATACGAGGCTATCTGCGCGCATTCGCGCAGCAGCCTTGCGCCATCGCCGGCGGCCACGGCATCGAGCACGCCCAGCACCTGCGCACGTGCGACGCTGCCCAGCATGGCGCGTACATCCTCACCGCGCACCGCACCGGCACCATAGGCGATGGCCTGGTCCAGCAAGGACAAGCCATCGCGCAATGAACCGTCGGCAGCGCGCGCCAATTCGGCAATCGCGTCTTCGTCGAACTCGATGTTTTCCGCACCAAGAATGTGGCGGATCTGCCCGGAAATCTGCGTCGGCAGCAGGCGTTTCAGATTGAACTTCAAGCAACGCGACAACACCGTCACCGGCAACTTCTGCGGGTCGGTGGTGGCGAGCAGAAACTTCACGTGCGGCGGTGGTTCTTCCAGGGTCTTCAGCAACGCGTTGAACGCGTTCTTGGACAACATGTGCACCTCGTCCACCAGGTACACCTTGAAGCGTCCACGCGACGGTGCGTATTGCGCGTTTTCGATCACCTCACGGACGTCGTCCACGCCGGTGTTGCTGGCCGCGTCGATCTCCAGCAGATCGACAAACCGGCCCTCGTCCACCGCGGTGCAGACGGAGCATTCACCACACGGTTCGGCCGACTGGCCACGCTCGCAATTCAGCGACTTGGCAAAGATGCGCGCGATGGTGGTCTTGCCCACGCCACGCGTGCCGGTAAACAGATAGGCGTGGTGCATGCGTCCGCTGTCGAGTGCATTGGTCAGCGCACGCACCACGTGTTCCTGGCCAACCAGTTCGGAAAACTTGCGCGGACGCCATTTGCGGGCGAGTACTTGATAGGACATGCGTCAGCGTCCGCCCATGGCATTTTGGGGGCCTGCGCCGGAAGCGCCTGGTCCGCAGGACAAGAAAGAACGAAGAACTGTATGTCGATACATGGCTGCGCGATGACCCCGTCCCGTGGACAAACCGCCCTGGCCCGAAGGGTGCAACACGGGCTGGCGGAATGCGATGGCCGAACCCTCCATACTTTGGGGCGGATGTTGATTGTGCCAAGTCGGGTGGCACAAGTCAGCAAGCAGCGCTGTCGCGTCCGACCCGGCATCACTGATTTCCGCGCGATGTCGGCGCTGGCCCCGGGCCCGAAAAGGTGGCAGCCCCGCCAGCCACACCCCGGCACCCGAATCATTCGCTACCGTTGCTTCCTTCCGGACCTGGCGGAGTTTGCGAACTATCGTCGCGGGGGGACCGACGGGGCCACCATGGACGTCAAGCGATATCGCTTGGTTGTTTGCTGCGCCGGCTCACAAGCCCGTCGCACGACTCAGATTCTGGCGGAGAGAGCGGGATTCGAACCCGCGATACGTTTTACCGTATACACACTTTCCAGGCGTGCTCCTTCAACCACTCGGACACCTCTCCGCATGAATCATTCCGCCAATACGCGGGGCGGGATTGTTCGGCTCATCCTGAGCCTCACCCCTCGCTGGCGTTCGGGGCCAGCCTGCGGCTGTCCGAATCTGTTCCAGACAGATTCGTCGAACCCGCGATACGTTTTGCCGTATACACAACTCCAGACCACCCCGAATCAACCACTCGGACACCTCTCCGCATGAATCATTCCGCCAATACGCGGGGCGGGA
>DAITPL010000013.1:32976-44347 GCA_036833615.1 Rhodanobacter sp.
TTGCCGTATACACAACTCCAGACCACCCCGAATCAACCACTCGGACACCTCTCCGGACAACTCTTTCCTGCGTCGCACGCGTGACCGACCGACGCAATGTTCGTCAGCCGGCAGGCCCGGCAAAGAAGCGGAAGAATAGCCGCAGCGCCGAACCCAGGCAAGCGTGCTCACCGCGAATTCAACCCGCATCAGCGCGTGGAGTCGTGGCTTGGGGCAGTGCGATCCGTTCATCCGGGTGAGCAATGCGATAGCCCCGCGTGGCCAGCGCGATGCCATCTGCCGCGCTGCCGTAGTGATACAGCAGCAATCTCGTGCCTAGGTCCGGTGGGTACTCACGCGCAAGGTCGTCGACGCCCGTGTGCGACGGGTTTCCCACCAGGCTGCAATCGTGGGCAACCAGCTCGCCGTGAGCTGCGCGCAGGGCAAGTACCTCCGGGATGGGGCGCGTGTCGCCGGTGTAGACCACGCTGCCCTCCAGCGCCAGGCCATAGGACGTGCCCGGCATGTGGTGGCGCGTGGCAAACACGTCAAACCAGCAGCCATCCAGCCAGAATCCACGCGTGCACGGCAGCAACTGGAACGCCTCCCAGAAGTTCACGCCGCCTTCTGCCAGCACATCGGGGTAATCGGCCACGCGCGCCTGCAGCCACGGCAGCAAAGCTGCATGCACAAAGATCTTTGTGTGGCCACGCAGCCGGGTATCGAACCACAGGCGCGCAAACAGCAACTCCAGATCGCCGACATGGTCGAGATGCGTATGGGTGAGGAACAATGCGGTCGGCGGCGTGCCATACGCAGCGAGATAACGATCCAGCGTGCCTGGCCCGCAATCAATCAACAGCAGTGGTGCGTCGTCACGCTCCAGCACGGCGGCGGATGCCCCCAAAGCAGCCGCGTGCGCGGCGCCCACACCGAGAAAGCGCACATGCCAGCTCATGCGTTCCACCCCTGCGTATAGCCGTCCAGCAGCGGCTGCCACACCGTTGACAAAAACACCTCCGCGCCAGCGGCTTCGGCGCCAAGCTTCAGCAAGGAGCGGCGCAGTCGCCGCAAGTTGCCGTTGCGCCAACCAACCCCGGAGGCACGCACGCGACCGCGATCAAAGTCGATCAGGTGCACCCCCGCCGTGTTCAACAGGATATTGTGCGCATTCAAATCGGCATGCCAGATACCTGCACGGTGAAAACGCGCAATCACGTTGCCCACCGCGCGCGCCGTGTCGGCATCCAGCGCGCCAGCGGCAAGGCACTGCGCCAAGGTCCGTGCGTCTGCCACGCGCGCGGTGATCAGGTCGGCTGTATACGACAGTCCACGCCGCACATAGCGTGCCGCCACCGGTGCCGGCCCAGGCAAGCCAAGCCGCGCAATACGTTCCAGCAAACGAAACTCGGCAACGCTTCGCGTGCGCGCCGCGCCCAGCCAGAGATAGCGATCCGCCGAGAACCGCGCAACCAGCCCGCCACGATGGTAGTGCCGCAACACACATTCACCCACCGGTGTGCTGATCACCGCAACCCCGCCACGGCCACCCGCCAGGGCACTCAGTGCATGGCGCGCATGCCAGTAGGCTGGCGCGAACCACTCGGGCCCGATTTGTCCAGACAGCGCCGCGTCGAACACAATGGCCATCCCGTGTTCGTTGTAGGTTCGCTCCTGCATCATGCCATCCGCCGCCACCCAGACTCCCGGCCTCCATTCATTCTAACCTACGCCTGTGACCTCACCTGCCTCGATCTGCCTGCTGCGTACCTCTGCCATCGGCGACGTCACCCATGTCGTGCCACTGCTGCGCACATTGCAGGCCGCGTGGCCAGCTGCGACTTTGTTGTGGGTGATCGGCAAGCTGGAGCGCAAGCTGGTTGGCGACCTGCCCGGTGTCGAGTTCGTGACGTTCGACAAGGCCGCCGGCTGGGCCGGCATGCGTGCCGTGGACTCGGCGTTGCGCGGACGCCGCTTCGACGTGTTGCTGCACATGCAGGTGGCATTGCGCTCGAATCTGCTCAGTCTCGGTATCCACGCCGACCGCCGCATTGGTTACGACCGTGCGCGCGCCAGGGATCTGCACCGTCTGGTCATCAACGAACAGATTCCAGCGCGCAGCGGCGAACACGTGCTCGATGCCATCGGCAGTTTCTGCGAACCGCTTGGCTTGCGGCAGACACGGGTGCGTTGGGATATTCCCATCCCTGCCGCTGCGCACGCATGGGCAAGCGCCCAATTGCCCGGGGCGACGCCAACGCTGGTGGTCAGCCCCAGTGCCAGCCACACCCTGCGCAACTGGCGACCGGAGCGTTACGCGACGGTCATGGATCACGCGGCTGCACGCGGCTGGCGCGTGGCGCTGGTGGGCGGACCGTCCACGACCGAACGGGCGATGGCCGATGCCGTGCTGGCGGCGTGCCACCGCGCGCCATTCGACCTCACCGGCAAGGACACGTTGAAAAAACTTCTGGCACTGCTCAGTCGCGCGCAACTGGTGTTGACGCCTGACTCCGGCCCGATGCACATGGCCAACGCCGTTGGCACGCGCGTGCTCGGCCTGCACGCGGCCAGCAATCCGGACCGTTCCGGCCCCTATTCCGACCGCCGCTGGTGCGTGAACAAGTACGACGTCGCGGCACGCAAGTATTGCGGCAAAGCTGCCAGCGAACTGCCGTGGGGCAAGAAGATAGAAAAGCCCGGTGTGATGGACTTGATCAGTGTCGACGACGTGATCGAACGCTTTGAAGCGGCCGCCATGGAACCGGACGTCTCGCGGCCATGATCATGCTCACTCGGGCAGAGCGCACCGATCACCCCGGCACGCGACGGCATTCAATGCCGACAGGCCGTCGCTCCCGATGTCCCACTGCGCAGTGCGTTCCGGTAATCCCGTAGGGCGGACACTGCCCGCCGCTCTTGCGCACAAGCCTGGAGCCGGCGGGCAGTGCCCGCCCTACGAAAGCCGGGCTGTCGCATGGCCCGTGGCAGCGCGACTGATGGCATCACTGCGTCGGCATGGCAACGGGAAACGCGAGGAACATTGCGACCGAGGTCGCTCCCGCACAGGAACAAACCGGCAGAGCACGATTACTTCGCGCGGTAGTCCTGATACGACTTTTCCTCGACCAGCTCGGAGCCAAGCTTGAGGTTGATGGCACGTTTGCACGCCGCACGCTCGTCATTGCGGAAATACACCGAGCGCGCCAGCTCGATGAATTCCCGATCAAACGCCTGTGCGCGTTCTTTCAGGCGAATCGCATCCTCGATGTCCCACAGCGCCTGGTTGACTGCCAGCAACTGCGCACGTTCATGCGCAATGTCGATTTGCGCGACGTGGCTGTCGGCCCAGATCGCGTTGAGCAAATCCAGCTCGTTGCGCACATTGGCGAGTTTGGTCGCGTCGGCCATACGGCGCGACTTGATTTCCAGGATGGTGATCTTGTCGATCAGTTCGCCATAGGAAACCGGGGTCTGGATCAGGCTCATGTGGTGGCTCCCGCGCGGAAAATTCAGACCGCTGGCGACTGCAAAAACGCGTTGCCCGCCACCAGCGTACAGACGGCACGGATGTCGGCATCCAGTGCCCGATCGCGATGCAGAAACGCAACCTGTTCGCGCAACAACGCATGTGCCGCACGCACGCTGGCGCCGGCATGGAAATCATCCGCCTCGGCCAGCGCCGCGGCCAGTTGCTGCACCTCGGCCACAAACTGCGCGTAGTGCGGATGGCCCTCGCGCGGGGCGTTGTCCACTTTCGCCGCCAGTGCTTGCCAGCCACCGCGCTGCGCCAGCCGGTGGGCGGCATTCAACATGGTTTCGCGGTATTCCAGCGCTTGCGCGGCGGTATACAGCTCCAGCGCCAGTACCTGCCCAAGATCCTCGGTCATCTCCAGCACCTGGCGTGCTTCGTTGGCACCCATGGACACGTGATCCTCGGCATTCGCGCTGGTCGGTATCGAGTACACACAGGCCGGATGCGCGCGCGTGGCCAGGTCGTTGACCAGCGCGGCGGCGGTGTATTGCACGATCATGAAACCCGAATCGGTGCCGTCCTCGTTGCCGGTGAGAAACGCCGGCAAGCCGTCATTGGTCGCCGGGTCGACCAGCTTGTTCAGGCGTCGCTCGGAGATCGAGGCCAGCACCGGGATCGCCGCCTTGACGTAACTCATCACCAGCGCCAGCGGCATGCCGTGGAAGTGGCCGGCAGAGATCACCTGATCCTCGATGAACGGCTCGCCTGCATTCTCCGGGAACACCAGCGGATTGTCGGTGACGGAGTTCAACTCGATATCGATGACCCGGCACGCCTGCGCCCACGCATCGCGCACCGCGCCATGCACCTGCGGCACGCAGCGCAGGCTGTAGGCATCCTGCGGCTGGTGTTTCTTGCCGCCCTTGAACGGCATGAAGCGGCGATAAAACGCTTCGCGGCCATGGCGCTGGCTGGCCGGCACCCAGTCCCAGCCAATGTCGAAACTGAGCGCCTGGTCGTCGGCCTCGCCCCACGCCGTTGCCGTCCATGGCTTGAAGCGCGGCACGAGATGGTACGGAATGTCCAGCAACGTGGAACCCGCCAGCAATTCGCGCACATGGGCGGCAGTTGCCACCTGGCCGGGATGCGGGCGCAACGCATGCACGTCCGCGCGCAACGCGCCACTGCGACCGGCAAATGCATCCAGTGTCATCGCCGCGGCGAGATCGGCCGTGTCCAGCAAACGCTCCAGGGCATCCAGTGCCAACGCCGACGTGGCCAACATCTGCGCAGTGCCATTGTTGAGCGCGAGGCCTTCCTTGAACGACAGCCGCACCGGCGTGAGTCCCGCGCGCCTGAGCGCCTCGGCGCCGCTCAAGCGCTCGCCCTGATAAAACGCCTCGCCGCCACCAAGCAGCACGATCGCCAGATGCGACAGCGGCGCGAGATCACCGCTGGCGCCCACCGAGCCCTTCTCCGGCACCACCGGCACGATGCCGGCATTGAGCAGCGCGGCCAGCGCCTCCAGCGTGCTGACCCGGATCCCCGAGTGACCACGCATCAGCGTATTGATGCGAATCACCAGCATCGCCCGCACCACTTCGGCGCTGAAGGGTTTGCCCACACAGACGGCGTGCGTGATGATCAGGTTGTGCTGCAGTTCCTCCAGCAACGTGTCCTGCGCAGGCGGCTGTGGATTGCCACCGGGCAACTCGTCGCGTACGCGATGGGCGCCGAGCAGCTTGTCGGCATTGCTGCCGAAACCCGTCGTCACGCCGTAGGTCGGCTCGCCGCAACTCACCTTGTTTGCCAGGAAATCGGCGGCGCGCTGCACTTGCGCCAAGCCCGCTGCATCCAGCGACACCGCCGCGCCACCGCGCGCCACGGCCACCAGCTGCGCCCGCGTAAGGTGGTTGCCATCCAGAAGAATTGTTTCGTTCACCAGGGAATGTCCCGCAAAGATGGTGCTGCTGGTCACGACCGCTCGGTCGTGGCCCATCCGAATCGCTGATGTTCAGTATGGCCGTTGCGCAATATCCGCGCTTTCCACTACGGCGCGCGGATCAGGTCCCGCAGCTCAGCCCATGGCCGCCGCCTGCTCCAATTCCACGCGCAGCGTCTTGATCAGATCGCCCCGTGCAACGGCAAACTGATCGCCACGCCGCAAGTCCTTCACCGTGACGGTGCCGTTCGCGATCTCGGCTTCGCCCAGCACGATCACGAAGTGGATACCGGCACGGTCGGCATATTTGAACTGCTTGCCCAGTTTGCCGCCTTCCAGCACGACCTCGGTGGCAATGCCGGCAGCCCGCAGCTCACCGGCCAACGCCAGATACGCCGGCAACTGTTCGCTATCCATGTGCGTCACCAGCACCTTGACCGTGCTGTGCGCCCCTGCGATCAGCCCCGCGTCGCGCAATTGCCAGTACAGCCGGGTGAGACCGATCGAGATGCCCACGCCCGGCAGATGCGACTTGGTGTATTGGCCCGCCAGGTTTTCGTAGCGCCCGCCCGAGCACACCGAGCCGATCTGCGGATGATCGTTCAACGTCGTCTCGTACACCGTGCCGGTGTAGTAATCCAAACCCCGCGCGATGGACAGGTTTAAGGCAAAGTGGGTGTCCGGTACGCCAAACGCATGCATCAGGTTGAGTACTTCCTTCAGCTCCGCGCGGCCTTCTTCCATCACCTGCGGACCGCTGCCCAGCGCATCGAGCCGATCCAGCGCATCGCGCAGCGAGGTGGAGCGGATCTGCACGAAGGCGAGGATTTTCTGCACCACGGCGGGAGCCAGCGCAAAGCCATCGCCAACCAGCGTCTCGCGCACGGCATCGGCCCCGCGCTTGTCCAGCTTGTCCACTTCGCGCAGCACCAGCAGCTGCTGCCCGTCATCGACGATGCCGAGGCTCTCGAAATAGCCACGCATCAACTTGCGGTTGTTGAGCTGGATGGTGAACGCGCCGATATCGAGGTCGCGGAATACGTTGTAGATCACCGCCGGGATTTCGGCATCGTGGCGCACCGACAGCGCATCCTTGCCGATCACGTCGATATCGCATTGGTAGAACTCGCGGAACCGCCCGCGTTGTGCACGCTCACCGCGATACACGCGCTGCATCTGGTAGCGGCGAAACGGAAAACTCAAGTCATGTTCATGCTCGGCCACGTAGCGCGCCAGCGGCACGGTGAGATCAAAGCGCAACGCCAGCTCCGGCACGTCCGACGTGCCCTTCCCGGCATGATCCAGCGCACCGGTGGATTGCACGAAATACACCTGACGCTCGGTCTCCCCACCGCTCTTGGTCAGCAGCACGTCGGAGTATTCGATCGCCGGCGTTTCGATCGGCAGAAAGCCGAAACGCTCGTAGTTGCGACGAATGACATCCAGCATGCGCTGCAATGCAATCTGGTCAAGCGGCAGCAGTTCGAGCACACCAGGCATGGTGCGGGCCGGGGTAAGCGCCATGAGCTTCTCTTTCATGCAACGGGACGGGACGCCGCCGGGCGCGCAGCGCACACCGGCGACCGCCAAGATTAGCAGATGACCAGCTTGCCGCGGCCGCGCGCCCGGCCGGATGCCACATCCAATTGTTGCCAAGCCTGCAGGCGCCGACTAACATACGCGGCTCCCACGGGGTGTAGCTCAGCCTGGTAGAGCGCTACGTTCGGGACGTAGAAGTCGCAGGTTCGAATCCTGTCACCCCGACCAAAGAACAATAGTGCAGGCCATCTTTACCGGATGGCCTTTTTCGTGGTAATCGCGTGGTAACAGCCAAGCGAGCCCCACGCTTGGATGCGCCACCATGTGCGGCAGCACCTGCGGAGCGTGTCGTGCCCCGCTCGGCGCCCATGCGACGCAGGCCCATGGCGCCGCACCATGGCAAGCGGCTACCGTCGTCAGCGTGACAATTCCGTTTGACGCGGCGTTGGTGCTGCTGCGGGACCGGATCGTGCCGCGCGTACATTTCAGCAAGGATCCCGGGGGCTGACTCGCTCAGCGCATCGGGTGCGGGTGGCTGTTCGTGTTCACCGTCTGTCGGCACGACCTGCCCGATGACTGGCGAGCAGCCTGGGCTTGGCCGGTGCCAGCCTCGCGCATGGACCGGCGCTGGCCACCGGCAACGCCATCCGGGAAATTCTCGCCGGCCCGTGCACGCGCGACATCCAAGCCGCACCGCACGGACTCGATTGCCGCCTGCCCAACTGCCCGGTCAACCAGGCATCACGGTTTCTTCAGCACGCGCCACCTAGCGTAGTCAAACATGGCGCCATGCCATTGGCGACCGCGTAGCACCAACGCTGGAGATGACCATGCCCAATCCCATGCCACCCGCCGACCGCAAACATGGCAACGGCGATCGCAACGACAATGACGTCGCCAAGCTCGACCACAAATTGCAGACGCGCCGCGACAGGAAAAAAGCCGAAGCCAGGAAGGAAGTCGAGCGTCAATCGCACAAGGACATGGGCATCGAACATCCTTGATGCACGGCCAGCACTGCGCCGGCCGTCGTTGGCGGTGCCGAGTGCTGCAGCACTCAGCCCGCGTTGCTCTCCCACAGGTCACCCGATCAAGGGCATTTGCATGAGCGAACACAAGCCTGCACCACCAGGCACCCGCGGCTATCCGGAACCGCAGCCGCAGCGCAACGACAAGCGCGACATGCCGGACCGACATACGCCGCACGAACACCAGAACAATCCGGAGCGCAAGCCGAAACCGTCGGGCCGCTGAGGTCATATGCATCGTCGCGCGCGAATGTCATGCAAAAGCCCGCCGGCGCGCCGGCCTGCAGCATCAAAGTCGATGCTGGCACCGGCCCCCGCCCTGCGCACGCGGGGTCGTGCGCTGCCGACGGATTTAACTTCCGACCTGCCCGAATGCAGGAAAATTGGCGCATGACCACCCGTGATATCTCTACGTGAGTCGCCGATCCGGAAGTGCCGACCTGCCGCTGCACGGCGGCCGCGTGCCGCGCTGGCTGGCGGATCGCATGACCCGGCTGGGCGCGCTGATGGCCGAGGCAATCGTGCGCGAATATGGCCGCGACGAATTGCTGCGCCGGCTGGCACATCCGTTCTGGTTCCAGTCCTTCGGCGCGGTAATGGGCATGGACTGGCACTCCTCGGGCATCACTACCAGCGTCATCGGCGCATTGAAGCGCGGGCTCGAACCGATGTCCGGCGAACTCGGCATTCATGTCTGTGGCGGCCGTGGCCGGCATTCGCGCGCCACGCCGGGCGAGTTGCTGGCGATCGGCGAGCGCGTGGGTTTTGATGGCGCCGCGCTCGCCACCGCCAGTCGCCTGGTGGCCAAGGTGGACAGCGCGGCAGTGCAGGATGGCTTCGATCTGTATCTGCACGGCTTCATCGTCAGCGACGAAGGACACTGGGTGGTGGTGCAACAAGGCATGAACGGCGCGCGCAAACAGGCGCGCCGCTATCACTGGCTATCCGCGGGGCTGACCAGTTTTGTCGACGATCCACATGCGGCGGTGGAAGGACCTGGACAGGGACGCATCGTCAATCTGGCCGACCATCGCGCGCAGGCATCGCGCGCGGCACAAGTGGCGCTGCTCCAGGACCTGGGCCCGGCTGGCGTGGTGCGGGAACTGGGCCGTCTCGACGGTGGCCTGCTCGCCGGTCGCACGCGCAGGCCCGGGACCGGCGCCGCATCAGCTGCGCCAGCGGGCACCGATGCCGCTGCGCCGGAGCAAATGGAGCTGCTGCCACATTTGAACATGCCCGCGCACCACGACGTGCGCAGCAGCGACGTGATCGCGCGCCGGCTGCACGGCAGCCTTGCGGCGGCGGCGGAAAACGGTCCGCGCGATTTCACGCAACTGCTGCAGGTGCCCGGCGTCGGCGCGCGCACCGTGCGTGCACTGGCCATGGTCGCCGAAGTGCTGCATGGCACGCCGTGCCGCTTCACCGATCCTGCGCGGTTTTCGCTCGCCCATGGCGGCAAGGATCGCCATCCGTTCCCGGTGCCCATCCGCGTCTACGACCACACCATCCAGGTGCTCAAATCCGCGGTGAGCAACGCCCGCCTTGGCCGCGAAGAGGGGCTTGCGGCGCTGCAGCGCCTGGATGCCCAGGCCCGGCGGCTGGAGCGTTACGCCAGCGGGCCGTCGGTGGAGCAATACATCGCCGACGAACGCCGCCAGTCGCACAGTCATGGCGGCCGCAGCGTGTTCGGTTGGGAGCCGCCCGCGCCGTCTGCACACGACGGCAGCCAAAGCCAACCTGCGCCGGTGCCTCATCCGTACGAGCGGCAAGGCTAAGCCATCGCGTTCCGGCCACGCCACCTGTTGATCCCACCGACTATCCCGAGGCGTGCTGGGTTTTCGGATGACGCGCGAAATATCGTATCAGTCGAATGTCGCCATCCTCCATGTCGGAATCCTGCCGCGAACGAAGGCGGATCCAAGCCGCAGATGGCGATGACAATCACGCGCACCGATGATGTCGTCGGGCGTTTGGAGCGTCAGGTCGGGTACGTTTTTCCACGCGCACGTCGTTGCCGTCGTGGCAGGTCAGTGCCCGCATGGGCATGCTCTCCGTTGGCGCGCGCATGGACGGGCCAGCGAGACTGCTTCGGCCGCGGCGAGGTCCTGCCTGGCGGCATACCGCCAGTCATGGGGCAGACTCAACCGAGTTCTTTCACCAGTTGCGCCTTGCGCTGCTCCATCTGCTTGCCCAGCTCATTGAGCTCGTCCTTGGACAGCAGCTTTTTGGCCTCCTTGAACATCTGCTCCTCCTCTTCCTTGACGTGGTGCTCGATCAACTCCTTGAGCACCTTGGCGCGGCCGGAAAACTGATCGCTGTCGGGTGCGGTGTTGAGCAGATCCGGCAACACCAGATCGCCGGCAGCGCGATGTTCCTCCAGCGCCTCGTAATACATTTTCGCCTCTTCCTTCTCGCCCGCCTGCTTGAATGCCGGATAGAAGATCTCCTCTTCGATCGTGGTGTGGGCCTTGAGATTCAGGCGGATTTGCGACAGCAACCCAGAGCGCTTCTTGACCGCGCGCGTGGTGGTTTGCGCGAGCTCGGCCAGCAGCTCCTTGACTTTCTGGTGGTCGGTTTTCAGCAACTGGATGGCATCCATGAAGCACTCCGGTGTCAGGCGGGAAGGAGCGGTGAGCTTTCCATTTCACGCGTGAATCCAGCGTGCGCGGCAGGCAACGAGTTGTTGACGCGCCCGCGACGATGCCGATGCGCGGCCACACACACGCCGGTTCCGATAGCGGCGACTTCCCGCGCTGCCGCACACCATTGCCGCCCCATCACCGGCGATGAACCCGATGAACGACGAGCCGCGGCAGACCGACACCAGCGAGACGACGAACCGACCGTCTGCCGATCGAATCACCGCCAGCGCCGTGAAAGCAAGGCAGCCGGTGACGACCGTGCGCAAGCTTGGCTCAGGTCGCGTTGCAAATCCGCATGGAAAGCAGGACGCAACGCCCTTGCGCGAAGCCGCGATGTCATCATCAGCTCCCGGCGCACTTGATCACGGTGATCTTGCCGTTCGGTTCGAGGCGCGCTTCCGCGACTTCGCCCACCGTGCGCAGGCCATGGGCCGCAGCGCGCGATCGAAGGCCTCTTGCGGAATGTCGTGCTGGCGCAACGCCCCGGAGTTCTGCAAGCCATCGCGGGCAAGCAATGATGGCACGCCTTCCAGCAGACGATTGAACCGCGCCGAGCGCGCGGCGGCGATGGCCAGCAACTTGTCGAGGCCGAAAATGGTGATGACGGCGATGAACGGGCCGATGGCGGAATGGTCGTCGCCGAGGATCGCGGTGCGCATGAGGCTGCCGACGAAAATCAGCATCAGGATGTCAAATGGCGACATCTCGCCGAGGCTGTGCTTGCCGGTCAGGCGCACCAGGATCAACACGCCCACGTACGCCATCA
>DAITPL010000014.1:0-40570 GCA_036833615.1 Rhodanobacter sp.
TGACACCGTCATCGACGGCAGGATGGATTTTTGTGCTGGACATGTACGCTCTCCAATTGAAAAGTGGGTTGAAGTGTTACGCGACGGCGCCGTTGTAATGGATCACCGTGCGGATGACCTTGCCTTCGTGCATCAGCTCGAAGGCATCGTTGATTTTCTCGAGTGGCAGCGCTTTGGAGATGAACTCATCCACCTTGAGCTTGCCTTGCATGTATGAATCCACGTAGCCAGGCAACTGCGAGCGCCCCTTGACGCCGCCGAATGCAGCACCCCGCCAGACGCGTCCGGTAACAAGCTGGAACGGTCGTGTGCTGATCTCCTGACCCGCCGCAGCAACACCGATAACCGTCGACTCGCCCCAACCCTTGTGGCAGCATTCGAGCGCCGCACGCATCACGTTGACGTTGCCAATGCACTCGAAAGAGTAATCGACGCCGCCATTGGTCTTGTCGATGATCACCTGCTGAATCGGCAGATCGTATTCCTTGGGGTTGACGAAATCGGTCGCACCCATGGCCTCGGCCATCGGCCATTTGTCCGCGTTGACATCGACCCCGATGATGCGTGCAGCTTTCGCCATCACTGCACCCTGCACCACCGCCAGACCGATGGCGCCCAGGCCGAACACCGCCACCGTCGAGCCTGGGCGGACTTTGGCAACGTTCAATACTGCGCCGACACCCGTGGTGATGCCGCAGCCGAGCAGGCAAACCTTTTCCAGCGGTGCCCTCGGGTCGATCTTCGCGACCGAGATTTCCGGCACGACCGTATATTCGGAGAACGTGCTGGTGCCCATGTAGTGATACAGCATCTTGCCCTTGAACGAAAACCGCGATGTGCCGTCGGGCATCACGCCCTTGCCCTGCGTCACACGGATTTTCTGGCACAGATTGGTGCGCCCCGAAAGGCAGTACTCACACTCACCGCACTCGGGTGTGTAAAGTGGAATGACGTGATCACCGGGCTTCACCGACTTCACGCCCTTGCCGACTTCCTCGACGATTGCCCCGCCCTCATGACCGAGAATCACCGGGAACAGGCCTTCGGGGTCAGCACCGGACAACGTGTATGCGTCCGTGTGACAGACTCCCGTCGCAACGATGCGCAGCAAAACTTCGCCCGCTTTTGGCCCGTCCAGGTTCACTTCCTCAATATGGAGCGGCTGCCCTGCTCCCCACGCAACAGCTGCGCGTGTTTTCATGATCAATCGTTCCTCATAACCGTCAACCCTGCGCCGACGCGGACCGCTCGGGAGGTACCATGCACATCAGATGCCAGTTTCCGAAGGTGTCTGCAGGGCGGTGATTCAGTCACTTGAGGCGATCCCCTGACCGCTTGTCACGCGTGCTGTATCAGATTCGTGACAGGTGGGTGTGTCGCGTGCGGTACAGCCGCCACGATTGGAGTCACTGCACGACTTTCGCGAGAGACTTCACGCGAGCCCCTGACCCTGCCGCTGCACGATGGGCGCGACTGAAAAACGGGAAATTCGGCCGCCGAACTGTGGAATCTGCAGGCCTCGCCACAGCGCCTTCGCCAACTCCGGATAAGACGCGGCCACCTGCGCAGGTGCGGCGGGCTGCCGCTCACGACAGTTTTTCAGGAGTTGCTCAGCTGCCTTGACCCTTGTGCCGCACCACGCCGCGCTGCGGATCGTATCCCCATATCGCCAGCCCCAAAAAGACGATGAGCGCAGCGACAACCACTCCGCACGCAAGCCAGTTCATCTGCCCGTACATCGCGTAGCGGATCAGATCGATGCCGTAGGTAAACGGATTGAAACGGGCCAACTGGTAGATGACTTCGGCTCCGGATTCCTGCAATTTCCACAGGGGATACAACGCCGGCGACAGGAAGAACATCGGAAAGATCACGAAATTCATCGCTCCGGCGAAGTTCTCGATCTGCTTGATGTAAACGGACACCAGCAGGCCCATCGCCCCCAGCATCAGCCCGGTCAGAAACATGGCCGGCAATGCCAGCAGCAGGCCGGGCCACCATGGAAGATCGAGCCCGAATATCGCGCAGACCGCAAAAAATGCGTACGCCTGCAGGATCGACAGGAACGTACCCGCGAGCAGCTTGCACGTCAGCAACACCGAGCGCGGCAGCGGTGCCGTCAGCAACAGCCGCATCAATCCCATCTCGCGGTCGTAGACCATCGCCAGCGAAGACTGCATGCCATTGAACAGCAGAACGATGCCCAGCAGCCCAGGAACGACGTAGACCGGGTATTCGATATAGGTGGAGTACGGCGGAATCACGGAGACGCCGAAGACGTCCCGGAACCCCGCCGCGAAAATGAGCAGCCACAGGCTCGGCCGCACCACCGCGGAAAGCAATCGCCCGCGCTGGTGCATGAACTTGACCGTTTCACGCGAGGAAAGCGCCACCAGCGCCTGCAGGACGTGGCTCATCGTCGACCTTGCGGAACCCGTTGCAGGCTGGCCCGAAGCGAACCCGACCGGTGGTCCCGGTCGAACCGGAGCGGCCAAGTCGCGTTCCTGCTGCGGACCGCTGCCGGGTGTCCCTTGCTGCAATCCACGCTTCGTGTGCATCAGACCGCCTCCTCTTTCTCTACCGAAGCTTCTCCGGTCAGGTCGAGGAAGGCGTCGCGCAGCGAACCCTGGCCGGTGCGCTCGCGCAATTCCGCGGCGGTGCCAGAAGCGATCCAGCGTCCCTTGTGCACGATGATGACCCGGTCGGCCGATTCGGCCTCGTCCACCAGGTGCGTCGCCCACAGCACACCGACGCCGCGATGCGTGCACAGCGAGTGGACATACTCCACCAGTTGCGCCCGCGAGGCGGGATCGAGCCCCACCGTGGGTTCGTCCATCAGCAGTACCACTGGATCGTGCAGCAGTGCGCGGGCCAGTTCGACCTTGCGGCGATTGCCGCCAGAAAGCGCCCGCGCCAGGTCTCTGGCCCGTGCGGTCAAGCCGATGCGGTGCAGCTCCGCCTCGATGTGGGTACGCGCTGCACGCCCCATCCCATGCAGCCGCGCATGGAAACGCAGGTTGGCAACGACACTCAAGTCCAGGTCCAGCGTCGCTTGCTGGAATACCACGCCCAGGCACGCGAGTGCCCGACGCGCCTGATGACGCATGTCGAAGCCCGCCACCTCGATGCGTCCGGCGTCGGGCGCGAACAATCCGGTAAGCAGTTGGAACAGCGTGCTTTTCCCGGCGCCATTCGGTCCGAGCAGGGCCACGAACTCGCCGCGTGCGACGTGCAGGGACAGTCGGTCCAGCGCCTTGACCGAGCCGTAGGACTTGCTGACCTCGTCCACCGCGAGTGCGAGTGCGGCCTGTTCCGGTAGTGGCGACGTGGGCATGGGTGTCTCGCCGGGCGCGTTCATCGCAACCCACCATGCTGCGGGCGCGCGGCCCACAGCGCCAACCACCACGCCAAGGCACCAGAGTTCACCAACCCTCCTTGCCACGCCGGCCTTCGTCCACGTCGGCTCCGGCCACTCCGGAAAGCAGCCGTTGATGGCGTGCCAGCAGCCGACGGCTGAGAGCAGTAATCTCCGGACTGTTCAGATCGTGACTGCCAGTTTGCTCGACACGATAATCCAGCACCACGCGTGCCGGCGTATCACCCAGGAACAATATGCGATCGGCGAGCACCAGTGCCTCATTTATATTGTGGGTAACAAACAATACCAGTGGCCGCACCCGCGCGCACAGCTGCCGCAACAACCCGCGCAGTTGGTTGGCTGCCGGCAGGTCGAGCGACACGAACGGCTCATCCATCAGCAACAGCCAGGGCTCGACCACGAACGCCCGCGCCAGCGCAGTGCGACGCTGCATGCCGCCTGAAAGCTGGCTCGGCCAGGCATCCCCGGAGGTGCGTAGTCCAACCTCGTCGAGCAAGCTCTCCGCGCGCGAAACATAGCTGCGATCGCGCGCCAGACGGCCGGCTTCCGCCAGCCGCACGTTGTCGCCTACCGTGAGCCACGGCATCAACCGTGGCTCCTGGAATACCATGCCGAGGCCGGGGGGCGACTGACCGGGCTCGGCCAACGGCACGCCGTCGTAGCGAATCGCGCCCGTATAGTCGGCGTCCAGACCGGCGACCATGCTCAGCAGTGTGGTCTTGCCCACACCGGACGGCCCGACGACAGCGACAAATTCACCCTCGGTGATGGTGACATCGATATCGGCCAGCACCAGCACACCGCCGAAACGTTTTTCGATGACATGGATATTCAGCCCCTTCATCCGCGCCACCGCAGCAAGCGTTTTTCGAGAGGCCGCATCACACCGGCTTCAATGGCCATGACGACAGCGGCAAACGCCAGTGTGTACGCCAGAATGCTGGTGATGTCGAAAAACTGGAAAAATACGGATAATTCAAAACCGACGCCATTGCTTCGCCCCAGCAGCTCGGCAACCAGTACGATCTTCCAGATCAGCGCCAGGCCGTTGCGGGCAGAGGCTATGAGGTACGGATAAAGCTGGGGCAGGATCACCCGATACAACGCCACTGTACGCGGGACGCGATACACCTGCGCAACCGCCAGCAAGCGCGAGTCGACGGCCCGCGTACCTTCACGTGTTGTCACCACCACGACCGGGATCTTGTTGAGTGCCACGGCCACGATCACGGCGACCTCGGTGAGCCCGAGCCACAGGTAGCACAAGATGATAATGACCAGTGCCGGGATGTTGAGTGCAAGCACCAGCGGGCCATCCAGCAACAGGTTGAGCTTGCGCGAACGACCCATCATGAAGCCGATCACGGTACCCACGGTCATGGCCACGACGAACGCAGCGGCCACCCGCGCCAGCGTGATCCCCAACTCCAGCGGAAGCTGGCCGTTGCGGGTGTAGCGATACAGCGCGGCAAGCACCGCGACCGGCGTCGGCAGCATGTTGCTGCCCGCGAGTCGTGCCGCAAGTTCCCAAACCGCCACCAGGCCGATGAGCGACACGCTTCGCCACAGCCAACTGTGCCCCGACGGTAATCGCAGTCCGCGCCACCATGTCGGAGCCGCCGCGCGTGGCCCCCTCCCCCCGACAGTTCGGGGCATGTCGCCCGGGCCAAGGCGACGATGGAAGAACCTCATGGCCGACGAAATCCGCTCCAAAACACATCCGCTGGCAACTCCTTTGTTCCACTGGTGAGTTCGCCGTGGTTTTCTTCAGCGATCAAACGGAACAATTGTCCAGCCGCGTGGATTTCGGGTGCACCGAAGTGGTCGACGATGCCGTCCCGGTAACCCTGTCGGATCGCGGCGAAGACCGCTTCATTTTCGGGCTTGACCTTGCTTCTCAGCGGCTGCCAAGCCGCATCCGAGCGGGCCAGCTCCTCCTTGGCATCGTAAGTGGCAGCAATGAAAGCCCGCAAGGCATCGCCGTGGGTTTCCGCCCAACGTTGCGAAAACACCCAACCCAGCAGTGGCGGGACGGTCTTGACGCCCAACCCCTTGAGCATCTGTTCCACCGTAATCACCGGTTGCATCCCCTCGGCAACGAGGCGGGCGCTGTATTGCCAGAAGTTGATCGCGGCCGGAAGCTCGCCGTCGAACATCAGGTGATTGATCAACGGCGGTGCGGCAAACTGTGGCTTCGCGGCAGACTTCAGGTCGATCCCGTATTGCTTGCGCGCGTAAGCACGCGCGATCAACCAACTCTTGTCCACCGGGCCGCCGGCGACACCGACCCGTTTGCCCTTGAGGTCGGCGAGTGACTTGATTCCCGCCTTCGGATTGGCGACGACGGCACCGACCGCCTTCGAAAACGGCACAAACTGGTAATCCTGACCGCGGGATCGGAGTGTCGCAACCCAGAACCAGTCCGAGACGACGAGGTCGACGCTGCCGCTCAGCAACGCTACCTTCATCGCGTTTTCGGACGCCAGGGGCACCACGTCCAACCGGATGCCGTGTCGGCGCGCAAGACCCAGCCTCTGGACGGTATCGATCTCCCAGCCGACCGTGCCGAACTCAAGCACCCCGACGCGCAGTTCGGGGACATCGTGCATAACCTCCGCGCGCGCGGCTGCACTTGGCATCAGCGTGAGGAGCGCAGCGCAAATCAGCGCAAAAACGCGCGTGATGAAATCAGTCGACGCCATGTTCATTCTCGCCTGCCAGCCCTTCATGGAACCACCTTCCCACCAATCCGGCGAATCATCCGGGGCTCTCTCGATCCGCGCAGACCTGACTTTCCCGCAGCGTAGCTGAGCGCACGGAATGAGGCGAGAGAGTTGTCTTGCACAGGTTTCGCGGCGGACATTTCATGCCCGGATGCATCGGTGGATATCAAGCCGACGAAAGTTCGAATCAAATTCAACGGGGGCCGCCGAGCAGACTCGCGGGAGTGACGTGGGTAGCCATGCACCAACCCCGCGCCGCAACCGTACGTCGTGCACATGAGCACCTGCCGGGTTGGCCGCGCCCCGCGGGCTGGAAGCGCAACAACGTCGAACGGAGCAAACTGGCACAGCTTGAAGAAGGCCAATGATTGCGAGCCCGACCAACGTGCGTCCGGCCGCTGCGGATTCGGCGCGTTATCGACCATGACTGCGACATTTCACGGACCGCCAACCAGGGCACTGACACTTCCGCGTCACCCATGCACCGGCAACCACGAGCGATCGTAGTATCGCGTCGTACTGCCGAACCAGACTTGCCGCTCAATCCCGCTCGGCGAGCTGTCACCCACCCGCGCGGGATCGACGCGAGCCCCGAAACCGGATCGGGGCGCCTCCCACGCTCGGCTAGCCGCTCTTCTTCGCGTTCATCGACTTGATCCAGGTGATGATCTTCCAAAGGTCGCCAGCTTGGGTCACGGTCGTGCCCCCTTGCTGCGGCATCAAGGCGGGGGTCTCCGGGCTTACCCGCGAGTATCCGGCCTCCTGCAATTTCTGGCTTCCCAGCGTGACGAGTCTGAACAAGGTGTCATCGTTCTCGCCGTAGATCCATACGTCGTTGTTGAGTGGCGGACACATGCCTCCGCCGCCATTGCCGCCATGACAGGCATTGCAACCGTGATTGAGAAACGCCTGGTGACCTTCCGCGACCACCGTGGCGTTCGTGGGATCGTAGGGATCCTGCAACGAGCCTTTCGGGGCATTCTTGACCACATCCAGCGGGCTTTCGTCGTATCCCTTTATGTCCTTTACGACTTCCAGCTTGGGAACCGCGTTGGTCCAGGTCCCGTCCGTAACCTTTTCCTGCAAATCCATGTATTCAACCCGATCCAGCTGACCGTCACCATTTGTGTCGGCGGCTTTGAAGTTCAGATTCGGCATGGCGGCAAGGGCTTCCTTTTCTGTCACCATTCCGTTGTGGGCCGCGGCCATTGACTCATACGTCGCCGGCACGTGGATGCTTGCGGCACTGGCCGGAGGCGCCGCCGAACTGGCCGGGCTGTTGCTGGCGAGCGCCACGCCGATGCCGGCAAAGGCAACGGCAATGGCGGCAGCACTGGTGAAGCCATACGCGGTCTTGCGGAACATTTGACTCTCCTTGCGAGTACCAATTAAAAATTGACCATCTTCTGGTGATGCTTCCGCACCACGGTACCGCCACATCGCGGGGATGCCGCTCAGGGTACGACCGCGATGCCCCAAGGCAGGCGACCGACAGGCACCGAAACCTCGGGTTTGAGCGATTTGACATTGACAACCGTCACATCGTTGGTGAAACCATTGACAACGTAAAGCTTCGAGCCGTCGGGAGACAGCGCCATGTTCCAGGGCCGTTGTCCCACGATGATGTAGTCGCTCACTTTGTATGTCTTGGTGTCAACGACGGCAACGTGGTTCGCGGGTCCGAGCGCAACGAACGCCTGCAAGCCGTCCTTCGACATCGTGATACCGACCGGCTGGATGAACTCGCTTCGCATCCCCGGGATCGCAAAGCTGATCTTCTGCACGAGCTGGTGGGTACTCACATCGACCACCGACACCGTGCCGCCGACTTCCGAGGACACCCAGACATGGTGGCCGTCGGGGGTGAACGTGGCCACGCGTGGACGCGTATCCACGAGCACGCTGGCAACCAGTTCGAGCGCCTTGTTGTCGATGAAATGCACCATGCTGGTGCCTTCGGAAGTTGCCACCGTGAGCTGGTTGTCCGGACTGACGCGCATGCCCTCGGGTTCCGTACCAACGGGAATCTCCGCCAGCAGTTTGCCGGTCTCCGCATGCAGCACGGTGACCATGGCGTTGTTTTCGTTGGCGATGTACACGCGCGTACCGTCGTTGCCCACAGCCAGCAATTCCGGGTCTGGGCCCGAGGGCAGCTGGCGCGTGACGGCGAGCTTGGCCACATCGATGACATCGATCCGGTTGCTGTCACCCACGCACACGTACACCCATTTGCCATGGGGCCCTGCCACGATGCCGCGCGGCCGCTGGCCGGTGGGTATCGTCTTGATGGTCTTGAGCGTGTTGCTGTCCAGTACCGTCACGGTATTGCCACGCTCGTTGCTCACAAACAGCATCGCAGCCGACGCGCATGGTGCCACCAGAGCCAGCAGCAACAAACACACGCCGGCAACCCGCGTGCGCCGCCCGTGGTGGTTGATCGTCCTCATTTGGAGAACCTGCACAGGCTTTGCGGTTGGTCGAATCCCAGGGTATCGGTTGTGTATACAGGGTGCAGGAAACCCGATTGGGGCGACATCGAAACCAAGGTCAGCGGGTCCATGAGCAGGATCGGCTGTCGCAGCTGATTATCCCACGCGCGAAAGTTCATGCCCTGGCCCTTGTAACCCGAGAGCTTGAGGTTGTCCGAGGTGATGTATTTCCGGATCGCATCGACATCGTTGCTCTTGTCGTACATCACGGCCATCCCCAACAGATGGACCGCAAGCCATCCCTCGTAGTCGCGCACCGTGATCTCACGGTGCGCGAATTTCACAAAGTGGTCATGCAACGGCTGAGCACCGTATGACTCGTATGCCGCGCCCCAAGCCGTCGCCACCAAGCCGTCCGTACCCACGACAGGCCGCGGATCGGTGGTCCGATATTGCAGGTAGAGCCCGAACGAATTGGTTTCGTCAGCCACGAATGCGACGTCGTAGTCCGGTACGCCGCGCGTCAGCATCGGCATTTGCGTCTGGATCTCCTGGAAGCCGGTATCCACGCGGCGCGCGCCGGTTTCGAGCTCGTACGCACGTTCCGCCACGATCTTGGCACCGTAGAGCTTGGCTGAACGCTTGATGGCGTTGGCATACTCCACGTCGGCCGGGTGCTTGCCGCGCACGAGAAACCACCGCGTCCACTTCTTCCACACCAGGTACTGCGCCAGTGCGTCGGTGAGCATTGCATCGCCCGGAATCAGGTGGAAAACGTTACGGCGACACTGGGTTTGCCGCAGCACGTCGTCCCGTGCACGAATGTTCAGGATGATCGCGTCTTTTGCTTGCGGCAAATCTGCAACCGCGAGCAAATCCGGGGCCTCCAGGTTGGCGATGATGAGGTGCTGACCGGCCGCCAGCATTTTCCTTGCTGCCGCGACCACATCGCCGCCTTGCGGCACGACCGTCTCGTCGAGGACAAACTGCTGTCCCAGAAACTTTCCGGCAAGATTGTTCTCGTTGGTCCCAAGGCGCGCGCCCGCCAGCCCCTCGTCGGGAACAATGGCCGGCTTGAGCAGCGACAATGGCGGCGGCACCCGGTACTCCTTGCCAAGATACGCATGATGCGTTACGAGTGTGCGGGTGTGCCCCGCACCTTCGGTCTTGGCTTGCGCACCGGCGGGTGCGGCGAAACTCGTCGCCGCCAGCATCAATGCAAGCGCACCCGCAGCAACGGTGAAACCGTACACGCTCATCGCGGCGGACGCTGCCCGGGAGCAACCGGATGTTGCGGCGAGGCGAACCGCGCCATCAGCTCGAGTGTCTTTGCTGCCGTATCGCTGCCGTTGTCGTTGGCTATATCAAGCGCGGTCTTGCCATCCTCGGATCGGACGTCAATTTTCGCCCCGGCCTGAATCAGCAAACCGACCAGTGGCGCGTTGTCGTACCCGGCCGCTATCATCAGCGCCGTCACCCCGCCCCGGCCCTGGGCGTTCACGTCGGCTCCCTTGCCGACCAGCAACTGGCCGACCTCGAGGGGAGAAACACCGTCGCTCAGGTACCGGCCGCCGTCGACCGGAACATTGCCGCTCTGCTCAGCCTTCTCATGCGTCGCCACGACCATCAACGGCGTCAGACGATTGGCACCGCATTGCACGTTGGGTGAGGCACCCGCCTTGATCAACGCAGAGGCGGCCAGGAAACTGCGGCTGTCGAGCGCGCTGCAAAGGGGTGTCAAGTCTTCGGGACTCTTCATGGTCAGGCTGGCGCCGTGTTGCAGGAGCGCCTCCACTGACGGCACGTGATCGCGGTAAGCCGCCTCCATCAGCGGCGTCAAGCCGTCTCCGTCGCGTGCGTTGGCATCGGCGCCCAAATCGAGCAGCAGCTTGACGATCGCCGAATTGCGCGCGCTGGCAGCACTGGTCAGCGGCGTTGAGCCCATGGAGTCGCGTGCGTTGAGCTCGGCCCCATGTGCGGCCAGGAACTTGATGCGCGCCGGGTCGGACGCCACCACCGCCTGCGCCAACTCGGCATTCGGATTGGCGCCCGCCGCAAGTGATTGCTTCACGTTTTGTACCGTGACGATTTCGCCTGGAGCCGTCTGGGACTTGTCGATGTGAGTCAGGTTTTCATCCAGCGGCTGCAGGTACCGCGCATAGGCACTGGCCCCCGTTGAATACGCGCCGTGCGAAGGCAGGTTGCCCTGCACAATGCATTCGCTGCATTGGACCAACGGAACACCAAAACCTTCGAGAATCGCCTTGATCTTGCTTGCCGAGGCATCCAGGGCGTTATCCAATGCATATTTCAGGACCACGTCGTTTTCGCGCACGCCAATGGCCATTGCGAATTCCAACTCCACGTCGTCGGACATCAGATTGACCGGCTGCAGCATGATCGGCGCGTTCTTCCTGGCCTGGGCGTAACCGGCAAACGGGCCCCACACTCCCACCACGTCGAGTTGGCCGTCCGCTATCTGTTCAACCTGCCGCCACTGCTGCTGGGCGCCGCCATTGCTGGCGGTGTCGTAGCTGACCGTAAGGACGTGGACACCGTTCTTGAGCCCGTTTTCGGCGAGTGCCTGGCGCAAAGCGGAGGTTTGATACACACCGACGCGGAGTTTCTTGAGGGCAGGGTCGGCGAGACCCTTGATATGGATTCCGCTGTCCTTGCCATAAGCGAAAACGTATGTCGACCGGTAGATCGGTTCAGTCATCAAGACGCCGGAAACACTGACCGGGATATCAACCACGAAGTCGCAGTTTCCCAATGGTTCGGCCGTGTTGCCGAACGCCCGTTTCAGGAACCCATGGTCTATGTACGACATCCAGTAGAACCCCACCGTCGTGTGCATGGCAGCGGCCAGCACCTTGACGATCTGGTTGTCGATGCCGTCACCATTGCGGTTCGAAAACGGCATGTTGGCGGGGTCTGCACAGGCGATCAGCGGTCGCATCTGCTGATGTAGTGCGGCCTCTTTCGCAGCGGTCCGTTCTGCCGCCGTCATCTCGCTGAATTTCAGGTCGAGGTTGTAATAGGTTTTTTCCTGCGCCCACACCGACCCAACCACCATCAGTGCGAGGCATCCAACACATATTGCGCTACCGAATTTCATGTCATGCAGTGCACTCTGAAAGAATCTCGCGCGTTCGCTGCTGGCGCGCGATATCTCAGCATCGCTGCCGGGGTTGCGCCAAGCAACCCCGGCAGACTTCACCATGCAAAGGTGGTTTGTACACCTCTACGACTACTATGGACGTGCTGTCACTTTGTGGTATCGGTGCCCGAGGCTGCCTGGTGGCCCGGTCCGCCCAAGCGGAACGTATACAGGGTGCCACCCTGCGGGACGAGGTCCAACTTGACGGACTTGGCCATCGCGGTCGCACCGATCGCGCCGAACTTGTCGCTGAAGTTCAGACCAGCGGCAACCGGCAGGCCAGCCCAACCACCAAGCCCGGCGAACACCGACACGTACTGTTGGCCGTTGATCTTGTAGCTGATCGGGTTGCCGATGATGCCCGAACCCAGCTTGCGCACCCACAGGACCTTGCCGGTCTTGGCGTCCACGGCCCGGAAATCACCAACCATGTCGCCATAGAAGACCACGCCGCCAGCCGTGACCAACGCGCCACTCCAAGTCTGATACTTGTTCGGGTTCTTCCAGAGGATCTTGCCGGTGTTGACATTGAATGCCTGGAACTGACCCACAAGGCCGGGGGTGCTCTCGTACATGTACACATTGGCGAACGCGTAACCGGAGCCCTGCTGGGTGCTGGTGCGCTTGAGGGGCGTATCTTCCATGCACCATTGGTTGGTCGGCACGTAGAAGACCTCAGGGTTGGCTGGATCCACCGCTACCGGCTGCTGATCCTTGCCACCCATGGCCGACGGGCACGCCTGTACGGCCTTGTCAATGCTGAACGGCGAATGCGCCTTGACCTTGATCGGGCGATCGGTCCCACCGACGTCGATCTTCTCGGCCCAGTTCACGGGAACGTAGTTGTGCGCGCGCAGCACCTCTCCGGTTCTGCGGTCCAGCACATACGCAAAGCCATTGCGGTCGAAGTGCACCAGTACGGGGCGATCCTTCTGGTTATCGATATCCATGTTGACCAGGATCATGCCGTTGACGCCGTCGTAGTCCCACTGGTCGAACGGGGTCATCTGGTATGCCCAAACCAGCTCACCCGATGACGCGTTGCGCGCCATGATCGCCAGCGACCACTTGTTGTCCTGGGTACCGTCGTTGCACTTCTCAAACGTGTCGTACTTGCAACGATACGTGGGGCTCCAGGTACCGGGGTTGGCAGTACCGTAGTAAACCAGGTTCAGTTTCGGGTCATAGCTCATCCAGCCCCAGACGGTTGCACCGCCGCGCAGATGTTCATCCGCCGGGTACTCGTCAACACCGCGATAGGTCTTCAGGGTGCCGTGCTTTGGAACGGCCTTGTTGGTGTCCGCGGTCATGCCGACATCCTTGGCGCTGCCGTTGTTCCAGAAGCTCCAGACCTTCTTCCCGGTTGCGATCGAGAAAGCAGCGATGTTGCCGCGCGCCGCAAGCTCGGAACCGCCGTAGCTGATGATCACGTTGTTGCCGGCAATCACGCCCGCCTGCGTCATGGTCTGGCCTTTCGCCGGGTACGCGACCTTCTCGGTCCAGTCCACCTTGCCCGTCAAGGCATCGAGCGCGATCAGATAACCGTCCAGGGTATGGAAGATCACCTTGCCGTCGGCATAATTGAGGCCGCGGTTGACGGTGTCGCAGCACGCGATACCGACTGCGCTGTTGTCACGACCGTCTTTCTTGAGGTAGTTCCAGACAGCCACCGGGCGGTCCGGGTTGGACAGATCCAGCCCCTGCACGACATTCGGCCAGCCGCTGACCAAAAACATCATCGGTTTGCCGCCAACCTCCACAACCAGCGGCTGGCCTTCCTGGCCGCGCAACGAACTGAGCGACTGACTCCACATGAATTGCAGGTCGCCCGCGTTGCTGGTGTTGATATCCTTCAGCGGGCTGAAACGCGTCAGATTGTTGTCGCGACCCGGCGCGGGCCACAGGTTGGGGTTTTGTGCACGCTCGGCAAGGGCTTCGGACGCACTCTTATCACTTGTCTGAGCCGCCGTCTGGGCCACCGCCGTTGCACCGACAACCAACCCCAGACAGGTCAGCATTGCGATGCAAAACCCCGATCGTCGTGAACGACTACTGTTTTGAGAACTCATGGTGATCTTCTCTCCTCTGCATGTCACTGAACAATCATTCTGGACATTCATCCAGGGATAGCCAAATACCGGCCTTCTTGGTTCCTGTAGCGCCCCGACTGCACGGCTGACCACGCTGTTATGCGAGGGCAGCTTCGTCAACACGGCAAGCTCTGGTCTCGCGCAGACGGGTCGACGGCGGTCTGTACGAGTCTCACACTGTGTCAAATACGCTGATCGAGCTCCGAAATCCAGGATTGCATCGAGTGAGCCGCGGGAGCGCAACCGGGTGGCCTGTTCTTCCAATCAGCCGCGCCCCAGCGACCTCTGCCGCAGCCGCCGGTTGGTCAGTTGGTGAGTGCAGATCGCATGCCAGATTTCAGTACTTGAAACAGCCCGTAGATTCAATGGTTTGGAGGTACAAAATCTGCGGTTGTCACCAGACTGTCACGAATCCGGTACATCGTTGTACCGGCTACATGACACTCGAAAGTATGGCCAAGTTTGAATGCTGCTTCGCAACACTGCCTCGTCGCCTCGAACGCGCGCCCACCGCCGGGAATATATCGCGATATGCGGACTGCATTTCCGCAGGAACGGCCGAGGGTGCCCTGTTGCTCCCTCTGATTCAAACCGACTTCGCAAGGCGCAAGCCCGGGGTGCATTGTGGTGAAGCGGCAACGATCTTTGCCTCTTTGCATCAGGTTCGATTGTTTCTCGATAGGCGTGCGTCGTGTGTCAATGTAGTGATCGCCCGCTACTCATGCAGCTTTGGCCAAGATCGAGTAGGCCATTCGGGGCATCGTCAGATGCCAGTTGCGGAGGCGGCCCACATCCACGGCTTCTACAACCCACCGATTGCACTCGGCGCCCGGCTACTTGTTCCCCAACGACTATGCAACCAAACTGAAGCAAGCTGTTTGCCGCCCGCTTCATGGAGTCCGCTGCAAATAGGCAGGTTCACTACGACTGGTCGAAGGTGGTCAGAGCCAAGCCGCCGTGGCGACGCTGGACCGGTTGGGCAGCCCCTGTTCAACGTCGAGGCGGTAGCCCGCGCGGGCTACCGGGAGGTCAAACACACAACGCTGCGGCGTGATGCCGCAAGTGATCCTCGACAAACGTTTGGATGAACCAGTAGCTGTGGTCGTAACCTGGTTGCACGCGCAATGTCAGCGGTTGACCCACCTCGCGACAAGCGTGCGCAAAGAGTTCTGGACGCAGCTGCTCGCGACGAAAGTTGTCGGCATCACCCTGATCAACCAGGATCGTGCCGGCGAAGCGCCGGCCGGCGCGAACCAGCTCACAGGCGTCATGCGCGTTCCACTCAGCAGGATTATTGCCAAGATAACGTGGCAAGGCCTTGCGTCCCCACGGGACCTGCGTTGGCGCGACAATGGGCGCGAGCGCGGACACGGAGCGGTATCGGTCTGGATGGCGCAGTGCCAGCGTCAAGGCCCCATGACCTCCCATTGAATGACCCATGATCCCTGTTCGCGCAGGGTCCGCAGCGAAGTGGGCATTGATCAACGCTGGCAGTTCTTCGACGACGTGGGTTTCCATATTGAAACGCGTGGACCAGGGGGACTGCGTTGCATCGAGATAGAAACCTGCGCCTTCACCGAACTCCCAATCGCCGGTCGCACCCTCGATACCCGTACCACGCGGGCTGGTGTCGGGCGCGACCAGCAGCAATCCAAGCTCCGCCGCGATGCGCTGCGCACCGGCCTTGATCAGAAAGGTCTCCGCTGTGCAGGTCAACCCGGCGAGGAAATACACCACCGGCAACTTGCCATGCGCGGCCTGTGGTGGGGCGTATACCCCGAATGTCATCGGGCCACCGCAGGCGTCCGAAGCAAACCGGTAGAATCCTTGTATACCGCCGTAACAGCGTTGCTCGGACAACGTTTCGATCCCGCTCATCTCTGGTTTCTCCTCCGTACGCGTACGCCCGGGTCAATCCGCTCGCCTGCATCAATCCTTGACCGCGACCGGACGCTCCTTGCAGCATCGGCGGTATCGGGCGGAATGACGGCCGGTGTCTCGGCGTGGCACAAGTACAAGTGCTGCCTGTGTCAATTATGCGCTCGAGCCGATCCAGGTGCCCAACACAGGACCTGCTTGCCGGACAATTGCCTTCCGCGGTTACTCGCTGCCGCGCGGCCAAACCAGGGTTGGGGGAGCTGCCAGGACGCATGCCCACGCAATGTCCGCGCTCATCGTCGTACAGAGGCCAGGATGAAATACTTGGCGCCACTCGCAGCCGCTTGAACTGAGCGCGTCGATGTCGCCGGGCCAGGCTCGTCCTTTCGACATCGCGGCTACAGACCACAATCGAGGAACAATCGCTGCATTCTGCGGCCGGTATGGATCGGGTTTCTCCATCAATCTACCGGGCAAAAAAAACCCGGCCGAAGCCGGGTTTTTCGTTCACTGCATGAAACAAGCGAATTACTGCTGAACCTGCAACTCGGTACGACGATTCTGCGCACGACCTGCGTCGGTGGCATTGTCGCCAATCGGGTTGGTCTCACCGTGGCCGATCGGCCCTTCCAGACGGCTGGCATCGATGCCATGGCTGGTCAGGTAGTTGTAGACGATCGAGGCGCGACGCTCGGACAGGCTCTGGTTGTAGGCATCCGTACCCTTGGAGTCGGTGTAACCGGCGACCGTGACATGCACCTGCGGGTAACGCTGCAGCGTATCGACAGCCTGGCTCAAGACTGCAAGCGAGTCGGCGGTCGGCGCAGCCAGCGAGTCTGAAATGTCCGTCTCGCCCTTCTTCGGACGGTCGAACTTGAAGTTCACGCCACGCAGGTCGATGACCACCTTCTGGGCGCAACCATCCGGGCCCACGATGGTGCCGGAAGTCGTGCCCGGGCATTTGTCGTCACAATCGTTGACGCCATCGGTATCGCTGTCCATGGTCGAGCAGTCAGCCGGGGCCGGAGCCGGGGCAACTTCAGGAGCGGGCGCGGCGGCTGGCGCGCCAAAACGTGTAACGACACTGAAACCAAGGAACCAGTCGCCGTAGCCGTCTTCCTGGGGCTGGGTTTTATCATCCCAGTCATAGCGATAACCGACTTCGAGGCGAGCGTCAGTGCTGTCACTGACGGTCTTGGATACACCGCCACCCACCTGTGCGGCAGGCGACCAACCGCTTTCGAAGTCAGACTGATGCCGACTGCCCATCACTCCAACCATCGCGTACGGGCGGAAAGAGTTCCAGTCCCCCGCGAAGAAGCGAGCCGAGACCCCGACATTGTTGCTCGCCCAGTTATTGTCGAAATCAACGCCCGTAGCCGGCGCATCCACCTTCCGCTTGGTGCGATCCACAAACGCTTCCACGGATACGTTCGGGGTGATGAATTTGCCAAAGCCCAGACCGTAGTAAATCTGGCGGCTGTTGGTATTGCGGTCGGTATCGTTGTAGTAGCCGCCCACGGTCGGCGCAATGTACCAACGATCATCAAAGGTCGACATGGTCGTGTCGCTGACACTGGTGTCAGCCGGCGTCGCCGGTGCCGTGGTGTCCTGCGCATGAACGGCACCCACGCCGCCCAGGGCCAGCGCAATCAGAAAGTACAAGCCCTTACGTTTCATCAGGTGTCTCCTCATGTTATTGGTTTTTCGCGTCCGTTCCAACCTAAACCGAAATTCGCGTCAGAACGTGATTGCATCGCTACAGAGCTCTCGAAGCCCCTGCTTGGCGTTTTTCGGCAAGCGCGGCGATTGTAGCAAAATCGTTAAGCGTTCGATGGTTTGCTATTCCGGATCCTGACGCCTGGTGATAATCCGTTCAGGAAACTCCCCATCCACCACAAGCCTTTTTTTGAAACAATCTCTGGCGCTGACGACCGGCGGATTGACCCAGCCACAGAACCGGACCGAGGGTTAATATTCCAGTCACACCGTCTTTACAACGTGAAGAGCCCAAGAAGTTGCTGGATCGGCATGGCGTCGAGCTGCGCCGGATCACGCGTCGCTTCCAGAATGGCCGTCACCCGGTGCGCCGGCAGCTGACCGCGAATCGCCGCCTCGAATTTTTGCAACAGCACCGGGATGCCTTCCGCCCGCCGCTGGCGATGACCGATCGGATAGTCCACCACTACCTTGTCCGTATGGCTGCCATCGGTGAAGAACACCTGCACGGAATTCCCGATGTAGCGTTTGGCCGGGTCGAAGTAGTCGCGCGTGAACTGCGGATTCTCGGCCACCGTCATCTTCTTGCGCAGTGCGTCGATGCGCGGATCAGCCGCCACCTCGTCGTTGTAGTCGCTGGCCACCAGGCGGCCGAAGATCAACGGCACCGCAACCATGTATTGGAGACAATGGTCACGGTCGGCGTAGTTGGCCAAAGGGCCGGTCTTGTCAATGATGCGGCAACCGGCCTCCTGCGTTTCAATGACGACCCGCTCAATCTGGTCAAGCTTGTCCGCGACCTGCGCATGCAGCTGCATGGCGCACTCCACGGCGGTCTGCGCGTGGAACTCGGCGGGATAGCTGATCTTGAGCAGTACGTTTTCCATCACGTAACTGCCGAACGGCCGCTCGAACTCGAATGGCTTGCCGTTGAAGGCCACGTCATAAAAGCCCCAGGTTTTCGCACTGAGCGCCGACGGGTAACCGACCACGCCGCGATACACCGCGTTGATGGCATGGGTGACGGCGCGGCGGCAGGCATCGCCAGCAGCCCAGCTCTTGCGCGGCCCGGTGTTTGGCGCGTGGCGATAAGTGCGCAACGCGCCGTTGTCGATCCAGCTGTGTGAGACCGCGGTGATGATCTGCTCCTTGCTACCGCCGAGCATCGCCGTGGCGACCGCGGTGGAAGCCAGGCGCACCAGGATCACGTGGTCCTGCCCGACCCGATTGAAGCTGTTCAGCAGCGCATAGCAACCCTGGATCTCATGCGCCTTGATGGCGTAGCCCAGCACGTCGCGCACGGTGAACGGGGTGCCACCTTCGCGTTCGGCCTTGCGGCTGAGATAGTCGGCAACGGCGAGAACGGTGCCCAGATTGTCCGACGGGTGACCCCATTCGGCCGCGAGCCAGGTGTCGTTGAAATCCAGCCAGCGGATCTGCGTACCGATGGCAAACGCCGCCTGCACGGGGTCCAGCTCATGGCTGGTACCGGGTACACGCGCACCGCCAGGCAACGTCGCGCCGGGTACCAACGGACCAAGGTGTTTCACGCACTCGGGGAACTTCATCGCCAACATGGCGGTGCCCAGCGAGTCGAGCAGAACGTAACGCGCCGTGTCGTACGCCGCGGCCGAATCAATACGGTAGTCGGCAACGTATTGCGCAATGTCCACCAGCGGCTGGTCAGGAGCAGGACGCTCGGCGGAACGAATATCAGGTGCACTCATGGCCAGTCTCGCGATCGGAAAGTCCCATTTTAGCCGACCTTTGGCCAGCCGCATCGGCTCGCGGCACTTGACCGGCGACCTGCGGACCGCAACAATCGCCGCGCATATCCCAAAGGGGAGTAGTTCCCGACGCAAGGAAGCATTTGCGCCGGTGTGGTGATCGTCAGCACGGGCAACCTTTCGCCCCGGTCATCACGGCAGTGTTCCGCGAACGAGACTTTTGTGGTGAGCACGGGCCGCGCGCGTTCGTGTTCGCTGCGCCGTCTGTCGCGCATGGAGCCAAGAATTCTTCATGGAACTCGCTGTCACTGATTTCTTCTCTGGTCTGCTGACCATCATTCTGCTCGACCTCGTGCTCGCTGGTGACAATGCGATTGTCATTGCCATGGCCGCCAGTCGCCTGCCCAAGTCCCTGCAGAGGAAGGCCATATTCTGGGGCACGTTTGGCGCGGTGGCGGTGCGCTTCGCACTGACCGCCGTGGTGGTCTACCTGCTTGAGCTGCCCGGATTGATGCTGGTCGGCGGCTTGCTGCTGTTGCCGATCGCCTGGAAATTGCTGCAGCACGATGCCGGTGATGACCCCAACATCAAGGTTGCCGACAGCTTCTGGAGCGCATTGCGCACCATCATCGTCGCCGACGCGCTGATGGGCATGGACAACGTGCTGGCCATCGCCGGCGCATCGAAAGGACACCTCGGCCTGGTCATCATCGGCCTGCTGGTCAGTGTGCCGTTGGTGGTGTGGGGTTCCACGCTGATCCTGAAGCTGATCGACCGCTTCCCGATCATCATGTACGTCGGCGCCGCCGCCATAACCTTCACCGCCGCACGCATGATCGGCGGCGATCATTGGCTCAGCGGCTGGTTTGACGCGAATCCCTGGGCCCAATATCTGCTGGATGCCCTGCTGGTGATCGGCATCTGCGGTGGCGGCTGGCTGTTGCAGCAACGCAAACAGCATCGGGGCGCGGCCTGACGGTGCACGCCGCGCCGTGGGGAACATCAAGCCGGTAGCTCGCCGGCTGGCCCAACCGGTCCGCGCTGCTTCTTGAGGCCGTCGCCATGCGGCGCGACACTAGCCGTTCCTTTCCCTGCATTGGAACAAGCATGAAGCTCTATTACATGACGGGTGCCTGCCCGTTGGCCACGCACATCGTGCTGGAATGGATCGGCGCCCCATACGAGATTGCAGAGGTCAAGCATGACCAACTGAGATCTCCGGCGTATCTGAAGATCAACCCGGGCGGCCTGGTACCGGCGCTGGTGGATGGCGACGCCATACTCACTGAAAACGTGGCCATTCTGCACTACCTCGCAGAGCTGCATTCGCAAGCCAGGCTCGACGGCGACGGTACGCCACTGGGGCGCGCGGAAGTCAACCGCTGGCTGGGATTCGTCAATTCAGAGGTACACCAGTCGTTCAAGCCGATCTTTGGCCCGGAACGTTTTCTCGCCGACAAGACGCAACACGCGGATCTGGCTGCGCACGCCAGGGACAAGCTGCGCGGCTTGTTTGCGCTGGTCGAGGCACGGCTGGCAAAACACGACTGGCTTGGTGGCGCGCAACGCTCCATCGCCGATCCCTATCTGTATGTCGTGCTGCGCTGGGCCAAGGCCAAGGCCATCGACCTGAGCGGTTTTACGCACCTCGAGAGTTTCTTCCAGCGCATGGATGCCGACGCCGGCGTCAAGGCTGCACTGCGCGCCGAAGCGTGAAACATGAGCTGCTCCGTGACACGCGCCTTGTTGGCGACGTGCCCGTGCCTGGCAGGAAAGCGCAAGGGAGCCATTCGGCTCCCTTGCGCTTCATGGCTGCCGATGGACCGCCTCAGCGCTTGTCGATCGGAACGTACGCCAGGTCTTCCGGGCCGGTGTAGTTGGCGCTGGGGCGGATGATCTTGCCGTCCTCCCGCTGCTCAATCACATGTGCGCTCCAACCGGCCGTGCGCGAAATCACGAACAACGGCGTGAACATCGCCGTGGGTACGCCAAGCATGTGATACGTGCTGGCGGAGAACCAGTCGAGATTCGGAAACATCTTCTTGACCTCGGCCATCACCTTGGCAATGCGTTCGGACACATCGAACAGAGTCGGGTTGCCGCCGTCCGTGCACAGTTTGCGCGAGAGCTCCTTGATGATCTCGTTGCGCGGATCGGACACCGTATACACGGGATGACCGAAACCAATGATGATTTCCTTGCGCTCGACCCGCGCGCGGATGTCGGCTTCTGCCGCATCGGCAGTGCGGTAGCGCGAGATGATCTCCATCGCCACCTCATTGGCGCCGCCATGCTTCGGACCCCGCAGCGCACCAATGGCACCAGTGATGGCCGAGTACATGTCCGAGCCGGTGCCCGCGATCACCCGCGCGGCAAAGGTGGACGCGTTGAACTCATGCTCCGCATACAACACCAGCGACTTGTCCAGCGCCTGCGCATGCAATTCGCTCGGCCCCCGGCCATGCAGCAGATGCAGGAAATGGCCGGCAATCGACTCGTCGTCCGTCTCGGTTTCCACACGCTTGCCGTTGTGGCTGAAGTGATACCAGTACAGCAGCATCGAACCGAAGCTGGCCATCAGACGATCGGCAATGTCGCGCGCGCCGGTGACATTGTGATTGTCCTTTTCCGGCAGCACGGTACCCAACATGGAACAACCTGTACGCAGCACGTCCATCGGGTGCGTGGCGGCCGGCAGCAATTCCAACGCCGCCTTGACCGGTGCGGGCAGTCCGCGCAGGCGTTTCAGGCGCGCACGATACTGCTTGAGCTCGGCCCAGTTCGGCAGCACGCCATGCACCAGCAGATACGCCACTTCCTCGAAGGTACCCTTGGCGGCCAAGTCGTGAATGTCGTAGCCGCGATAGTGCAAATCGTTGCCGCTGCGCCCTACCGTGCACAGTGCGGTATTGCCTGCGGCGACGCCGGACAGGGCAACGGATTTCTTGGGCTTGGGTAGGTTGGGGGAAGTGTTGTCGCTCATGCGTGGAAACCTCTATCGGTGAAATTCTCTGGCCTGGCAAACTGCAGCCGCATATCCGATGCCGGCCGCAGCGGTGCACATCTTCAATCGTTGAATGTTTCCGTCGGTGGCAATTGCGGACACTTGGCAACCGGTCGCGCCTGCAGCAGCAAATGCATCGGCGCGGACCCAGTGCGCGCGTTGCCGCCGGTCATCAGCACTCGTCCAGGCTGAAGAGCCACAGTCGGCTGCGGTTCAAGCATTGTCTGTCAGCCGCCCGTGCCGCCGCCAAACAGCGCATCCAGTTTTTGCTCGAAAGCGTGATAGTCGAGATAGTCATACAACTCCTCGCGCGTTTGCATGCTGGGTATGACGGCCTTTTGCGTGCCGTCACGACGCACGGTTTCGTAGAAATTCAGTGCCGCCTTGTTCATCGCGCGATAGGCGCCGCAGCAATACAGAATGATGTCGACGTTGGCGCCAGCCAGCTCGTCACGGGTAAACAGGGGGGTCATGCCAAACTCGGTGATGTTGGCCAGAATCGGCACCTGCACCGCCGCCCTGAACTGGCGATATTGTTCCAGCGTGTAGATCGCCTCCGGGAAGATCATGTCCGCGCCAGCCTCGACACAGGCCTGGGCACGTTCTATCGCCGCCTCCAGACCTTCGACCGCAATGGAATCCGTGCGCGCCATGATCACGAACTGATCATCGGTGCGGGCGTCCACCGCCGACTTCACCCGGTCCACCATCTCCGCCCTGGACACAATGGCCTTGCCGGGTCGATGGCCGCAGCGCTTCGCCGCCACCTGATCCTCGATGTGCAGTGCCCCGGCCCCGGCCTTGATCAGCGAGCGCACGGTGCGGGCAATGTTGAACGCCCCACCCCAGCCGGTATCCACATCCACCAGCAACGGCAAGTCACACACATCGGTGATGCGGCGGATGTCGGTGAGCACGTCTTCCATCGTGCTGATACCCAGATCGGGCATGCCCAGCGAATTCGCCGCCACACCACCACCGGAGAGATAGAGCGCCTTGAACCCCGTACGCTGGGCCATGCGCGCCGCGTAAGCGGTAATGGCGCCGACAACCTGCAACGGTTGCTCGGCAACAACGGCGGCGCGAAAGCGGGCACCTGCGGATAGTGCGGAACTCATGACATCTCCGGGCAAAGTGCCATTTTAGCCGATTACGACCCTCGCCCATGCGGCGTGGGCAACTTGCCCGACACCGCGGGCCACACAATCCGTGTCGATTCGGCAGCAAACGTGAAACCGTACGTGACGAAATGGATCATCTTCCGTACATTCGCCCCATGAGCACCTCCAACCGGCTGGCGAAACGCATTCTCTGGGGCTTGGTCATCGGCGTGGTCGCCGCCGTCATCACCCTGGGCGCAGGCTGGTTACACCCGGCCACGCTGGGCGTAATGCAGCGCATTTCGACCGCAGTATTTGACCCGCTCGGGCAGATTTTTCTGCGCATGCTGTTTTTCGTGGTGATCCCGCTGGTGTTTACCTCGCTGGCCTCCGGCGTGGCGCAGCTGGGCCAGCTGGACAAACTCGGGCCACTGGCCGGGCGTACGTTTTTCCTGTTCGCGCTCAACATGTTGATAGCGGTAATGATTGGCCTGGCGATGATGAACACGGTCCAGCCGGGCCATCATCTGGACGAGGCTGCGCGCACCCAGTTGATGCAGGAATACGGCGGCAGTGCGCAGCAGACCATCGACAAGAAGGCGGCCCAGCCAGGCATGAGTTTCGCCACGCTGGTGGAAATGTTCATGCCGCGCAACCTGCTCGGTGCCGTGGCCGGTCCCAGTCGCGACGCGTTGGGCGATGTGCTGCCATTGATCATGTTCGCGATCCTGGTTGGTGCCGCAGCGACACAATTGCCGCAGAAGCAGCGCATGCGCGTGCAAGGTGCGCTGGACACCGTGACCGAGCTGATGACGCGTATTGTCGGCTTCGCGCTGGAGCTGGCACCGTACGCCGTGCCGGCCATGATCTACAGCGTCATCGTGAAGGTCGGGCTGGATGTGCTGCTCGCCCTCTCCGTGTTTGTCGTCGGCTGCACGGTGGCGCTGGCTTTGCATTTGTTCGGCACCATGTCGCTGTGGATCCGGTTCCTGGCGAGGCGTTCGCCACTGACGTTTTTTCGGCAGATTCGCTCGCTGCTGGTCACCGCATTCTCCACCAGCTCCAGCAATGCCTGCCTGCCCGCCTCGCTGGCGGTGGCGCATGAGGAACTGAACATTTCGCCCAGCACGGCGGGTTTTGTGCTGCCGCTGGGCGCCACCATGAACATGAGCGGCACGGCGCTGTTCGAAGGTTGTGTGGTGTTGTTCGTGGCCCAGACCTTCGGTATCGAGTTGACGTTGAGCCACCAGATCGTGCTGATGCTGCTGTCGGTGCTGAGTGCGGTCGCCGTGGCCGGTATCCCCGGTGGATCGCTGCCGATGATCGCCGGGTTGCTGGCGACATTCGGCATACCGCCGGAAGGCATCGGTATCATCATTGGCGTGGACCGCATCCTGGACATGATGCGCACCACCGTGAACGTGGGTAGCGATATCGTCACGGCGGCCGTGGTAGACCTGCAGCTGCACCCGGCCGGCGCCGCCCGCTGACCGTGCATGCGTTGGCAGCGATACCGCCCAGGCAACGGCAAACGCGTTTGCATCCGCGACAGCCCGCGAGCCGATAGACCGAGCCAATCGGGCCCATGCCAACAATCAATTAGATTAATCGACTGCCCCACCCTATCCTGCAAGCAGACTTTCAACAACCAAGGGAACCATGCCATGTCTCTGATCAACACTGAAATCAAACCGTTCAAGGCCCAGGCGCTCAAGAACGGCAAGTTCATCGAAGTTTCCGACGCCGACTTGAAAGGCAAGTGGTCGGTGGTGTTTTTCTACCCGGCCGACTTCACGTTTGTCTGCCCCACGGAACTTGAGGACCTGGCTGAAAACTACGCTGCGTTCCAGAAGCTGGGCGTGGAGATCTACAGCGTGTCGACCGACACCCACTTTGCGCACAAGGCCTGGCACGACACGTCCGACGCGGTGAAGAAGATCAATTACACGATGATCGGCGACCCGACCCACGTGCTGTCGCGCAACTTCGACGTGCTGATCGAAGCCGACGGCATTGCCGACCGCGGCACGTTCGTGATCGACCCGGCCGGCAAGATCCAGATCATCGAGTTGAACGCCGGCGGCATTGGCCGCGACGCCAGCGAATTGCTGCGCAAGGTGAAGGCGGCACAATACGTCGCCGCCCACCCGAACGAGGTCTGCCCGGCCAAGTGGCACGAAGGTGAAAAGACCCTGGCACCATCGCTGGATCTGGTCGGCAAGATCTGATGCAACCTGTGTAACGCGTAACGGGCCCGGAATCCTTCCGGGTCCGTCGCACCAAAACACGACGGGGCGCGACACCCGACTTCACCCGGGCGCGTCTCCGCCTACCCCGAATTCCTGCACGGAGCCGACCATGTTGGATGCCAATCTCAAAACCCAGCTGAAGATTCACCTGGAAAAGATCACGCAGCCGATCGAGATCGTTGCGTCGCTGGATGACGGTGCCAAATCCATCGAGCTGAAGGAATTGCTGGAGGAAATCGCCTCGCTATCCACGCAGATCACGCTGGTACGTCGCGACGACAATGCGCGCAAGCCATCGTTCGCGATCAACCGCGTCGGCACGGACATCGGTGTGCGCTTTGCCGGCATTCCGCTCGGTCACGAATTCACCTCGCTCGTCCTTGCCTTGCTGCACGTCGGCGGACACCCGTCCCGGATCGACGCGGCGGTGGTCGAGCAAATCCGCAACCTCAAGAGTGCCGCCCCCGACGGCAGGTTCCACTTCGAGACCTATTTTTCGCTCTCGTGCCAGAACTGCCCCGACGTGGTGCAGGCGTTGAACCTGATGAGCGTGCTCAACCCGCGCATCACCCATACCGCGATCGACGGCGCGCTGTACCAGCACGAAGTCGAGGCGCGACAGGTGATGTCGGTGCCTTGCGTATTTCTCAATGGCGAATTGTTCGATACCGGCCGCATGAGCCTGGAGCAGATCCTCGCCAAGCTCGACACCGGCGCCGCGCAGCGCGAAGCCGCAAAGCTGCAGGACAAGGAACCGTTCGAAGTATTGATCGTCGGTGGCGGCCCGGCCGGCGCTGCCGCTGCCATCTACGCGGCACGCAAGGGTATCCGCACGGGTGTGGCGGCCGAGCGCTTCGGCGGCCAGGTGCTGGACACCATGGCCATCGAGAACTTCGTATCGGTCATGGCTACCGACGGCCCCAGCATGGGCACCGCCCTGGTCCAGCACGTCAATGCCTATGACGTCGACATCATGAACCTGCAGCGCGCCGAGAAGCTGATCCCCGCCAGCGAGGAAGGTGGCTTGCACGAAGTGCAGCTGGCAAGCGGCGCCACGTTGAAATCACGCACGATCATCCTCTCCACCGGCGCCCGCTGGCGCCACATGAACGTGCCCGGGGAAGATGAGTATCGCAACAAGGGCGTGGCGTATTGCCCGCACTGTGACGGTCCGTTGTACAAGGGCAAGCGCGTCGCCGTGATCGGCGGGGGCAACTCCGGCGTGGAAGCGGCCATCGACCTGGCCGGCATCGTCGCGCACGTCACGCTGGTCGAGTTCGACAGCAAGCTGCGTGCTGACGAGGTGCTCCAGCGCAAACTGCACAGTCTGCCAAATGTCGAGGTCATCCTCAGCGCACTCAGCACCGAAGTGCTCGGCGACGGTCAGAAAGTCACCACCCTGGTCTACCAGGACCGCTTGACGGACGCCATGCACCAGATTGACCTGGACGGCATTTTCGTGCAGATCGGTTTGTTGCCGAACACCGAATGGCTCAAGGACACGGTGGCGTTGTCGCCGCGCGGCGAGATCATCATCGACGAACGCGGCCAGACCTCACTGCCCGGAGTATTTGCCGCAGGCGACGCGACCACAGTGCCGTACAAGCAGATCGTCATTGCCATGGGCGCCGGTTCCACCGCGGCACTCAGCGCGTTCGACTACCTGATCCGCATTCCGGCTACAGTCTCTACAGCCGTGGCTGCAGCCGCCTGAAGCAGGCTACGCGAGTGCAGCGCGGCTGAAGTCGCTTCCAGCAGGGTTCCTAACCACGTCATACAACCAAGGGGCCGGCGCAAAGCCGGCCCCTTGGTTGATTCGGCGACAGGTGGCTTACTTCTTCGCGAACAGCTGCTCCACGCTGGCGCGTTCTTCGCGCAGCTCCTTGCTCGAGGCATCCATGCGCGCGCGCGAGAAATCGCTGATGGCCAGGCCCTGCACGATCTCGTACTTGCCGCCCTTGCAGGTGACCGGATACCCATAGATGACACCCGGCGCAATGCCATAGGAACCATCAGCGGGAATGCCCATCGACACCCAGTCGCCTTCGGCGGTTCCCAGCGCCCAGGTGCGCATGTGGTCAATCGCCGCCGCTGCAGCGGACGCAGCGGACGACGCGCCGCGCGCCTTGATGATGGCCGCGCCACGCTTCTGCACCGTGGGAATGAACTCGCTTTCGTACCACTGCTGATCCACCAGGCTCATGGCCGGCTTGCCGTCAACGGTCGCCTGCGACAGATCCGGATACTGGGTCGAGCTGTGGTTGCCCCAGATGATCATCTTCCTGACATCGGCGTTGTGCTTGCCAGTTTTCTCGGCCAGCTGCGCCTTGGCGCGGTTGTGATCCAGGCGCACCATCGCCGTGAAGCACTTCGGATCCAGGTCCGGTGCATTCTGCTGGGCAATCAGTGCGTTGGTGTTGGCCGGGTTGCCGACCACCAGCACTTTCACGTTGCGCCTGGCATGCGCATTGATCGCCTTGCCCTGCGGGCCGAAGATCGCCCCATTGGCCTGCAGCAGGTCGCTGCGCTCCATGCCTGGGCCGCGCGGACGGGCGCCCACCAGCAGCGCGTAATCCACATCCTTGAACGCAACATTCGCGTCATCGGTGGCCACGATGCCGGCCAGCGTCGGGAACGCGCAATCGTTCAACTCCATGACCACGCCCTGCAACGCCGGCAACGCCGGAGTGATTTCCAGCAAATGCAGGATTACCGGCTGATCCGGGCCCAGCATGTCGCCAGCAGCTATGCGGAACAACAACGCATAACCGATCTGGCCGGCAGCACCGGTGACGGCAATTCGAACGGGGGCTTTCATGGACGATGACTCCTTGGGTGAAATATTGGTTTGTGGAACGGGCTGCTGCCCGGTGGTGAGCGCGCCAGCCTCGACGACTTCCAACCCGACTACCACGGCAGGAACATTGCGCCTGAAGTCGCCCCGCCTCTGCGAAATAAGCGTTCAGACCAGCTCGGCAAAAAACTCCGTGATGCGCTGCAGCCCGGGCTGCAATTGTGCCGCCGCACAGGTATAGGAAATGCGCATGGCGCGCGGTTCACCAAACGCCGAACCCGGTACACAGGCGACGCCCTTGGCTTCCAGCAACGCCGCGCAAAACTCGACATCGTCATGGATGCTGACGTCGCCATGGCGTTTGCCAAACGCCACCGAGATATCCGGGAACGCATAAAACGCCCCTTGCGGCCGCGGGCAGACCACCCCGGGAATGGCACTGAGTGCCGCGTACACCGTGTCGCGCCGCGCGGCAAAATCCATGCACTTGGCTTGGGGTACGTCCTGCGGGCCGGTCAACGCGGCAACGGCCGCCGCGGTGATCACTTCAGGCAGACTGGTGATGTGGTTGGAGTTCATCGTGGTAACCGCCCTGGCGATCACTTCCGGCCCAGCCAGCAAGCCGACGCGCCAACCGGGCATGCCATAGGTCTTGGAAACGGAGTCCACGAAGACCAGCCGGTCCCGCAATTCAGGTTGGGCGTGCACGAAGTTGTGATAGCCAATACCGTCAAACACCATGGCGTTGTAGATGTCATCGGTGACAATCCACGTGTCGGGATGCTTCATCAGCACTGCCGCCAGCGCGGCGATTTCCTCACGCGTGTAAACCATGCCCGTCGGGTTGGACGGGTTGTTGAACAGGAACGCCTTCGGTTTGCGTGCCAATGCCGCATCCAGCTGCGCCGGAATGAGCTTGTAGTTTTGTTGCGGGCCGCACGGCAACGTATGGATCTTCGCGCCGACGATATCGGCGATGTCGCGATAAGTCGTCCAGTACGGCGCCGCGAAGATGATCTCGTCACCTTCGTCCAGGAGCACCTCGGCCAGGTTGTACAGCACCTGCTTCGCGCCGATCCCAATCGAGACGTTCGTGCGACCGTAGCCGGAAAAACCCAGCGCCTCGATATGCTTGAGGAACGCATCCTGCAGCACGTCGGAACCGCGATTGCTGCCGTATTGCCCACTGTCGTGCGAGAGCGCCTCGCGCGCAGCCGCGTACACATGCTCACCGGGCAGGAAATTCGGCACACCCACCGAAAAACTGATGATGTCGCGTCCGGCGGCCTTGAGCTGGCGGGCTTTCTGCGCGATCACCATGATCGTGCTGGGTTTGGCGCGACTGACACGCTGGGCGAGCTGGGGCATGATTCACACGGAGAGCTGCAAAGACGGCCATTTTATCACGCGGTCCGACTCCGGCGGCGGACCGGGCCACCAAAACCCCGGGCCGGCCAATGCCCGACCGACCGTCGTGCGGACTCCCGCCATCCCCTCCGGTGCCGCGCCAACGCCACACCACCAACAGGCACCCGGTCAACCGCGCAGCTTGCCGGCCAGACCTTCGAGCATGCTCACCTTGAAACCCACGTCCTGACCGGCAAGGGGCACGGTGCCATCCGGTGTCAGATGATTCACCGCGATGGGCAGCACCTGCGAAAGCTTGCCCAGCAAGAGGTTCTGGTCGACACCCAGCTTGCCCGCCGCCTCCTGCAACAGCGAATCCATGCCACCACTGTTCAACGCGACCCCCAACTGGCTGCCCGACACCGGCTGATTCGGCCCGGTACTGACCCACGATTGCGCCGCGCTGCCCAGTCCATGCTGCTGCAACATGCCAACCAGGCCCTGCAGGCCGCCGGCCTTTTCGATCAGCTGGCCCACGACGCCGAGCAACGAGTTGCCGCCAGCCTGGTCTTTACCCGGTAGATCGTCGAGGAATGACATCGTCGTTCTCCGTGGAAGAATGGGGGGTACACGTACTCCACGCATGATAGATGGCACGCTGGATTTCTGTCTCGACCAGGATGATCGTCCGTGCGCGACCCGGCGCCGATGGCTGCAATCCATGCCGGTTTGCGTCCTACCGCGCAGGACGGGGCGCAACCCGCGCCCACAAAAAAAGCTGCCGGTCCGACCGGCAGCTCCTTCGTCAACGGCAGAAATCTCAGCCGCGCTGATCGAGCACTGCGTTCCATTCCTTGATGCGATCGGCCTGCGCCGCGAGCAACCCGCTCACATCATCGTCCACCGTGACCTTCTCGATCGTGTCGCCTTGCTGGACCGCATTAACCACGGCCATGTCTGCCGCGTCCACCACTTCACCAAACACGCTGTGCTTGCCGTCCAGCCACGGTGTCGCTCCATGCGTGATGAAGAACTGGCTGCCATTGGTGCGCGGACCGGCGTTTGCCATCGACAGCACGCCGGGTTTGTCGTGTTTCAATGAAGCGTTGAACTCATCCTCGAACTTGTAGCCCGGACCGCCTCGCCCGGTGCCTTCCGGGCACCCGCCCTGGATCATGAAATCGGCAATGACGCGGTGGAATGACAAGCCATCGTAATAACCACGCCGGGCCAGATTGACGAAATTGGCGACGGTAACAGGCGCCTTGTCCTCGTGCAGACGCAGGTGGATGGGGCCACGGTTGGTGGTGAAGGTGACATGGATGGTCATCGCAAATCCCTGGGGTTGAAAAGTGGTGTCATGCAGCGGATACCTGCACGCAGAACACAAGAATAACCCACGACTGTGGCCAGCGCAGGCTATCCATGCCAGCAACCACGCAGGGCGGGCCATGTCCGCCAGTCCACGCCCCCGGCACAGCCGGCGAGCACTGCCCGCGTGGTCATCACAACCCCAGCGCCTCGCTGGTCAGGATGCCCGGCCCGCGTGGCTGCACGACCGGAGTGGGCACTTCGGCGGGCCACGCGGCGCCCGTGTACAAATGCGCCCACAATCGGTCCAGGGCGGCATATCCATACGCCAGCAGCGGCACGTGGCGTTCGCCAAAACCGGGCAAGGCGAGGAACGCATCGAAGTGTTGCGCGTACGGAACTTTCCAGTACAGCGGATGACGACCCTCGGCCCGCAGCCAGTCGACATAAGGCTGCGAACTGAAAGTCGTTGGCAGCAATCCATCGGCCGCGCCATGGATGACCCACAACGGCAGCTCTTGGCGCGGCAAACGGGCGGCCGTGGCCGTGACTGCCGCGTGCAGGGAGCGCGCATCGGCACCGTCGCCCGTCCACAAGGCACGCAGGCACTCGAGCCCGGTCAAAGTCGGGTCCGCGCCGGCATCGATGCCACCATACAAACCCACGCCGTTGCCCGGCGGAATACCGGTTGCGTCTGACCACCAGGTCGCACGCGTCGCGGGATCGGCAATCTCCGGCAAGCCACCGGCGGTCATTGCGGCATAACGGAAACCACAGGGCATGGCTGTCGCACCACGGCGCAAATATGCCGACGCATAACCGGCAACCACCGCGCGCCACACATCGAACGCGGCGGTCGTCGCCGACGTGGCCAACGCATCATCATTCCAGCCGGCGGCACGCAAATGTTCGTACGCCTCTGCCGCCTGCGCCGGCAAGTCGCTGCCGCGCAGTGTTCCCCCCGCGTGCAGGCGATTGCAGCGCAACGCACCGGCCGGCGATGGCAAGCCAGCTGGCCCACGCGCAAACGGTGCATGCTGGAAACGCGTATCGACCAGCGCACACGGTGCCCAGATTGCCGCTTCGGTTGCATAGTCATAGAACGCGCGCCCATGCCCGGCAACGTACACGTTCGGCTCCAGCGCAACCACGCCAGCCAGCAGGTGCTGGTCATCCAGACCGGCCGCCTGCAGCACCGCGCCACCGCCATTGGAGAGGCCGGCAGCGATGATCTTCGTATTCTGTGCCGTGAACGGTGCCTGCTTCGGATATGCACGATCGAGCATGGCCAGACCAAAATGCGCGGCCTGCAACACGTGCCGCCCCCAGTCCGCCTCCGGGTTGTCTCCCGAATGCGCGTGCTTGACCGCGATGCCTGCGGTGCTCGCCGCCGGTGCCGGCGAAAATTCCAATTCGACGGTACCGCGCCGCGCGCGTCGACCGTCCAGCGCCACCCCACTGTCGTCGGCATGATCGAAGTAACCGCTGCCCGCACCCTTGTCGGTGTACGCCACCGCACATCCATGCGGCAGGCCCCATGCACCGGCCAGCGCAATTGCGCCATAGATGCCACGCGAACCGGATGAAGCGGTCACGACCAGACAGCGTCGGTGTTGATCAAAGCGATCCGGCACCTGCAGCAGCACGCGATGCGGAGCGTGCGCGCCGGGTATCCGCGCAAACGCCTGATACTCGCGCCCCGGCACATCCGCCACGCCACCGTAGACGTGGCCATAACCGCCCAGCGGGCCGAGATCGGCAATGCCTTTCCAGCTGGACTGGATCGCACGCCGGCGCAATTCCTCCGCGGAGGGATCCAGCGGATTGGCAAACGGCAGCGGCAAACCAGCCAGCCCGGTCAGGCCCAGCCCTGCGCTCAACAAGTCATCGTGACCGCGGTGTACGGTCACCCGCACTTCGCCGTAATCGACTCCACTCATGGCAGCCTCCTTCGTCACCGGGTTGCTGGCACAAGCCGACAGCATGACCGATACCAGCACCGGCAAGCACCAGCGGATCGAAAAGCGGGCAGGCTGCTTCATCGCCCCACCATAGCAACGCGCGCCACCGGCGGTCATCGTACAAAAGTCCAACAGCTGCCAGCGATCCACCACGCTTGAAACTCGACAGCAACCACGTCGCCCACTAACGTCGATGACATGACCAGTCTGCTGATTGCTGACGACCACCCGCTGTTCCGCGCCGCGCTGCGTCTGGCGGCCAGCGAAAACCTGCCTGATTGCCAGGTGAAGGAAGCCGCCGACCTGTCCGGCGTATTGTCTGCGCTGGCTGCCGAACCGGACACCGATCTGGTCCTGTTCGACCTGCACATGCCCGGTAGCCGGGGCCTGTCCGGCCTCGCCGCATTGCGTGGCCAGCATCCCGGCGTCGCCGTGCTGGTGGTTTCGGCCCACGACGAACCGCGCATCGTGCGTCGCGTGCTCGACCACGGCGCCGCCGGTTTCATCCCCAAGAGCGCCAGCCCCGCCGAAATCGGCGAAGCGATCCGCAGCGTGCTCGATTGCGGCAACTGGCTGCCGCGCACCCTCGCTGCCGCCGTCGCCGCCCTGCCCGCCGATCCGGCCGATACCGAGCTCGCCAGCCGTCTGGCCCGCCTCACCGAACAGCAGTCGCGCGTCCTGGCGCTGCTCGCCGAAGGCCTGCTCAACAAGCAGATCGCCGATCGCCTGTCGATCCAGGAGCGCACGGTGAAGGCCCACGTCACGGCAATCTTCGAGAAGCTGAAGGTGCGCAACCGCACGCAAGCGGGGATGTTGTTGCGTTCGCTGGATCTGGGTGAACCGGGGCGCATGGGCTGAGCGGTTTCGCGATTCGCGGGTGCAGTTCCGGGTCCCACCCCATCCGCGAGATCCAGCGCATCATCCGCACGCCTGGGAGTTGTGGTGGCACCGCGTGCGAGCACTACCCGAAACGGTTACCGCGACCTGCCAGCATCTGCTGGATATCCGGCATACCGCGGATACCGATGCCGGAGCTGGCCGCAGCCAAGGGATTGTTGGCGGCGCACCCGTGAATGCTGCCGCAAGGTGACGGCAACCCGGCGCAACCAAAACTGGATGACCCGCACCGGCTTCCAGCCGTGGTGTACGGCACATGGCGAGCAACGCTTCCGCCCGGTCCGCCACACCCAAGCCCCAGCCACGCAGCGCTCACGCATCATCCCGCATCGCCCCGGTTGTCACCCGTTGCAGCACCTGCCGCAACGCCAACGGCTTCAGCGGCTTGTACAGCACGCCGATTCCCGCATCGAGCAGGCGCTGGCGCAGTTCGCTGTCGCGATCGGCGGTGAGCATCACGGTCGGCACCTCGCCATAGCGCACGCGCAATTGCCGCCAGATATCCAGCCCGGTACGCCCGCCATCGAGATGGTAGTCGAGAATATGCAGATCCGGGCGCCAGGGTGCGGCCAGCGCCTGCTCGGCACTGCGGGCCGCATGGACGTGCCAGCCCCAACTGGTCAGCAGGCTGCCGAGTGCGGCCAGTGCGGCCGGCTCGTTGTCCAGCAGCAGTGCGCGACCCGTCGGCAGCGATTGCTGCATGTTGGTGACCACCGGTACTTGCACCGCAGCTTGCGCCAGCGGCACGTGGAGGTGGAACACGCTGCCACGGCCGGGCCACGAACGCAGCCCCAGCGGATGGCCGAGCAAGTCCGCCATGCGTTGCGCGATGGACAGGCCCAGCCCGAGGCCCTGGCCACCCGCAGCGCTGCCGCGGCGGAATTCCTGGAAGATCAGTTGCTGCTCGCCGGGCGCAATGCCGGGGCCGGTGTCCCACACTTCCACGCGCAACTGCTTGCCGGCGCGACGCACGCCAAGCAGCACGCGGCCGTGCTCCGCGTACCGCAGCGCGTTGGACAGGAAGTTCTGCAGCACCCGGCGCAACAGTTGCGGATCCGAGCGCACCCACGCGCTCGTGCCGACCACGTCCAGTCGGACGCCGCGGTCGAGCGCGATCACACGGAATTCGGCGGCGAGCGGATCGAGCACCTCGGCCAGCGCGAATGCACGTGGCTGCGGATGCAGGCGGCCACCCTCGAGCCGGGCCACGTCGAGCAGGCCGGTGAGCAGGCCTTCCGTAGCGGCAAGCGCGCCGTTGAGATGCTGCGCGATGGTGGCGTCGCCGCCACGTTCGGTGAGGGAGTGGGCGAACAGCTGCGCCGCGTGCAGCGGTTGCATCAGATCATGCGTGACCGCGGCGAGGAAACGGCTCTTCGACGCGTTTGCCGCCTGCGCCTCGGCCGAGGCAGCAGTCAGTGCGCGGGTGCGTTCCTCCACGCGCAGTTCCAGCGTCTCGTTGACGCGCTTCAGCGCCGCCTCGGCCTGACGGAACGCGGTGACATCGGTGAAGGTGGCGACGAAGCCACCGCCGGGCATCGGGTTGCCACGAATCTCGACCATGGTGCCGTCGGGGAAACGCCGCTCGGACAAGTGCCGCGTGCCGGTGCGCATGTGCGCCAGCCGACGCTGCACACGCGATTCCACTTCGCCCGGGCCGAGCATGCCGACATCGATGTTGTGGCGGGTCAGTTCGGCCACCGGCCGGCCCACCTGCAGCAGCTCGGGCGGGTAGTTGAAGAGCCGTGCGTACGGACTATTCCACGCCACCAGGTGCAATTCGGCGTCGACCACGCAAATGCCCTGGCTCATGTTCTCCAGCGCCGCCTCCAGCACGCGCTGGTTGAAACGCAGATCCTGCGCCGCCTCGCCGACGATCGCGACGACAGTGTCGAGATTGTCACGGCCCTGCCGGTGCACCACGTCAAGCAGCAGGCGCGCCGAGGCCGGGCCAATGACGGCACCGAGTTCGTGTTCGACCTGGGCCACGCGCGCGCTGCCCGCCGAGCCGGTGGCTGGCGCCGCATCGAACAGATGCTGCACGCGTTCCAGCGACAGGAAGCGCGTCGCCAACGCGCGCAACTCGGCCATACCCACATCGCCGATGCCACTGCCCTGCCTGGCCTGCCCGAAACGCGAGGCGGCAACCGCCAGCATCACCGCCACGTTGACCACCAGGCTCGCCACGACCGCCCGGCCCAGGCGGTTCCAGTCGTCCAGACCCAGCAACCCATCTGGCGTCAGCCAGTGCAGCCCGGACGGCGCGGATTGCAGCGCTGCCGCCAGCGTCGGCACGAACGCCGGCAGCAAGGCGTACAGCCACACTGCCGTGCCCACCGCCAGGCCGGCCATCACCGCACGCGAGCCCAGTTGGGGCCGATAGATCGCCGCCAGCAGCGCCGGCGTCAGGCCGGCCAGCGCGGAGAACGAGATTGCGCCAATATCGGCCAGCGCCTCGTTGCGCGTCAGCACCCGGCTGTACGCCCACGCCAACAGGATCACCACCAGGATCGCCACCCGTCTATGGTTCAGCAGCTCGCCGCGCAAATCGCCGTGCTCGGCCCGACCCCAACCCGCGCGCACGCGCAACGGCGCGATGAAGTGATTGACCACCATCAGACTCAGCGCCAACGTGGCAATCACCACCATGCTGGTGGCGGCACTCAAGCCACCGAGGAAGGCCACCAGTGCCAGGCCATGTTCGCCACGCGCCAGCGGCAACGCCAGCACATACATGTCCGACGACACGCCACTGGCACCCAGCAGCGCGTCGCCCATGCGCGCCAGCGGCAGGATCGGCAGGGAAATCAGGATCAAATACGCAGGAAACAGCCAGCGCGCCGTGCGCAGGTCCCCATTGCTCTGACACTCCACGATGCCCGCGTAGAACTGGTGCGGCATGGTGAACATGGCCAGTGCACCCAACAGGATCAGTGCCGGAAAACCGCCACTGTCCGGCGGCGCCGGCAGCGTGGCCGGCAGGTCGGCAGGTATCGCGGTGAACAACAAAGTGCCCAACGCCAGCATCGCGCCCAGCTTGAACAACGACTCGAACGCCATCGCCAGCACCAGGCCGCGGTTGTGCGCCATGGTCGACGCCCGTCGGGTACCGAACAGCATCGCAAACAGCGCCATCAGCAGCGCAACGTACAAGGCGCTGTCCTGCCACGGGTTGGATTCGGACAGCTGACCGTGACTGAGGATGCCGTAACTCATCGCCACTGCCTTCAGCTGCAGTGCGATGTACGGCACGATGCCGATCACCACCACCGCGGTCACCAGCGCCGCCAGTCCCGAATGCCGCCCCAGCCGCACCGCGATCAGGTCGGCCAGCGAACCGGCGTTGTACTCGCGCACCAGTTGCACCAGGCGGCCCAGGAATTTCAGCGCGAGCAGATACATCAGAATCGCCCCGACAAACGTCGGTGGCAGCCACCAGCCGGAGCGACTGGCCTGCGTGACGGTGCCGTAGAACGTCCACGAGGTGCAGTGGATCGCCAGTGACAGCGCATACACGATCGCCCAGCGTTTCTCGAACAGTCGCGGGCGGCGCTCGCCAAGCAGCGCCACGCCGAACAGCAGGCCGAGCCAGCACAATGCGGCGAAGGCGATGACGCTGGCGCTCAGCATGGCGTTGCCGTTCGTGGGGACGACCTCAGTCCCGATGCTCCTGTCGCGTTCCTTTCATTCAGAACAAAGAGCTTTCGTGCGCCTGCGGCGCGCGAGTTACTTTCTCTCGCTTGCCCGAGAGAAAGTAACCCAAGAGAGGGGCACCCCGCTCGGCGCTTTCCGCCCATCCATGGGCGGAAAGTCCGTGAGCCGGAGCCGGGCTTTTCGAAGGTACGTCCCTGTACCTGCGAAAAGGCATCGGCATCGTGCCGATGCCCACTGACGCGGCCTGTCGACTCCGTCTCACCGCCGCACAGGGGACCCGGGCAGAGCAGCGCGCTCCTGCGCGCACTTTTCAGGAAAGCCAGATCAAAATCGGAGCCAAAACCAGCAGCGACAGCAGCCGCAAGTAGACCACCACGTTCCGCCGCGCTCTTGCTTCGGCTTTTCGGCTTTTCCGCTTTCCACCGAGTGCGGGCCACGATGGCCCGCTGCCCTACCGGGGCCCCTGTGCGGCGGTGAGGGACGGTCGACAGGCCCGCAGGGGCATTGGCATGGATGCCAATCCTTTTTCGCCAGGACAGGAGTCCTGTCGAAAAACCCGGCCGGCCCTCACGGACTTGCCGGGCATGGATGCCCGGCAAGCGCCAAGCGGGGTGGCCTTCTCTTTTGGTTACTTTTCTCTTGGCCACGCAAGAGAAAAGTAACTCGTCCTCCGCGGGAGGACGAAAGCTCTTTGCGCTGAGGCCCTTGGCTCTGCAACTCGCCACCACGGATGAATTAAGAGCGCCGCGCACACGGTGCGCTCCTACAACGCTGCGAGCGCCGGGGCTGCGGCACTTCGCCATCAATGCCCCGCCGGCAATCCCAGCGCGCGGACCGCGTTCACCAGCCAACGCAACTGCACGCCGTGGCGGCTGTCGTAGTCGGCTCCGGAATATCCCCACCAGTCCCAGCATGCTTGCGGATTCAAGGGCGCGAAACTTGCGCGGGTTTGAGGATATAGCACGGCTACCCGGTAGACGTCGGCCCAGCGGTTGAAGCCGGCATCTTTCACGAAGGCCTCGCCAACCGCGTCGGCATTTTGCTTGCAACCGTGGAACGCGACGACTATGCCGCACGCCTCGCCGGCGAGGCACGCGGGCGGCAGGTAGACATAACCGGTCTTGGCCAGGAACGCGTCAGCGCCTTCGGGACGCAGCGCATCCTGGTCGAACGGGCGCAGCTCACCGCGTGCTTCGCCAGCCGCCTTGGCAGGCTTGCCGAACATCTGCGCGAAGATCTCGCCAGCGGCGTCGAAACCGCAGTGGCCGAGATATGGCGCCACCGATTTGTCGCAGGTATCGCCACTGGCCGCGACAGGCAGGTTGTGTGCGAATGCACGCTGGCCGTCGCCGCGTACCTGCATGCCGGCCAGGCCCGGAGTGTTGTCGCGCAGTTGCTGGTAGAAGCGCACGCCCGCTTCCGCCACGGCGGGCGCGACCAGCGCATCGTCCTTGCCGTGCAGCAGGTAGACGCGGGCATGGGCCAGATCCTGCAATGCGCCGATGTCGCCGGCAGTTGAGCGCTTGGTGGCACTGGCCACCAGCGCCCCGGCATCCGGTGCCGGCACGCCTTTCATGCAACTGCCCAGCGCGATCTCCAGCTTGCCGTCAGCGCAACCATACGGGCCGCCGGCGACCAGCGCCGCATTCGGAAACAGTTCCGGATAGGCCAGCTGCGCCTGGGCCGCCATGTACGCACCAGAAGAAAGGCCGACGACCGCCGTACGCGCCGGGTCGATTTTCAGTTCGGGCAGGCTGGCATCGGCACCCCCCGCGCAGGCGGTGCCGGCACTCGTCAACAAGGTCAGCCACAACAGGCGGGTTACCCAACGGGTGCTCATTGGTCGGCTCCGTTTCGCAAATTCGCCACGTAGCCCGGGGAGCCTGCGGGTGGGCAGTGCTCCTGCTGCGGATCTCCAGAGCAGGGGCAGCGCCCGCCAGCGACACTCCCGGGGCGTGGGCGGCGGGTCAGAAATTGTAGCGGGCGCTGACGTACCAGTTGCGCGGTGCGCCGTAGTAGGCAGTCTGGATGTTGCCGACGCTGGAGAACTCCTGGCCATCGGTCTTGTAGACCCGGTCACCGAGGTTGCGCACGCCGCTGCGGAGCTGCCAGTGGCCGTCGGCGGAATCGTAAACGCCGAACAAGCCGGTCACGACATACGGCTTCTGCATCAGGCCAGCGCGGTTGTCGACGCTGAGCCAGGTATCGCTGCGATAGGAAGCGTCGGCACCGAACGTGAGCGCGCTGCCGTCGGACAGGCCCAACGTCTGAGCCAGGGCCACGCGCGCAGTGAACTTCGGCGAAAAGGGCACGTGGTCGTGCAGGCCCGCCAGGCTCGGATCAAGCTGCGTTCGCGGATCGACAAATTTGTCATAACGCGCGTTCATCCACGCCAGCTGGGTCGACAGCTTCGTGCCTTGACCGAGCAGTGCCGTGCCCTCGAATTCCAAGCCGTCGATCGTCAGCTTGGCCGCGTTGAGTACCGGAAAACTGAAGTTCGGTGTGGCCGAGTCTGGATTCTTCACTTCGGAAACGCGTGCCTGGAAGTCGGTGTAATTCGAATGGTAGGCGGCGAAATTGCCCTGCAGACGGTTGTCGGCTGAGCGCATTTTCAAGCCCAGTTCGTAGGTCCACACATACTCGGGGTCGAAGGTCGGATCGGCAGCTTCAGCGGGGTCGTTGGCGCGGCCGTTGAAGCCGCCGGACTTGAACCCGCGATTGGCCGAAACATAACCCATCGTTTGCGGCGTGAATTGTTTCTCCAGACTGAGCGATGGCGTCACCGCACTCCAGGATTTGCTGGTGGCGGGGATGACCGCCTGTGGATCCTGGCTGAAAGCCTGCAACGGCGCACCAAAGAACGCGCTGGTGGTACGCGCGTAATCCTTGGTTTCGTGGGTGTAGCGCACCCCGGCGGCGAGCGTCCAGCTCGACATGAATTCCCAGTTGACGTGGGCGAAACCGGCCCAGCTCTTGTTCTCCAGCTTGTCGTCGATGGTACGCAGGAAATCGATCGGCAAGGTGGCGAAGCGAATGAAATCGTCGGCGTAGGCTTCCTGGTGCGACGGCACTTTCTCATCCAGGTAATACAGGCCATAGACCGCCTGCAGGTTGCTGCCGTTGTCGTACTGCAGTTGCAGTTCCTGGCTGA
>DAITPL010000015.1:0-24522 GCA_036833615.1 Rhodanobacter sp.
GTGCCGCGCGCGCTGCAGGCAACATCATCCTGCGCTACATGAACCGCATCGACGGTCTGCACGTCGTCGAAAAGCAGCATCTGGATTTCGTCTCCGAGGTCGACAAGCTCGCCGAAGCCGAGATCATCAAGGAGCTGCGGCGGGCCTATCCCGATCACGCGATTCTCGGCGAGGAAAGCGGTGCCACCGGCAAGGGCCCGCTGACCTGGGTCATCGACCCGCTCGATGGCACCCACAATTACCTGCGCAGCATTCCGCATTTCTGCGTATCCATCGCGCTGCTCGACAAGGGTATTCCGGTACATGCGGTGGTGTTCGACCCGCTGCGCGACGAGCTGTATACCGCGAGCAAGGGCGATGGCGCATTCATGAACGATCGCCGCCTGCGCGTGTCCGGGCGCGAGAACCTCGATGGCGCGTTGATCGCCACCGGCTTTCCGTTCCGGCAACGCGCGCATCTCACTCCCCAGTTGGACATGACCCGCGCCATCCTCGGCCAGGCCGAAGACATCCGTCGCTCCGGCTCCGCGGCACTGGACCTGGCCTATACCGCCGCGGGTCGCTACGACGGCTATTTCGAGATCGGCCTGAAACCGTGGGACCTCGCTGCCGGTGTGTTGCTGGTGCACGAAGCCGGTGGCCGCTACTGCGACTTCGCCGGGCGCGACGGCATTCCGGCAAGCGGCAACATCATCGCCGGCAACCTCCAGGTGGCCAAGGCCATGACCGCCGCGATCGGCGCACAGGCTACGCCGGAACTACTGAAGGCCTGAACGCGGAGCCATCGCGTGCTGCGTCACGCCCGCGCCGAGTCAAAAAACATCAGGTAGACGAGCCGACCGTTCTCGAGCCGGTCGCCAAAAGCCGCGCCGGCGGTGTGCCACAACCAGGGGCGCAACAGCAGCAGCCGGTTGAAGCGCATCGGCACCCGCATGGTCATCTCCCACTTGGAATCGTCGTTGCTGTCCTTCTCGATGATTTCCCGATGCATCTCCTGCAGTGAGGTGTAGCCCATGGCCGCGAGCTCTTCCTGATTGATCGGGCGGCGTTCGGTGTTGGTTCGTCGATGGCGGAAAAACTCGGTTCCGCCACGACAATCTTCCGGCAAGCTGAGGTAGAGGATCCCGGACCAGTGCGAACGGTCGACATGCACCTTCGCGCGCCCCTCGTCCGCCGCAAGCGTGATGCGACACTTTCCATGCGATTGTGGCGGCGACAGCAAGCCCAGCGGCTCGCCGACAAGACGCGAGGCCTGCTGGAGGAGACCTTCGAGATTGATCCGTTGCAGCGAATTGCGGCCAGGAAACGCACCGTCCTGTTCCGGGTAGGTCAGGCGCAATGCAGCATCGCGCAACTCGAGGGGATGATCGAGAAAATCGTCGACGACGATCAGGGAAGTAGGCATACCGACGGAGTTTACCTTGCGCCGCGTGAGCCGCCGAAGGAACCCGACGCCTGCCAGCCAAAGCCATCGCCTTCCCCCAGCCAGCGATTCGCGGTCGCCAGCCGCTGGGCGAAGGCACCTTTGCACCGGCCAACGGGAACCGCCAGCCAGCGATTCCATCTACCTGCATGAAGGCCGCAATCGCCTTGAATCGAGGTGCCGCACGATACGATTGCACGCCTGACAGTCATTGTCCTGCGAGTCCGTCAACGTGAATTCCGGTTTGCATGTTTCCAACCACAAAGTCTCCGCATCGCCGGCGGGTTCCGGCGCGACGCGGGGGACTTCGCGCGAGCCGTACGCCGGTACTTTGCCGAACACCGGCCGCCAGCACGTCGGGGCCATGCCATGAACCGTCTGGCGCAACGCCTGGGTGGCGCGCTGGCGCGCTACCTCAATCACCCGGCACGCGGGCCATATCCACATCTGCCGGCGGATCTGGCCACCCTGCGACGCATCCTGCGCCCGGCGGATGTCGTGCTGGTGGAAGGCCGCGCACGCATCAGTACCGCCATCAAATACCTGACCCAGTCCACCTGGTCGCACGTGGCGCTATACGTGGGTACTTACGCCGGACAAATCCTGAATGGCACGACTGATCTGCTGGTCGAGGCCGACACCGAACGCGGCATCCACCTGTTCGACCTGCAACAGCTCAGCGGCTATCACTTGCGCGTGTGCCGCCCGGCCGGGTTGAGTGACGCCGACGCCCACCGCGTGGTCGACTACGCCATGGCGCGACTCGGCCAAAGTTACGATTTGCGCAACGTGTTTGACCTGGCGCGTTACCTGTTTCCCACCCCGCCGATTCCCGGGCCATGGCGCCGGCGGATGCTCGCGTTGGGCAGTGGCGATCCCACGCGCGCGATCTGCTCGACACTGGTCGCCGAGGCTTTCCAGTCCGTGCACTTTCCCATCCTGCCCGCCGTGCGCATGGAGTCGGCCATCACGCCCGAATGCCATGATTGCCTGCACGAAATCTTCCACATCCGCGACCACAGTCTGTACACGCCGCGCGATTTTGACGTCTCTCCGTACTTCGAGGTCATCAAACCGACGCTGGCCAGCGGTTTCGATTACCGACAGCTGACCTGGGACAGCGATACCGCCGCCGTGTCGTCCTGAGCGTGCCGGCAACGGCGACTGCGGCCGTACCGGCTCAGCCGCGTGGCGAGGGCTTCGGCGTGGCATCAGCTTCGCGCAAGACGTCGCGCAGGAACGGGATGGTGATGCGCCGCTGCGCGGCCAGCGACGCCTGGTCAAGGCGGTCGAGCAAGTCCAGCAAGGCACCCAGATCACGCGCGTAACGGGCAAACAGCCAGTCCAGCACGCTGTCGTCGAGCTGGATGCCGCGGGCGACAGCCTGGCTGGTCAGCACGTCGCGGCGCTCTGCGTCGTCCAGCGGCCTGAGGGCGAACTGGATGCAGGCACCCAGGCGTGAGCGCAGATCGGGCAGCGCAATACCCAGATGATTTGGTGTGTCCGCCGCGGCAAACAACAACGCACTGCCTTCAGCGCGGCTGCGATTGTAGAGGTCGAACAAGGCGTGCTCGGCTTCGGCGTGGCCGGCAATCGCGTCCAGGTCATCGAGCGCCAGCAGTTCGCTGCCCACACTGCCGCGCAACGCGGCTACCGGATCGGCGAATCGTGCCAACGGCAGATATTGCGCGCGACGCCCACCGGCACTGGTTGCGTGCTCCGGGGTGACGGCATCCGCATCCACCGCGTCCGCGGTCGCGGCCTGACACGCCGCCATCAACAAATGACTGCGGCCGCTGCCGCTGACTCCGTGCAGATAGACCCAGGGCGCACCTGGCTCGAGCGCGAGCTTGCGCACGGCGGCCACGGCGGCGGCATTGGCGCCCGCGTGGAAATGTTCAAAACGTTGGCGTCGCGGCCAACGCAAGGCAAGCGGCAATTGCGCGATCACGATGCGTGCTGATCACTCGTGGGCGGCGCAGCAGGGGTTGCTGGCGCGCCGCTGCCGGCGCCGTGCACGTCGACGTCGCCCCCCTTGTGCACGCTGACCTCGACCTCGGCCACCACTGGATCTTCCGGCCCCTCCTCGTTGTACAACTCGCTCAGGCGATAGCGTTCCAGCAGATAGCGCAGCAGCACCATGATCACCGAGGCCGCAGGTAGCGCCAGCAGCACGCCGAGAAAGCCGAACAGGTAACCGCCGGCCATCACCGCAAAAATCACCGCTACCGGATGCAAACCAATCTTGTCGCCCACCAGCTTGGGCACCAGCACATAGCCTTCCAGCAATTGTCCGACGACAAACACCCCGCACACCGCCAACACATGCGCCCAATCGCCAAACTGCACCAGCGCGGCAATGATGGCGGCGACAAAGCCGATGATGAAACCCAGGTACGGCACAAAACTGAGCAGGCCAGCCACCATGCCGATCAACGGACCCACGTTGAGTCCAACCACGGCCAGCCCGGCCCCGTAGAACGCGCCGAGTGCCAGCATCACCAGCAACTGGCCGCGCACGAAGGCACCGAGAATGGCATCGGATTCGCGCGCCAGATGGGCGATGGTCGGCTGGATTGAACGCGGCAGCATGCGGTCGATCGTGGCCACCAGGCGATCCCAGTCACGCAGCAGATAAAACGCCACCACCGGCACCAGCACCAGGTTGGTCAGCCATAGCGCAATCCCGATGCCGGAACTGGTGACCTTGCCCAGCAACACCCCGGCGACGTCACCCATGGAACCCAGGTGGGTCTTGAGCAACGCCAGCAGGCGATCACTGTCCAGCGTGTGCGGATCCAGATGCAAACGCTCCTGCAGCCACGGCCAGGCGGTGTTCTGCGCCCAATTGGCGTAATGCGGCAGGTTCTGGATAACACTCTCTACCTGGCGCGAGACCAGCGGCACCAGCAACAGCAACACCCCGCCAAAGGCAAACAGCAACACGAGAAACACCAGCGTGGCCGCCCAGTTGCGGCCCAGTCCCCAGCGCTCCAGACGATCGGCCAGCGGGTCACCGAGATAGCCGAGCATGGCGGCGATCGCAAATGGCATCAGCACCGGCCCGAGCAGCCAGATCAGGTAGCCGATGACGGCGGTGATCGCGAGCAGCTGCCAGCGCCGGGAGAGGTCCTGATTCAAGCGTTTGCTCCACCCGGGATGCGGGTTCTGATGCCAAACCGATTCCGGCCGGACGCGAAAAGTGGAACCGGAATGCTGTCCGACTCGGGCCAGCGCGGCGCGGGCCATGCGTGCTGCATCCCGTCACGACCTTGACCGGCATCCATGCCCGCAGCGCGTTGCCGAATGCGTCGCGCCCGCACCCAGCCGCTCCTGATCACCCGGCGCACTCAATGCACCCAGCGCAGCGTGACGTCGGCGCCCGCATGCGGATCGCCCTGCAGGCGCACGCGACCAGTGGCAGCAAGGTTCGCGGCGAGCCCGCTCATGGGCAGCGTGGCCTTGACGTACAACAAGACGCCAGCATCCTGTGCACCCAGCGTGGCCACCTCCCGCACTGCAGGATCCGCGCGCAACGCCGCCAGCAAGTTCGCGTAATCCAATGCCGAGTGCAAGCCACTCACCCAGAATTTCCCATCGCTGACGGTGCCGCCAACGACGTTGAGTTGCTTGCCGATGCGTGCCGCCATGCTCGTGCCGGCAGCAGACAACAACTCGTCCTCGGTGTCGCCGTTGTCGCTCCAGCGCTGCGGTTGCCCACCGGTGATGAGGATCCAGTCCGCGCCCCCTGCGCGCAATTTGCCAAGCAACACCAGTCCCGTGTGGTAGCGCTGATTGAGCGTCACCAGCGCATCGATATCGCCTGTCGAGATCCTGGCGAAATCCGGGGTATCGCCAGCCTCCGGGTACGCCACCTCGGTACCTTGCGTGGCGGCAGCCGCCGCCAGGCTGGCCAGGGCCGCCTGATCCAGCAGCACACCATCCGTGCCCTGCACCAGCAACAACACAGGCGGTTTCACGCCAGCGCTGGCCACACCAAGCCGCGACACCAGGCGCTTCACCGCACCCGGCTCGAAATCCACCTGCAGGCTCATGCCACTGGCTGCGCGCTGGTACTGGAATTTCTGCACGATCGCGCTGGCACCCTGCAAGGCATCGGCATATCCGGCGTTGCTACGCAAGTCCTGGCCGCCGGCCACGCGGGTCAACACCTGCGCCAGTGCGGCTGCAAACGCATCATCGCGCTGTACCGCCGTGGTGTCCGCCACCGGCACGACGACGGAGTACGGCGACGCCGGGGCAGCGATCTGCGCGTGCAGCCGCGGCGCCAGACCCAGCAGCAAGATGACGGGCAACAACACAGCAGGCAGCAGACGTGGCAAGTGCATCGGCGGGATCGTTCGTGACGGAAACTGTGCAGCAGTCTGCCCAATCGCGCCGCCAGCGTCCATCGACACCGTGTGAGCCGCTGCTTCCACACCCTGCGTGACGGGGCTACGGGCCGCTGTCCTGCTAAACTTGGCCGTTTCCCGCATGCGGCTTTTGCCATGTCAGACCCCCTTACCTATCGTGCTGCCGGTGTCGATATCGACGCCGGCAACGCCGTGGTCGAACGCATCAAGCCGCTGGTCAAGCGCACGCTCCGCCCTGAGGTCATGGGGGGGCTGGGTGGCTTTGGCGGACTGTTTGACTTGTCCGGCCGCTACCGCGAGCCAGTGCTGGTGTCGGGCACGGACGGCGTCGGCACCAAGCTGAAACTGGCGCAGACGCTGGGGCGGCACAGCACGATCGGCATTGATCTGGTCGGCATGTGCGTCAACGACGTGCTGGTGCAAGGCGCCGAACCGCTGTTCTTTCTCGACTACTTTGCCACCGGCAAGCTTGACGTGGAGACCACCGTGGCCGTGGTGGGCGGCATCGCCCAGGGTTGCGAACTGGCCGGCTGCGCACTGATCGGCGGCGAGACGGCCGAAATGCCGGACATGTATCCGCCGGGCGAATACGACCTGGCCGGCTTCACCGTTGGTGCGGTGGAAAAATCGCGGATGCTGACCGGCGCGGCCATCGTTGCCGGCGATGCGGTGCTCGGCGTCGCCTCGTCCGGCCCGCACTCCAACGGCTATTCGCTGATTCGCCGGATCCTGCAGCGTGCCGGTTGCACACCCGCCAGCGGCAAGCTGGACCAGCAGGTGGGCGGCGTGCCACTGATCGACGCGCTGATGACGCCAACCACGATCTACGTCAAGCCCATGCTCGACTTGCTGCGCACGCACCCCTCGCAGGTGCACGGCATGGCGCATATCACCGGCGGCGGCCTGAAGGAAAACATCATCCGCGTGGTACCGGCCGGCCTCGGCCTTGCGCTGGATGCGGAGGCCATCGTGCTGCCGCCGGTGTTTGCCTGGTTGCAGCACGAAGGCGAGGTGGCGCGCGAGGAAATGTGGCGCACGTTCAACTGCGGCGTCGGTTTTACCGTGATCGTGCCGCGCGACGGCGTGGCCGCCGTGTCAGCGCTGCTGGCCACACACGGGCTGGCGAGTTCGGTAATCGGCGCGATCGTGCCCGCTGTCGATGGCGCCGAGCGCGTGCAGATCAGTTGATCCCGATGACATCGACGACAGCCAATTCGCTGCCGCGCGTGGCGGTGCTGGCCTCCGGTCGCGGCAGCAACCTGGCGGCGTTGCTGGCCGCGCAGGCGCGTGGCGAATTACCGGTGCAGTTCGTGCTGGTCGGCAGCGACAAGGCTGCCGCACCGGCGCTGCGGCTGGCCGAAGCCGCGGGGATCCCCACCCTGGCGCTGGACCCGCGCAGTTATCCCGATCGCCGCGCATTCGATCACGACCTGCTGCAACGCGTGGCCGCCAGCGGCGCGCAATGGCTGGTGCTGGCCGGCTACATGCGGGTCGTCGATGGCGACGCACTGCGCACCTGGGTCGGCCGCGTGATCAACATCCACCCCTCATTGCTGCCCAAGTATCGCGGCCTGCACACGCATCGGCGCGCGCTGGAAGCCGGCGATCAGGATCACGGCGCCAGCGTGCACTTCGTCACTGCCGAACTCGACGGTGGCCCGGTGGTGGCCCAGGCGCACATCCGCATCGAGCCCGGCGACACCGAAGACACGCTGGCCGAACGACTGCTCACCATGGAACATCGCCTGCTGCCCGCCGTGCTTGGCCTGCTCGCCTCCGGTCGCCTGCAATGGGCGGAGGGGGCTCCGCAGCTGGATGGCCAGCGTCTGCACGCGCCATTGGTCCTCGGCATTGACGGCTTGCACACGGCGGAGTGATCGCGCGTTCAGTCCGCCGCTGGCAGACTGCAACGCATGACTATCCGACCTGTGCTCGCCAATGCGCTCGGCCTCGGCCTGCTGTTTGCCGCTGTTGGCGCCGTCGCCGCGCCGCCGCATCCGTTTACCGCCACCTACAACGTTGTGCAAGCTGGCCAGCCGCTGGGCGTGGCGCAGGTCAGCCTGCGCGCCGCTGACCACGGCACGTGGCTGTATCGCAAGGATGTGGAGGGCACCGGCGGCCTGGCCGCCCTGCTCGGCGCCAATGTCAGCGAGAGTTCACGGCTGCGCTGGAAGGGCGACGTGCCCGAAGCCGTCAGCTACGACTACTCGTTGCAGGCCGCGATCAAGAACAAGCAACGCCACCTGCGGGTGGACTGGGCGAACAAACAGGTGACGGTCGACGAGGGCAAGGGCCCGATCACTTACCCCGCGCAACCGGGCATGGTCGAGCGCAACACGCTGCCACTCGCGCTGGGCCTGGCATTGCGCAATGGCCGCGACGACATCGCACTGCCGGTGGCCGTGCGCCAAACCGTGGAAACGCAACACTTCAAGGTGACCGGCAAGGAAACCATCACCGTACCCGCCGGCCGCTTCAACGCCGTGCGGGTGGAGCGTACTGACGCGGACCGGGGTTTCAGCGCATGGTACGTACCTGACCGCTATCTGCTGCCGATCAAGCTCAGTCAGCACGATGGCGGCGACCTGCAGCTGGAGCTGGTCAGTTACCGGTAACCACAGGCGTGGACGGCGTCAGCAACTGTACGCCGTCCCATTGCTGCAGCGGCGGGCAGTGCCCGCCCTACACAAGCTTGGGCTGCGCGTAGGGCGGGCAGTGCCCGCCCTACACAAGCTTGGGCTGCGCGTAGGGCGGGCACTGCCCGCCGGCCTTGCACCACCGGGCACCGGCCGCATGGTTCATTGCCAAGCCGCCCGGTGGGTTTGCACAGCCGCAGGCGTAAACGGCGTCAGCGCGCCCGCCACGGCGGGCAGTGCCCGCCCTGCAAAAGCTTGAACCGCGCGCAGAGCAGGCAGTGCCCGCCCTACGCAAACTCGGGTCGCCCAGCTCAATTCGGCAAGCGGCGGATTCTTGCTCCCAACGCGCCGAGTTTTTCCTCGATATTCTCGTAGCCACGGTCGATGTGATAGACGCGATCGACTACGGTATCGCCCTTCGCCACCAGACCGGCCAACACCAGACACGCCGAAGCGCGCAGGTCAGTCGCCATGATCGGCGCGCCGCTGAGCTGCGCCACGCCATGCACCACGGCCGTATTGCCGTCCAGACGGATATCCGCGCCCAGCCGCTGCAACTCATGGGCGTGCATGAAGCGATTCTCGAACACCGTTTCCGTGACCACGCCGGTCCCGGCGGCCACGCAGTTGAGCGCGGTGAACTGCGCCTGCATGTCGGTGGGAAACTCCGGGTACGGCGCGGTGCTGATGTCCACTGCCCGCAACTGGCGGTCGTGCATGTCCAGCTCGATCCAGTCCGGCCCGACGGAGATTTGCGCGCCGGCCTGCTCCAGCTTGCACAGCACGGCATCGAGCGTATCGGCACGCGCGTGACGCGCACGAACCTTGCCACCGGTCATCGCCGCGCCCACCAGATACGTGCCGGTCTCGATGCGATCGGGCAGTACTTCGTACTGCGCACCATGCAGCCGCTCGACGCCATGAATGACCAGCGTCGGGCTGCCGACGCCTTCGATTTGTGCGCCCATCGCGATCAGGCACTGCGCCAGGTCGACCACTTCGGGTTCCTGCGCAGCGTGTTCGATCACCGTGGTGCCGCACGCCAGCGCCGCGGCCATCATGATGTTTTCGGTACCGGTGACGGTAACCATGTCCATCACGATCCGCGCTCCTTGCAATCGCCGGGCGCGCGCCTTGATGTAGCCGTTCTCCACCGTGATTTGCGCACCCAGCGCCTGCAGGCCGCGGATATGCTGATCCACCGGGCGCGAGCCGATCGCGCAACCGCCCGGCAGGGAAACCTCGGCCTGGCCAAAACGCGCCACCAGCGGGCCAAGCACCAGGATCGAGGCGCGCATCGTGCGCACCAGGTCGTAAGGCGCCACGCAGGTACTCGTCGTGCGCGGGTCTACCTGCATGCGCATGCGCTCATCCAGCACCAGTTGCACGCCCATCTGCCCAAGCAATTCGATGAAGGTGGTGACGTCATGCAGATGTGGCACGTTGCCGATGGTGACCGGTTCATCCGCCAGGAGGCAGGCGGCAAGAATGGGCAGCACGGCGTTCTTGGCGCCGGAAATACCGATCTCGCCATTGAGCGGCGTGCCGCCACTGATAAGGATTTTTGCCATCGGGGTCCTTCAATACGGGTAGGCAGGTACGGCAGCTGCGTCAACGGCGCGCCGCAGCTTCCTCGGGTGTCAGGGTTTTCAGCGCCAGCGCGTGGATCACCCCACCCATCAGCTCGCCCAGTGTGGCGTACACCAGCCGATGCCGCGCGAGCGGCAATTTGCCGGCGAACTGACGGGCGATCACAGTGGCCTCGAAATGCACATCGTCGTCGCTGCTGACCGTCACCTGCGCTCCGGCCAGACCACGTTCAATCATTGCCTGGATGCTGGCTGAGTCCATCGGGGGTCCATGCGCCACGGGCGGAACGCGAAATCCGCCGTTCAATGACGCTAAAATGCACAATTGACCATGATAATGGATTCGGCTGGCAGTAGAAACGCTGGCGCGCTGGTCCGGCAGGTGACCGATTTGTCGCCTGCCGGGCCTTACTCATCGAGATCACATGAACGCACGCACTGTCGCTCCCCGCTCCGGCACGCTGAATCCGGACATCATCGCCGCCAGCGCGCGCGACGTGATCGCCACCGAGGCGGCGGCCATTGCCGGGCTGGAATCGCGTATCAGTACGGAATTCGTCGAAGCCTGCCGACTCATCCTCGCCTGCAAAGGTCGCGTCGTGGTCAGCGGCATGGGCAAGTCCGGCCACATCGCGCGCAAGATCGCGGCCACGCTGGCTTCCACCGGCACGCCGGCATTTTTCGTGCACCCGGGCGAAGCCAGCCATGGCGACCTGGGCATGATCATGCCGCAGGACGTGGTACTGGCGCTCTCCTACTCGGGCGAAACCGACGAGCTGCTGGTGATCCTGCCAGTGATCAAGCGCCAGGGCATCCCGCTGATCGTGATCACCGGCAAAGCGGAATCCTCATTGGCGCGACTGGCCAACGTCTGCCTGGACGGCAGCATTTCCTGCGAGGCGTGCCCGCTCGGGCTGGCGCCAACCACCAGCACCACGGTGGCACTGGTGCTCGGCGACGCGTTGGCCATTGCCCTGCTGGAAGCGCGCGGATTCACTTCGGACGACTTTGCCCGCTCGCATCCGGCCGGCGCACTCGGTCGCCGGCTGCTGCTGCGCATCAGCGACGTGATGCACACTGGCGAGGACATCCCGTGTGTCGCACCAGACGCCACCTTGGCCAGTGCCCTGATTGAAATGACGCGCAAACGCCTGGGCATGACCGCCGTGGTCGACGCTCAGCAACACCTGCTGGGCGTGTTTACTGACGGCGACTTGCGCCGCGCGCTCGACGACCAGGAGGTGAATCTGCGCGGGGTCACGGTGGCCGAACTGATGACCCATGGCCCGAAAACCATCAACGCCGACAAGCTTGCCGCCGAGGCCGCGCAGCTGATGGAGAAGCACCAGATCCACGCGCTGCTGGTGGTCGACGAAGCGCAACACGTCGTCGGCGCGCTGAACATCCACGATCTGCTGCGTGCGCGTGTCGTCTGAGATGGCTTGCCGTATCGGACAAACGCATAAACCAGCCCTTTGGCCCGACGCATGCGCCCCGCACTAGCCATCCCGACGTCGTGACCAGCCCCTACCTCGCCAACCTGCCCGCCGACATCCTGGCACGTGCCGCACAGGTGCGGGTGGCCGTGTTTGACGTGGATGGCACGCTGACCGACGGGCGCCTGTGGTACGGCGCCGGTGGCCATGAGGCAAAGCAGTTTCACGTGCACGACGGCCTCGGCCTGACCCGTCTGCAGGCGCACGGCGTGCAAGTGGCGATCATCACCGCGCGGCACAGCGACGCAGTAGCCAGCCGCGCACACGAACTGGCCATCACCCATGTGTACCAGGCACAGGGCGACAAGCGTGCGTGTCTGCTGGCGCTGCTCGATACGCTGCAATTGCAAACTGCGCAAGCGTGCTACGTCGGCGACGATCTGCCCGATCTGCCGGCGATGCATGTCGCTGGCCTGGCGATTGCGGTCGCCAACGCGCATCCCTGGGTCGCCGAGCAGGCGCATTGGCAAACGCACAAGGCCGGTGGTGATGGCGCAGCACGCGAGGTGTGCGACTTGATCCTGCACGCGCAAGGCAAATCGACAACCGAGCGGGATCATTGGCGGTGAACTGGCGCAGTTGGCTGGACAATCGTCGCCTGCTGTTCGCGATCATCGCGCTGGCGCTGGCCGCCGCAGCGGCGCAAGCCTTGCTGTGGTGGCTGGGCCCGGCGCCCAAAGCCAACGATTTCATTGGCCCGCCGCGCTCCGGCTACACGCTGCACAATGCGCGGGTCACCGAATACAACACCGCCGGTCAGCCCAGTCTGCGGGTGCAGACGCCACGCCTGGAACGCCGCGAAGGCGACGAATCGCTGTACGTCAACGCTCCAACTTTCCAGATGCCGGCCAACCAGCAAGGCGTGCCCGACTGGCAAGGCCAGTCGCGGTATGGCTGGATCAACAAGGACGCCACCCTGCTCAAGCTGCAAGGGCCGGTATACCTGCACCGCGCTGCTTATGACGACACGGCGCTGGTTGAAATCCACACTGCGGATGTCACCGCCTGGCCCCAGGACAAGCGCATCGCCACCGCGGCGCCAGCGCAGATGACCCAGGGCGGCACTAGAATCAGCGGCGTCGGCATGCGTGCCAATCTCAATGACAAACATCTGGAGCTGCTCGATGACGTCCATGCCACCTTCCCGCCGCGTCCGCGCAAGCATTAAATTTGCCTGCCTTGCGCTCGGCTTGCTGACACTCGCGCCGGCGTCCGCCAAACAAAGCGACCGTTCGCAGCCGATGCAGGTGAATGCCAAGCGGTTTGATGGTTTCCAGAAGCCGGACAGCGTCAGCACGTTGCAAGGCAATGTGGTCATCACCCAGGGCACGCTCAAGGCCACCGGCGATAAGGCCAAAGTGTATTTCGACGGCAACTCGCAGATCAGCCGCGTGGTGATCACCAGCGGCCCGGCGCACATCGAACAACTCGATGACAGCGGCAACCTGATGCAAGGCAACGCGGCGAGCATCGACTACGACAACGTCAACGGCATTGCAGTGCTTTCCGGCAATGCGTCGGTAACGCAGAAAGGCCGCGGTGAGGCCCGCGGTGACAAGCTCACCTACAACACCCAGACCAGCCAGATGACCGGCGACAGCGCCGGCGACGGCATGGTGCACATGACCTTCCTGCCCAAGGCGAAGCCTGCCAGCCCAACCAAGCCAACTGTCACCCCGCCTGCCACGCCCGCCCCCGCCACCAGTGCACCGGCACCGGCACAAAGCACCGCGCGCCCTGCCCAGGACCACCCGTAACCCATGCTGTCGGCCCACGGTTTGCAGAAAAGTTTCCGCGCGCGACACGTCGTGCGCGATTTCGCGTTTTCCATCCGCGAGGGTGAGGTGGTGGGCCTGCTTGGGCCCAATGGCGCGGGCAAGACCACGTGCTTCTACATGGTGGTGGGCCTGATCGAAGCCGATGCCGGCAAGATCACGCTGGACAAGCACGACATCACCGACCTGCCAATGCACACGCGCGCGCGGCTCGGGATCGGCTACCTGCCGCAGGAAGCCTCGGTGTTCCGCCGCCTGAGCGTGGCCGACAACATCATGGCCGTGCTGGAGTTGCGCCCCGGACTTACCCGTCAACAGCGGCGTGAGGAGCAGGAGAGCCTGCTGGAAGAGTTGAAGATTGCGCATATCGCGGGGCAGAAAGGCATCAGCCTGTCCGGCGGCGAACGTCGTCGGGTGGAGATCGCCCGCGCGCTGGCGGCCAAGCCACGTTACATGCTGCTGGATGAACCATTCGCCGGTGTCGATCCCATTTCCGTGGGCGAGATCCAGCGCATCGTGCGCCACTTGCGCGAACGCGGCATTGGCGTGCTGATCACCGATCACAACGTGCGCGAGACGCTTGGCATCTGCGATCGTGCCTACATCCTCAACGAAGGTGCCGTGCTTGCCCGTGGCACCCCGGCCCACATCCTTGCCGACGCAAGGGTACGCGAGGTGTATCTGGGCCACGAGTTTCGCCTCTAGAAGCCGGGCGGTGGAACCCCGGCGGGCGAGGCAAAGTCGTTTCGAGGCAGTTGCCTTGGCGGTATGCGGGCCCTAGTGGTTCCACGGGCCGAAAAGCGGTGCGGCGGTGCCCCGAACGGCGATGCGGCAGCCGTTTGTGTTTCTACCGCCCGGGCTACCGGGAATCGGGCCTCGTGGACACGGCCCACAGCCAGGCTCCGCAGGGCGGCACCTGCCCACGATCGTGTCTGCTGCGTTCCGTAGGACGGGCACTGCCCGCCATCGTTGCCGCACCGTGAACCGCTCCTTGCAAGAGTCAGCGATAGCGATCGTTGCCATGCCGCTGTGCGCGTGCGAACCTCGCAACAGCAAAGCCGGCGGGTGATACCAGGCAACCGCGCCCACCGCCGCCACCAGCGAAAGCGAGGGCCGCGCTCATCCCCTATGGTCGCCATCGCAAGCACGGGTTAGGATGGCCGCAAGCTCCTTTGACCGCGTAGGCATGAAACCCGCACTACAGTTTCGACTGCACCAGCAACTGACCCTGACGCCGCAACTGCAGCAGGCGATCAGGTTGCTGCAGTTGTCGCAACTGGAACTGGAGGTGGAACTGCGCCAGATCGCGGAGGGCAATCCCCTGCTGGAGTTTGCCGAAGACAGCGCGGAGTCGGATAGCGCCGACGGCGATGTCGAGGAATACGCGGACCCGGCCGCAGCCGACGGCAGTTCCAATATCGACGGCGAAAACGAGCGCGACGACAACGGCGAGTGGGCGGATGGTGGGGCCAGCGCCGAAACACCGATCGACTTTTCCCGCAGCAATTCTGTCGGCAGCAGTTCGGGATCGCGCACCGACGAGGATTTCGAGCCGCAAAACGCCGCGCCGGAAACCCTGCAGCAGCACCTGCTGTGGCAGCTCAACATGGCCTCGTTCAACCCACGCCAGCATGCCATCGCCACGGTGCTGATCGATGCGCTGAACCCGGCCGGCTATCTGGCTGACGGCGTGGAATCGGTGCTTGCCGCGTTGCCGGCCGAGCTGAACGCCAGCGTGGCTGAAATCGACGCTGTGCGCCGGTGCCTGCAAGGCTTCGACCCCGCCGGCGTAGGCAGTCTGGATCTGCGCGATTGCCTGCACGTGCAGTTGGAACAGCTGGACCCCGCCACACCGCAGCGCGAGCTGGCATTGCGCATGGTCGACAACGAGCTGGATCTGCTCGCCCGCAACGACATTGCCCGTCTCGCCCGGCGCCTGCATGCCAGCGAGGAAGACACCACCACCGCGGCGCTGCTGATCCGCAGCCTCGATCCACGACCCGGCGCGGCACTGGACGCCACGCCGGTCGAATACGTGGCGCCCGACGTATACGCGGTCAAACGCGGCAGCCGCTGGTACGTCAGCCTGAACGCCGATTGCCAGCCACGCCTGGGCTTGAACCAGCACTACTGCGGCTTGATCGCCAAGGCGCGCGGCGAAGACGCCAGCTGGATGCGCGGTCAGCTGCAGGAGGCGCGCTGGCTGATCAAGAGCCTGGAATCGCGCGCCGAAACACTGCTCAAGGTAGCCGAGGCGATCGTACGTCGGCAAAGCGCATTCCTTGATTACGGCCCTGAAGCCATGCATCCGCTGGTGCTGCGCGAAGTTGCCGAGGAAGTCGGCATGCATGAATCCACCATCTCCCGCGTGACTACCCGCAAGTACCTGCACACCCCGCGCGGCACTTTTGAATTGAAGTATTTCTTTTCCAGTGGGGTGTCCACCGAAGACGGTGGCAGCGCATCGGCCACCGCCATCCAGGCCATGCTGCGCAAGTTGATCGACGCCGAGGACGCGCGCAAGCCATTGTCCGATCAAGCCATCGCCAAGGCCCTGCAAGGCAAGGGCATTCAGGTTGCCCGTCGCACCGTGGCCAAATATCGGGAGGGTCTGCGCATCCCGAGTTCCAGCGAACGCCAGCGCGCTCGTTGAACGCGGCAAATCACGCCTGGAGCCCGGGCATGCAACTTGCGAGGCGTGGGGTGGCTTGCGTGGAGCAGCAATCGTCGTTTTCGCCCTTCATGGGCCAGGCAGCGGGCAGATAGTGAACCACGACCGCTTTGCAGCCGGAAATTTCTGCAACCCAGACTCCCCGGGGAACTTGCCAGTGGCAAAAGCGTCCCCATAGCTGTAGGAAGTGATGTGTGATTTACGGTACGCGCCGGGCGGACATCGGTGCGTATCAGCCCCGCCGCGCAATGCGGCACTGCACCACCAAGAGGAGTCGCCTCCATGCAATTCCAACTCAGCGGCCAGCAGATCGTAGTCACCCCGGCCTTGCGGGATCATGTCACCAGCAAGCTCGACCGCTTGACCCGTCTCGACGACAAGCTCATCAGCCTCGCCATCGTGTTGTCCATCGACAGCTTGCACCAACGTGCCGACGGCACGTTGACCACGAACGGCGCGGTACTGCACGCCGAAGCGACCGAGGCAGACATGTACGCGTCGATTGACCTGCTGTTTGACAAGCTCACCGCCCAGTTGCGCAAGCATCGAGACAAGCTCAGCGACAAGCACCAGCGCCAGGCGCGCCAAGAGCGCCAGTACGGCTGATCCTTCACACCCATGCCAAAACCTTGCGGCCCGCCCAACCAGCGGGCCGTTCTTTTGCATCGGTCGGCCACGGGTTCATGCGCAGCGTCCGGCGACACCACGTCCAAGCTGGCACAATGTCTGCTGCGTGGTCGGGGATGCCGGACACGCAACCGCGAGGACTTGCATTTGGATCGGATCACTGCGCGACAGCTGTTTGACGGCGTCCACGAACGCATGGCGCTGCGTTGGGTGTCCGGCATGCGGGGTGAAACACGCGCGCTGGAGCCGGGGGTCGCCCAGGCACGCCGACCGTCGTTGATCGGCTACCTCAACGTGATCTACCCGAACAAGATCCAGATCATCGGCTCGGAAGAACTGAATTACCTCGACGGCCTGGATTCGCGCCAGCGCTGGGAAGTGATGCACAAGGTTGCCGCCTACCAGCCGGTGGCGCTGGTGGTCACCAAGGACCAGCCGATCCCGGCGGACCTGCGCGAGGTGGCCGAGGAGACGGACACCCCGCTATGGACCAGCGCCAAACGCGGGCACGAGCTGCTCACCTATCTGCAATACCACCTGTCACGCCAGCTCGCCGCCAAGGTCACCTTGCACGGCGTGTTCATGGAAGTATTCTCCATCGGCGTCCTGATCACCGGCGACGCCGGATCCGGCAAGAGCGAGCTGGCGCTGGAACTGATCACCCGTGGTCACCGCCTGGTGGCCGACGACGCCACCGAATTCACCCTGATTGCACCGGATGTCATCGACGGCGCCTGCCCCGAGCTGTTGCAGGATTTGCTGGAGGTGCGTGGCCTGGGAGTGCTCAACGTGCGCGAGATGTTTGGTCACATGTCCGTAAAGACGTCCAAATACCTGCGCCTGGTCATCCACCTCAAACCGTTGCGCGAAGGCGAGGAAGCCGACGCAGATGCGATGACGCGATTTACCGGCGACACCGGCCACAAACAGATTTTTGACGTTGCCATGCCGATGATCACCATTCCGGTCGCCACCGGCCGCAACCTGGCGGTACTGGTCGAAACCGCAGTGCGCAGCCACGCGTTGAAAAGCCAGGGCGTCGATCCGGCGCAAACTTTCATCGACCGCCAGGCGCACCAGTTGCGCCGACTGCCGCCATGGTGAACCGCATGCAAGACGACGACGCACCGCTGCTCAACCCGTTGCTCGATCCCAGCGAGATCCACCTGATCGTGCTCACCGGCATGTCCGGCGGTGGCAAGACGGTGGCGCTGCGCGCCCTTGAGGATCTGGAGTTTTACTGCGTCGACAATCTGCCGTCCGCACTGTTGCCACAACTGGTCAACGCCGTCGTGCAAGACGATCAGGACACCCATCGACGCATCGCGGTCGGCGTGGACATACGCAACCGCGGTGCGGATCTGGACCACATGCCGAGCGTGCTGTCGGACCTGGCCGCGGCCGGCGTGCAAGTGCACATGATCTTTCTCGATTGCAGCGACGCGGTGTTGATCAAGCGCTACTCGGAAACCCGCCGCCGGCATCCGCTGGCCGGCCAAGGCGTGTCACTGGGCGACGCAATTGCCACCGAGCGCAAACTGCTGCGCCCGATGATGGCCATTGCGGAAAAAGTGATCGACTCCAGCGATCTCAACGTGCACCAGCTGCGCCGGCTGGTGGCCACCGGTTACGCCCAGGCCACTGCGGGCCTGACACTGATGTTCCAGTCGTTCGCGTATCGCCGTGGCCTGCCGCAGGATGCCGACTTCGTGTTCGATGCACGCTGCCTGCCCAACCCGCATTGGCAGCCGCACCTGCGCCCTTTGTCCGGCAAGGATGCGCCGGTACGGGAGTTCCTCGACGCCGAACCACTCGTCGGCGAATTCTTCGTCGACACGGCACGCTGGCTGGACGCCTGGCTGCCGCGGTTCGAGGCCGACGATCGCAGTTACCTGACGATCTCCATCGGCTGCACCGGCGGCCGGCACCGCTCGGTCTACCTGGTGGAAAAACTTGCTGCCTACTATCGCGACAAACGCGAAGGCGTGCTTACCTTCCATCGTGAGCTGGAGTGATCGGCATGCATCTGTTCCCTTCCACCACCGGCCAGCCAGCGTGACCGTCGGCGTCCTGCTGATGACCCACGAGGCGGTCGGCCAGGCGCTGATCAGCGCCGCGCGCCACGTCATGCCAAAGTTGCCGATGCGCGTGAACGCAGTGGAGATCCCGCCCGAATCCGATCCGGACGTGATGCGTACGCTCACCGCCCACCACGCGCGCGAACTGGATCACGGCGACGGCGTGCTGGTGCTGGCTGACCTGTACGGTGCCACGCCATGCAACATCGGCCTGTCGCTGGCCGACCTGGGTGTACACCTGCGCTGCGTCTCCGGCCTCAACCTGCCAATGCTGCTGCGCGTGCTCAACTATCCGGACCGGTCGCTGGATGAACTGGTGCAAATCGCGGCCAGTGGCGGCCGTGGGGGAATCTTCATCGATCATGCTTGAACAGGACATTGTCGTCAGCAACCGCCTCGGGCTGCACGCCCGCGCTTCCGCCAAATTGGTGCAACTGGTACATGGCTTCAAATCCACGGTGTGGCTGGTCAGCAACGCACGCGAAGTCAACGCGCAAAGCATCATGGGCGTGATGATGCTTGCCGCCGGCCTCGGCACGCCATTGACCGTGCGCGCCGACGGCCCGGACGAAGCCGAGGCGCTGCAGGCGGTAGTCACCTTGTTTGCCCGCAAGTTCGACGAGGGCGCGTGAGCAGGCGACGGGCAGCGGATGACGAGCGCCAGCCGGCTCCGGCGCAGCCAGCAGGTGCGATGCGCTGCCCGTCCGCACCCTGCGCTGCAATGCGTGGTTCGCATCCGCCACCGGCTTCCGGCCGCCCGCAATCAGTCGCTCGCCGCGGGTACGGCGGCAAGCTCCGGCGCCATGGTCCAGCCGCCCCCACGCGCGCGCGCGGACAACTGCAGCGTCGCCATCTCCATGCAAAATCGGCGCCCGTTCAGCAGCCTTGTGCATCATCCACAGGTATGCCCGCCTTCCACATTTGCACTTCGGCGCATGCCGCAACGGTCCGCGTCGAACCCGCGCGGCAGCGCTGCACCAGCCAGGTGGCCGTTTGCGCCGCGTCGCCGGTTGATCTGTCCGCGCGTCGCGTTCGCGCCCGGAGCGCATCATGAGACAGGTGCTGGCGGGCACGGTCGCCGCACACGGCATGGCCCTGGGGCGTGCACGGCTGGTGCAACCCAGCCGCTACGCGGTCGACACACGTCCGCTGGCCGAGAGTGAAATTGACGAAGAGCTGCTGCTGCTCGATCGCGCGCTGGAAACCGCGCGACAGGAGTTGCGCGAGCTGCGCGAGAAATTGCACGGTGTGCTCGCGCGCGAGGTCAACGAGTTCATCGATGCGCACAGCCTCCTGCTGGATGACGCGGAACTGCTGCGCGGCCTCGAAGACATGGTGCGCATTGGCCGCTACCGGCCCGGCGCCGCACTGAAGAAACAACGCGACCGGCTGTCGGCCGTGTTCGACGCCATGGATGATCCGTACCTGCGCAGCCGCAAGGAAGACGTGGAGCAAGTCATCAACCGTGTGATTTCCGCGCTGCAACGTCAGACCAGCCAGGAGGAACGCAAACTTGCCGCGCGCGTGGGTGAGATCCTGATTGCCGACTCCATCGCGCCGGCCGACATGGCGCAGCTGGCCGGCAATGGCCTGCTCGGCGTGGTCGCCAGCTCCGGCAGTGCGTACTCGCACAGCGCGATCCTGGCACGCAGTCTCGGCCTGCCGATGCTGGTAGGCGCGCGCGATGCGTTGTCCAGCATCCACGACGACGACCTGATCCTGCTGGATGCCGAACGCGGCGAAGCGGTGATCCATCCCACGGCGCCGGACCTGGCCCATTACCGCGCGTGGCAGCGCGAAGCGGCGATCGAAGGCCGGCGCCTGGCCACGCTCGCCAACGTGCCAACGCTCACCCGTGACGGCGTGGCCATTCGCCTGTTGGCCAACGCCGAATCACCCACCGACGTGGCGCTGGCGCGCGCGCGTGGTGCGGATGGTATCGGCCTGCATCGCACCGAATTCCTGTTTCTCAAGCACAAGCGCCCGCCCGCGGAAGAAGAGCAGTTCAACACCTATCGCGATCTCGTGCTGGGCATGGGTGGCGCGCCGGTAACCATCCGCACCCTGGACCTGGGCGCAGACAAGGCCGACGCGGCCGGGCTGGCGATGCGCGGGGAAGACAACCCGGCGCTGGGCGTGCGCGGCGTGCGCCTGTCGCTGCATTACCCGGCGGTGTTTTCCACGCAGATACGCGCCATTCTGCGCGCGGCGTGTTACGGCCCGGTACGCGTGCTGGTACCGATGGTGACGCAACCGGACGAACTCATTGCCGTGCGCACGCTGTTCAACCTGGCGCGGCAGGAGTTGAAACGGGAAAACGTCGACCTGCCCGAGCGGCTCCCGCTCGGCGCGATGATCGAAGTACCGGCGGCTGCAATCAATGTGCGTGCGCTGCTGGAACACTGCGATTTTCTCGCCATCGGCACCAACGATCTGGCGCAATACGTACTGGCCGCCGACCGCAGCAATGATGCGCTGGAAAACATCTACACGCCGCTGCAACCGGCGCTGTTGCGTTTGCTGTCGTACGTGATCGGTGCCGGTCGTCGCGCCAAAAAGCCGGTAAGCGTGTGCGGCGAAATTGCCGGCGATGTCAACTTCACCGCATTGTTGCTGGCGCTCGGCCTGCACGAATTCAGCATGCATCCGGGTCAAATCCTGCAGGTACGCGACCGTCTGGCTACGCTTGATCATGGCAACCTGCGCCGCCATGCCGCACGCCTGCTGCGCGCACCCACGCACGAAGCGGTCGCCGCGTTGTTGCGCGAAATCAGCGACGACCCGACTGGCTGATCCTGTGCGCGCAGCGCAGGAAGAAGCCCCTCACGCCCCAAGCTGGTCCCGCGCACTTCGATCGCCAAATACAGCAGCCGCTCCGGCGACCTGAAAACCACAAGGACGGCAACCAGGCGCTGATCACCGCGCAGCCGCGTGATGCGCAGCTCGCCAACCATCTTTGGAGCGAAGCCTGAAGCGCACGCTGGACAACATCTTCAGCGTCCAAGGCAAGGTGGCGCGGAAGTGGCCGCGCGCTGAAGGCCAGGTCGACGACGATGGAGGCGCGCGCCGTGGTCGCGGTATCGACCCAATCCGGTCACGATCGACGCATACCTGTGCAGCGGCTGTCACCCCGGCCAAAACTGGCCGGTTTCATACTGCGCTGCCCGGGCGGTCATGCAGCCCGGACGTCCGGATCCAGTGTCGGGCCTGCGCCTATTTGACGCACCGACCACGTCCGGCATACGCTTCCGACCCTGACCCCGCCGTGTGAACCGCCAAGATGAGTCTGGATGTCTGTTTTTCCCTGAGCGATGCGGATCTGGCCCATTTCGTGGACGCGATCAAGGCGGCCAAAAAGTCGGTCGACACGAAAGACGAATCGGCCATCGTTGCTGCAGCGCGAGCGTCACTCGCCGGTACCAAGGTGGACGAGTATCCCGACTTCATCGCGACGCGTTTGAAGAGCGTGGAAACCATGCTGGCGATGGTCGAGGACACCGGCTTTGGATTGCCCGACGCGGACCGCGTCAACGTGCTGGCGGCGCTGAGCTACTTTGCCGCGTCGGACGATTCCATTCCAGACGACGTGCCGGTCATCGGCTTCCTCGACGACGCCATCATGATCGAGCTTTGCGTGCGCGAACTGACGCACGAGATCGAGGCCTATAACGACTTCTACAACTGGCGCGAGACCGAAGCCCGTCGGCGTGGTGAAGACCCGGCCAAACTCTCGGTGACGCGTGTCGAGTGGGCCGAATCCCGCCGCATCGAGGTGATCGAACGCATGCACCGCCAGCGCCGGGAGTCATACAGCAGCGGTGCATGGAGGCCGGTGCTGTTTCGCGTGCATTGATTCGCACCCTCACTTCCGTACCTGACGAAGGGCACTGCGGTGCTCTTCGTCGTTTTGTGCGTCGACGCGCCATGATCCCGGCAGCCAATCGCCCGTGTGATACGTGGCGAACACCATCGACGGGCAAGGGCCGGCGGGCAGTGCCCGCCCTACGTTGCTCCGCATGAAGATCGGCAGCGCCTTGGTAGGGCGGGCACTGCCCGCCGGCCACCAGCCGGACCCGGTAATCAGGCGGACGCGGTACCGCCTACTGTCATATTGTCGATTTTCAGGGTGGGTTGACCGACCCCGACGGGCACGCTCTGGCCTTCCTTGCCGCACATGCCGACACCCGCATCAAGCTGCAGGTCGTTGCCAATCATCGACACCCGATGGAGTACCTCGGGACCACTGCCGATCAAGGTCGCGCCCTTTACCGGTCGGGTGATCCGGCCGTCCTCGATCAAATACGCCTCGCTGGCGGAAAAGGTGAACTTGCCGTTGGTGATGTCGACCTGGCCGCCGCCGAAGTTCGGCGCGTACAGGCCTTTCTTGACTGAACGGATGATCTCGGTTGGGTCGCAGGTACCGGCCAGCATGTAAGTGTTGGTCATGCGCGGCATCGGCAACGCGGTGAACGACTCGCGCCGACCATTGCCGGTGGGCGCCATGCCCATCAGCCGTGCGTTGAGTTTGTCCTGCATGTAGCCCTTGAGGATGCCGTCTTCGATCAGCGTGGTGCACTCGGTGGGCGTGCCTTCGTCATCGATGCTGAGCGAACCCCGGCGGCCGGCGAGCGTACCGTCATCGACCACCGTAACGCCCTTGGCTGCCACGCGCTGTCCGAGCCGACCGGCAAACGCCGAACTGCCCTTGCGGTTGAAGTCGCCTTCCAGCCCATGACCAATGGCTTCGTGCAGCAGCACACCGGGCCAGCCCGGGCCGAGTACGACAGGCATGCTGCCAGCCGGCGCCGCCACCGCCTCCAGATTCACCAGGGCCTGGCGCACAGCTTCGTCGGCAAATTGCAGCGCGCGACCATTCTCGATCAGTTCGCGATAGCCGTACCGACCGCCACCGCCGGAACGCCCTTCCTCGCGCCGGCCATGTTGTTCGGCGATCACCTGCACGCTCATGCGCACCAGCGGACGCACGTCGGCCGCCAGGGTGCCATCGGAGGCGGCGATCAAAATGGTGTCGACCGTGGCCGCGAGGCTGACGATGACTTGCTTGATGCGTGGATCGCGCGCGCGCGCATGCGCATCCACTTCGCGCAGCAGGGCAATCTTGTCGGGGTTGGGCAGACTGTCGACCGGATCAATCGCCGGATACAACGCGCGGGTGCCGTTCAACGCCAGCGGTTTGCCGACCCCGTTGCCATCGTGCGCGATCGCGCGCGCGGCTTTCGACGCCTGCAGCAACTGCGGCATGACAATCTCATCGGAATAGGCAAACCCGGTCTTCTCGCCACTGATGGCGCGCACGCCAACGCCCTGTTCGATGGAATGGCTGCCGTCCTTGACGATGCCCTCTTCCAGCAGCCACGACTCGCTGCGCGAATGCTGGAAGTACAAATCGGCGGCATCGATCGTCGGACCCATCAACTGGCCGAACACCCGGTCCAGATCGCTGGTGACAATGCCGCCGGGGGCCAGCAGGCGGCGTTCGACCTGATTGATCAGCGAATCCATGGATGACGACCGTAGCTGCGGGAAGAAACCTTCAATGGGGCCGGTACCGTACCGTTTAAAGCCGCCGACGACACTCAATGCACACTGGCACTGGATGCCGGCCGCGCGCTGGCCGAAGTGGCCGGGACCGGCAGCTGGGCTGGCGGCAAGGCGCTGGCTGGCGCGACCAGCCCCTTGGCGCCTGCAGGTGGCGCCTGCAATGGTGGCACCGCCGCGCCGTGCTTCTCGACCAGCGTCATCACCGGTTGGTCCCAGCTGCCGGTGATGCGATAGCGTGCCCCGGCCGCCTTGTTCAAGCCCTTGCCGAGCAAACCCTGCATGGCGAAACCCG